>JBBQJE010000021.1:0-23952 GCA_038325635.1 Bacteroidales bacterium
TAGAACAGTGCCTTCCAAATCAATCAATGCTGACGGGAAAGCATAAATTTCGTTCAATTTGTCTTGTAAAGATTGGATTAAAGGGATATCTATCAAATCTTTTAATTTATATTCCATACGGTATCTTACGTTATTCTAAACCAAGGTATTTGATTGCCTACCAAGATAATCATTTCTCTTCAATATGACTCTATTAATACAGTTTCTTGTCAAATCTGACTCTATGCTTTGATAACGATTAAGCAGAAGAATTGTTCAACAGGAGTTAAACAATCAGCTAAATTTTTTAATAAAAAAAATTTACCTTTATTCATTCATACTCGTTCACGTAAAATTCATTTTAAACCAAAGGAGGTTCAAATGGCTAGATCTATCTTTGTATTATTTTTTTTAGTTATTTTTTTTAGTGCAAAGTCCCAAAGCTGGAAGTTAGTAGACAGCGGAGTTGGACTAATTATCTCCGACGAAAATTATGACAAGCAGCTTCGCATTGTAGAGCGTAATAACGTTTGGGATGCCAAAGAGCTATATGACAACGGTGCGCAGGCAGGGAAATTTCGTGGAAATCAACTATTTGCGGCTTGGCTGAATGGCCCTCCTACCAGCACCTATGTCAATCAGTACGGAACTCCCGTTTGGATGTATAAAGTTAAGATCACTTATCCGGATGGAAAGACTTTTGAACAGGGTCCCGGTGGTTTCTACCATCCCGGTTTTACTTACATAAATATCAATACGGGAAGTTATAAAGAAGGAAACTGGAAAATAGAGTGGTCTATTGTTCATCGTGACACACAAGAAACGCGACTTGTGGCAACAAATGAATTCAAAACTACTTATGGGAAAGCTACACCGGCCGCAGTAACGGGTTGGCAGGTGAAGGATATTGGGATTGGCATCTATGATCAAACAGAATACGACAAAGTATTAAAGATCGTAAAACGAGGTGATACTTGGTCTCAAAAACAACTCTCTGACGATGGTTATTTTGCCAATCGTGATAAGGCTTTTGGTACCTGGATGGAAGGTCCTCCGATAAATACATTTATGGATAAATTCGGGATACCTCTTTGGATGGGTAAATTTGAAATTACCTATCCGGATGGTACCCATCAAGTGCTTGGTCCTTATGGATTCTATCCTCCGGGATTTCTTATTCAATTTATCAATGCAAGTGGCAACGTATTCGGCAAGTGGAAAATTGATTACTATATCGTAAACCACGAAACATTGGAAAGTAAGAAAGTTGACACCCGCGAGTTCACAATCAACCCTTAGTACCCTGAATAAAGCTGATTAAACAGTAACTTGAAAGTACTATAAGTCTGAGCCCTGAAAGTAATTTCAGGTCCAAAGGCATATAACTTTCCTGAACCAACTCTGGCTTCAAAGGCGGCCACACCGTCTTGCAGATACTCTTGTCCGTAGGCCCAACCACTTCGCAACGGTTGTGAAGAGTTGAACCATGCTATGGGTGTGATTTTCCTTTGTTCGGAGACTTCCGGGATGATCCTAAAAACCGGACTGGAGTCGAAGATAACGTCAGCCTCAGAGGCCATTCCCCAGCCTGATGTCAATGTTGAATCAACTTTAATGCGTAGAATGCTTCCGGGAATGAAAAATTTGTCGGATGATAACGGTACTGATTTCCCTTTGACCATCTCTACTAAGGCATTTTTTACCGGTAGCTTTAAATGGTAGGCCAGATTTGTACTTCTCCCAATGGTAATTACAGTTCCACCTGATTCCATGAATTTTTTCAGTTCCACCACAGAAGTATCAGCTGTAATTTTACCCCATTGGTATCTGTATTCAACCGGAATATCTGTAATCTTCGTGGTATCCTTTGGCCAAGCAGATTCTGTTGAATTTACAGAGGGAATTGCTCCGCTGACAAATACAATTACATCGAATTTCTTTCGCAGACTTCCTTCATCAATTTCCTTCGCATAGATAGATTTGAAAGGGAAATGATGTTGCTCCAGAATCCACTTTAACCACCCGGATGAGATAGATCCGCCATACATATCCCAAAGTGCTATTCGCAATGGGGCAATCTTACCGGTTGCCAGTAACGGCCGTTTGGAAACTGCGATCACCCGAAGACCTAAATCTGAAGAGGCCTTTTCGAGCATGAGCTTGGCTTTGCTGCCGGCAGGAACAAAAAATGAGCCCTGCCCAAAATCGGCCTTGCCGGCTGTTTGATTTTTTGTTCTATAAACAGGAATTCCAGAATGAAGTAGATCATTCACCACCACAAATGAATTGTTACATCTCGAATCAATAACATATCCGCAGACCGATGCTGATTTTGGGAAATCCCCTGATGGCGACTGGATCTCACCATACGGTATCGGCTGAAATGGCCCATCAAAAGCATTCAACATCCTTTTGAATTGAATTCCCATCGAAAAAGCCGGAGTCCAACCTGCCATATCATACGGTTTAACAGGAGGTCCGCCGGGATATAAAAAATCATTCGGGTGATCCTGCGGTTCAAACATATCCAAAACATGCGGACGAAAGGCCTGATTGGTTTTAATAACAAATGAGCCTGCCGGATAATTCTTCCCCTCCACCATAAAAGCAGTCGTTGCTTTTTGAACACAGATTCCCGATCGGATCAAGGCATTGACAAATTTTACTGCTGTTGGGAAATCGGGTTGGTCGGCCGAGATAACATAACCCCTTGGATCGCGTTGCTTTGGATCTTTAAATGCAGCATCAAAGTATCTTTGAGGAATTGTGTCGACCCTTTCCCTTGCTGATGTATTTGTTGAATCCGTACTCTTCCTATTTTTTTGATCGTTTTTATAGGCCATGTTAATAGCTTCAATGCGCTTTGGAGATGAGCTCCAATTGTCGCGACTGCCTGCCTCAATCGAACTATTTCCCATGCTATAAATATTGAATAACAGATGTTCCTTGTTTCTCGCTGCATAATCGAGAATCGCA
Organism: Bacteroidales bacterium; assembly: GCA_038325635.1. Taxonomy (GTDB): domain Bacteria; phylum Bacteroidota; class Bacteroidia; order Bacteroidales; family Prolixibacteraceae; genus CAINVV01. The sequence goes on from JBBQJE010000021.1 coordinate 2,956, forward strand.
TAATTCAAGGATATTGAATAGTCAATTGATTTCCGGAATTGCCATTTTTGGGGCATTACCGGAAAAGGAGTATTCCCGCTCGGGATAAGTCGTGATGGCACTAATGGTATAGAGGAAGGTGTTGGACTACCGATAATTTCAGTTAACAAACCGATAATATTGTGAAAATAGGAGGTCGTCCGTAATCCGCCGTTGTACCAGGTAGAAAAAACTGATCCGCCTCGTTCCGTGTATCCTGGTTTTCCCTCAACATTTAATCTGTTAATCATAGCAGCCCCAACAGCGTCGATTCCGGTAATGACCAACGGATTAAATAAATAATTAAATGGATCCCTATAAGGTGGTCCCGCCACTACCGATCCTGCCGGTCCGGCCTGATGATGATTGTATAAGATTTGGGGCATCCATTCGACATAGAGCTGTTTGCTGATATTTTGGGATTCTTTCATGTTCATCATGTAAAAATCTCGGTTATTATCATGACCTGCATATTTCTGATACAACCTGGGAAGTTGAGCGTATGATCTTTTTAAGGTATCCGGATTATTCATATACCAGCTCGATACTAATTCCTGTCCATCCGGATTGGCATTTACAAGCAAAATGATGTCTTCATCCAAAATTCGCAAGGTTTCCGCATCGTTTCGGCTTACCAACTGCCAAAGTGTTTCGATCAATTGATGTGTTCCAACTGTTTCCGTGGCATGCAGACCGCCATCAATCCAAACCACCGCCTTACCATCCATCGCCATTTTTTGTGCCTCTGCTTTAGAGATATTTTCGGCACGAGCCAACTTCTGGGCTATCTCCCTGTATCGGGGTAGGTTTTTAATATTTTCGGCAGATGAAACGATCATCATATATTGAGATCGTCCCTCCTCCGTCTCTCCCATATTGATCAATTTTACACGGTTCGACAAGTCTGCAATTTTCTTAAAATAGGCTTCCGTTTGTGTATAGGTAGCCAGTTTATAATTATCCCCGATAGAAAATCCGAAATGTTGTCTGGGGGAAGGTAGTGATTGGGCGTAAGAAAGTGAAGATGCAACTAAGCTGAAAAGGAATGCGAAGAAAAATTTTGATCTCATATTGTATGGCTGAACGTGAAAAATAAATTCTTTTTATGGGTCTCCGAATTTAGTAAAATATCATTTCGCCACAAAAATTAAAATTTTTGATAAACAGAAAATAATCGTTGCTCTTACTAACTTTACGCAAACGAAGAGATAAACTGGTGAGCAAGTTTCTAAATGATTTTTTCGAGCAATCCGTTTTAAGTTACCCGGATGCCATTGCGATAGAACATGGAAATAAAAAAATTTCTTATGCAGAAGCGGATGCTCTTGCGAACAGATTTGCCCATTATCTCATCGAAATTGGAATTGCTCCCGAAGAAAAAGTAGTGATCCTTTTGCCCCGCTGTGCAGAAGTTTATATCTTGATGCTCGGAGTCTTAAAAGCAGGAGGAGCCTATATTCCTCTTGATCCGGAGATCCCAGGTGAAAGAGTAAATTTCATAATGGAAGATTCGGGAGCCAGAGTGCTGGTAACATCAGACGAAATTCTGGATCAGATTTCGCACCAATTAAAACCGCAGCCGCTGTTCAATATTGACTCGCAGCTGACCGTCTTGGACATTTACCCAAACACTAAACCAATTGTTCTGAACCGGACTCCACAGGATCTGTGTTACATCATTTACACCTCCGGAACAACCGGAAAACCGAAGGGGGTGCTGTTGGAACACAGAAATGTTGTCAACTATTTACTTGGAGCTCAAATTATCTATCCTATTGATTCTACCTATCGCGCATTACAGGGCTTTTCAGTTTCATTCGATGCATCGGTAGAAGAGATCTGGGTTCCGTTTTCAGTTGGCGCTACACTTGTGGTAGGAACGTACGACATCATGCGATCCGGAGATCAGTTTGCATCCTTCCTCAATCAACTTTCAATTACATTTCTATCTTGTGCACCAACTTTACTGTCGATGGTAAAAGAGGATATCCCGGGATTGAAAATCTTAATTTTTGGAGGTGAAGTTTGCACGACAGACCTTGCCCACCGCTGGTGCAAGGAGGGTCGATTGGTTTACAATACCTATGGCCCGACAGAAGCAGCCGTCATTGCTACCTATTCAATTCTGAATACAAAGGATGCTGTGACGATAGGAAAAGCAATGCCCGGTTATGACGTATTGATCGTTAATGATAAATTTGAGCCCGTTGTTGAAAACGAAGAGGGAGAAATTTTACTGGGTGGTGCAAGTATTGCGAGAGGATACCTCAACAGGGATGATTTAACTGCACAAAAATTTGTCGAGACCGATCAATATAAAGGCACCAAGGAGCGTTATTACCGAACCGGTGATATCGCTAAATATAATTCCAAAGGCGAAATCAGTTATGTTGGACGGATAGATGCACAGGTAAAAGTGCGTGGATTCAGAGTCGAACTGGCCGAAATTGAGGGACTACTACTACAAAGTGCAGGCATTCAGGCAGCTGCGGTATCTTTAGATGTTTCGACGCAACAATTGGCAGCCTTCGTGGTAATTGAAAAGGGTGAAGAAATCAACAGAGAAGAAATTGCGGCAGAGTTGCGCTCCAAATTACCCTACTATATGATCCCTTCTACGTTGGATGTGCTTCCGTCTCTTCCCATGACGACAAGTCAGAAGATAGACAGGTCGCGTCTTCCAAAACCAAGTACTCCACTCTCCTTTTCGGAAGAGAAAGAAATTATTCCTCCGTCAACCGATCTGGAAAATGAACTTGTTGCGGTGATAGCCGGAAACATACACAGGGAGAATATTTCGATGGACGACAATTTCTTCGAAGATTTAGGCGGGCATTCTCTTTTGGCCGCACTGGTTTCGTCTGAATTGCGCAGGAATCCGATGTTCGAAAATTTATCTGTAGTTGATTTGTATAAGTATCCAGTTTTATCCGACCTGGCTAAGGCCTTAGAAAAAAAACGTCCAAAAGCAGATAAACAACCAAAAAAACAGCGCGAAATTTACACCCCTTCCAACTGGAGCTACTATTCCTGCAGCTTGTTTCAAGGTTTTTCGATGTTTTTTATTGCACTCATTTTTGGCATAGAATGGCTGGGACCATTCTTCGTATATTCCTATTTCTATCAGGCAGATTACAGCGTGTTAGATTCATTGATGATGATGTTGATTACCTATTTTTCTTTGCTCCCAACCATAACCATATTTGCACTTGTTCTCAAATGGTTGGTAATTGGGAAGATCAAACCGGGCAAATATAAACTTTGGGGAAGTTATTACTTTCGCTTCTGGCTGGCAGATAAGCTGGTAAATATCTCCCCTATTTCCTATTTTACCGGAACACCCATTATGAACATTTTCCTTCGACTTCTTGGGGCAAAAATCGGAAAAAATTGTTTCATCAATACTTCTGCTATTTCAGCGTTCGATTTATTAAGCTTAGGGAATAATGTGAGTATTTGCACTGATTCGCATCTTAAAGGATTTACTATTTCGGATGGCTATTTACAAATTGGTCGAATCGACATTTCCGACGATTGCTTTGTGGGAACAAGATGTTGTCTGGCACACAATACGGCGATGGAGCCAAACTCGTCGATTGAAGATCTGACTTTAGTGCCCGAAGGCGTTGTGATTCCTGGAAACGAAAATTGGGGAGGATCACCCGCATCAAAGTTGGGACTAAACCAAAAAATGGGAAGTGTGCCGCCATGGTCGAAGCGCAATTTCTTTTATATAGTAAGTGTTTTCCTAATTCCACTAATTACCATGATTGCCTATTTCCCTGGAATGATGGTGATTACACATTTTGATTACACTTCGGAAGAGGCTTGGTATAACTTGCTGCCACATATTGTCTTGGTGGGTATACTCTTTATCGTAATTCTGGTTTTTATCATAACTATTCTTAAGTGGGTTTTGCTTGGAAATAGTAAAGAAGGAGTATATCGTGTAAACAGTAATTTTTATCACCGAAAATGGTTCTTTGATCAGTTAATGAAACTCAGTCTTCAGGTACTCGGCACCTTATATACGACGCTCTATTTGCAGATTTGGTTTAAGATGCTTGGTGTAAAATTGGGTAAACGAGTTGAAATCTCTACGGTAGAGTTTATTTCACCGGATCTGCTGATCACAGGAGATGAATGCTTTCTGGCTGACTCCGTTTCCGTTGGAGCATCATCCGTTCGGAATGGGTATATCACCATCGCCAAAACCTATATTGGCAACCGTACTTTTGTTGGTAATAGTGCGGTTATTAGTCCGGATACTCATCTTGGCAACGATGTGCTGGTTGGCGTTTTATCCAAGATGAGTGATAAAGACTTGCCGGCAAAAGATGGAACATCGTGGTTTGGGTCTCCGGCAGTCTATCTGCCTAAACGGGATATTAACCGCGAATTTTCTGCTGAAAGGACGTATAAACCCACAAGAAAATTGTTCATACTGCGTTACTGCATCGAATTTTTTCGTGTAACACTTCCTGCTATTATGTTCCTCACAATGGCTTCACTTATCTCAAACATCACTTCCTATTTGCAGGTTGAAAGAGACCTTTTTGAACTATTCATTCTCTTCCCATTTTTATATTTAGGTGCAGGTTTATTGGGAATGTTCATCACGATCCTCTTCAAATGGATCGTAATTGGGCGTTACATTCCGGCAAACAAACCGCTGTGGAGTAATTATGTTTGGAGGAGCGAACTGGTAACCGGATTCTATGAAAATTTTCTTGTTCTATTCTTCCTGAACATGCTAACAGGTACTCCATTTATCAAATACCCATTAAAAATGATGGGTTGTAAAATTGGAAAACGGACGTGTATTTATACCACCCAAATTACTGAATTTGACTTGGTAAGATTGGGTGATTATTCGACTGTAAATGATAACTGCACTTTACAAACTCATCTTTTTGAGGACAGGGTAATGAAGATGTCGTTTGTCGATATTGGCAAAGGGTGCAGCGTTGGCGGTATGTCTGTTGTTCTTTACGATTCTAAAATGGAGGATGGCTCAGTACTTGAACCTCTATCAGTTCTTATGAAAAGTGAGACGCTACCGGCAAATACAATATTTATTGGAGCCCCTGCGCAAAAACTTTAAACGCTATTTTTTATGGATCTTCCAAATTACGCTTTTATTGACATTTTGATTAGTTTGGTCCTTGCATTTATTATGTTTGGCGTAGGTCTGTCACTAACCTCTACCAGCTTTAAAAACGTATTCTATTATCCGAAGGCGCTGGTTGCCGGACTGTCATCTCAGATTATTATCCTACCAATCATCGCATTTACAATCTCCTATTTTTCCAATTTGCCTCTTGCATTTAAAGTCGGCTTGATCATCCTCTCCACTTGTCCAGGCGGAACTGTCTCCGGATTTATCACCTATTTCTTCAAGGGAAATGCAGCACTGTCAATCACATTTACCTCTATAAACAGCATTATTACCCTATTCACTATCCCATTTATCGTTAACTTGAGTCTGGTTTTCTTTTACGGTAAAGGAACCGAGATTCAACTATCCTATTTAGAAACAATTATCCAAATTTTTTCTGTTACCATCCTTCCCGCCATTCTTGGAGTTTTCGTGAGATCCTATTATCCGGCTTTTGCCATCAAAACACAACGCCCACTCAAGTTAATCCTTCTCGCAGCATTAGGAGTGGTATTTGTCATTAAATTTTTTGCTGCCGAGAAGAGTGGTGGTTCAGGAGTAACGCTAAACGAGGTACTGACCATTTTGCCCTTCGCTCTTTTGCAGAATGCCCTCTCTATGTTATGGGGATATCGGTTTGGAAAATTCAATAAACTTGGCGAAAGAAATTCCTACACTATCGGTATTGAAGCAGCCGTTCAGAATACTACTCTAGCCTTTTTAGTTGCCGGAACATTACTTCATAACCAGGACATGGTAAAGCCATCCCTGATATATGCCTTGTTTTCATTTTGGACAGCCATAACCTACACCTATATAATTAAAAGGACGAATGGGCTTGGATTATTTGATGAATTCAAATCTTAGCTAAACGATTGCAGGCAACCTACCCTACAATTTCCGTCCCGAGTTGATTTTGTAAGGATTATGACTACACAAGAATCAGATTATTGACGACCTCGATTCTCTAAACCTCTTACCATCTGCATGCGACCACTCAGATAAATTTGCTATCAAACAACAGGATAACAGTTGTGTTAAAATTCGAATAGCAACTTTTGAAATTAGTGCCATGAACGCAGATCAATTTACCAGATGGTTACAAAAAGAAGCAGAGATCCTCTTCCATCAGGACTCAACTCCCGATTCTTTTATGAATAGGGTTAAACCATTGATTGAAGAAATGGCCAAAGCAGGCAAGACAGAAAGATATTCTGAAAAAGACATAAAGATGATTCTCTCTGGTAATCAGCTTCAAGACAATTCAATACCTGATCCACAAAATAGTTATTTCGATATCGTTGACTTAGCTCTTTACAGGGCAAACTAAGGAAGTAGCAGGCACTATTTTTTGCATTCCTTGTTAAAAAAGTAAAAGAAGAGACGCTTCCTGATGCGTCTCTTCTTTTACTTTTTTAGTAAATTCGCGACTCGATTAACAAACTATGATCAACAAATTTAGTGGCTTCCTATTTGTCCTTTCCTTCTGTTTTCAGCTTGTATCAATTGCCGGGAATAATCCGGCGGTATCTAATTCGAAAAAAAAGAAGGAGGTTGTTCTTTCGAAAAAAACCATCAATCAGGATTATAAAATTCATGCCAAACATCTCGAGGGAGCCATTAAATTGGATGGAATTACAGACGAAAAGGATTGGCTAAAAGCTGATTCGGCAAAGAATTTCTACATGGTACTTCCTTATGACACAGGTCATAGCGCAGCAAAGTCGGAAGTAAAAATATTGTACGATGAAAAAGCATTTTATTTAGCGATTATTTTTCACGATACCCTTCCCGGGAAGCGCCCGGTCGAATCTCTTCGCCGAGATTTCACCTTTATGAATAATGATAATTTTCTGGTTTTTATCGATCCTTTCAACGATCAGACAACCGGATATTCTTTCGGCGTAAATGCTGCCGGAGCCATGTGGGACGGCACAATGAGCGGAGGAGCAGCATCCAGCATGGTTTGGGACTCCAAGTGGGAAGTCAAAACAAAGAACTATCCTGATAGGTGGACGGCAGAATTCCGGATTCCATTTAAATCAATCAGATACCATAGCGATGTGGATCATTGGAACATCAATTTCTCCAGACTGGATCTGAAACGAAACGAAAAATCATCATGGGCACCAATGCCGCGGCAATTTCCAACCGCCTCTCTGGCATACACCGGGCAAGTAATCTGGGACACTCCTCCGCCAAAATCAGGACTTAAACTTTCGTTGATACCTTATGTTTATGGCAGCGGTTCGAGAAACTTCGAAAAAAAGGAGGAGATCGTTTATCGTAAGGATTTTGGATTTGATGCCAAACTGGGTCTCACCTCCTCGCTAAATCTCGATCTTACCTATAATCCGGATTTTTCGCAAGCCGAGGTAGATGATCAGGTCACCAACCTGGAAAGGTTTGAACTCTATTTCCCAGAGAAAAGACAGTTCTTCCTCGAGAACAGCGATCTCTTTGGCAATTTCGGAACATCCAATACAAGGCCATTCTTCTCGAGACGGATAGGGTTGGATTCGCCTGTTAATGCAGGCGTCAGACTCAGTGGCAGACTGGGTCAGGACTGGCGAATTGGTATGATGGATATGCAAACTGGCAGTGAAGGAGAATTTCTTTCGCGCAATTTTTTCGTGACTTCCATTCAGAAAAAGGTATTCTCCCGATCAAATATAGCAGCGATATTTGTCAACAAGCAGCAAATGAATATTCCATCATTCTGGACCGGAAATGAATACAATAGAATTGCCGGATTAGAATACAATCTTGCCAGTAGCAACAATTTCTGGAATGCCAAACTTTTTGCGCAAAAATCTTTTACCCCAAAAGCCATTTCATCGAAGGAATATTCACAAGGGTTAAATGTGATCTACTCCCGCAAATCGTACCTACTTGAACTAACGCAACTATATGTCGGAAAGGATTTTAATGCAGAAACAGGATACGTACCGCGCAGGGATTATTTAAGAATTAACCCCAGAATCACCACAAAATTCTATCCCAAACAAGGAACAATTGAGAATCATGGCTTAGTAGTAGAAGCAGATAACTATTACTCACCTTCAAATAGTCAATTGACAGATCGGAAGTATGGTCTAACTTACCTCTTCAATTTTAAGAACAGGATTCATCTTGAATTCAAAAGCAATCTCTGGTATGTTCTTTTGCGCCAAAATTTTGATCCCACCAATCAGGGGAAAAACTACTTACAAACCGGAACAAATCACCATTGGAGTGATGTGTCCTTTCTCTTCAACTCCGACAACCGCAAAACTTTTAAGTACGATTTTTCGACTGGCTACGGTGGCTACTTCAACGGCAATCGCTGGTTTGTACAGGGCGCCTTAAATTACAGGTTTCAACCGTATGGTTATATCTCTTTGTTATATAGTTACAACAAACTCATTTTACCCGAACCCTGGACAAATACCGGATTTTGGATGGTGGGTCCAAAGCTTGATGTGACTTTTACAGACAAATTATTCTTCACCACCTACGTCCAATACAACCAGCAAGCCGACAATTTGAATATCAATGCCCGGCTTCAATGGAGGTACAAGCCAGTCTCCGATATCTTCCTGGTTTACACCGACAACTATTTCCCCGAAAGCCGGAATGTTAAAAATCGGGCTGTTGTGCTGAAAATGACGTATTGGTTTAATTAGAAATGAAAAGTGAAAAATGAGAAATAGTATGCAAAAATTAACCTTCTTCATTGTGTTTATAGGGTTTTTGGTTGGCTGTCAGAATGAAAAACTTTTGATATCTGATACCGCAAGACTGAATGATATAGAAAAAATGCTGAAAGTACAGAAAGAACTGACCGCAAATTCTCTTCTTCCAATATGGAGTATTCTTGATAATCCTTCCTCCAAAAATGAAGAACAGGCCTTGCGCTTTGTATACGCATACATGCCTTTGAGCGATCTGGCCGATACCAAACCCGGTTTTGTGCTCGCTAATATTCGACAGAGCCTGCTCGCTAGAAAGGAAATGACATGGGGCAGCCGGATTCCGGAAGAAGAATTTCTGCATTTCGTTTTGCCTATGCGGGTCAATAATGAAAATCTCGACTCTTTCCGATTAGTTTATTATGACGAACTAAAAGCCAGAGTGAAAGGTCTCACCATGAAAGAGGCTGCCCTTGAGGTCAACCATTGGTGTCACGAAAAGGTAAACTACCGTGGAACGGACTCCAGAACCAGCGCTCCGATGAGTACCATCAGCAAAACCTTCGGACGGTGTGGCGAGGAATCAACTTTTACCGTGGCTGCCATGCGCACCGTTGGGATTCCGGCTCGTCAGGTTTATACCCCTCGATGGGCACATACCGACGACAATCACGCATGGGTTGAGGTCTGGATCGACGGCAGCTGGCATTATATGGGAGCTTGCGAACCGGACGCTGATCTGGACATGGGCTGGTTTAGTGAACCCTCCCAACGTACGATGTTAGTACACACCCGTACTTTTGGCCGCTATTTTGGTCCGGAGGAAGTAATCAATGCCGAAGAACGCTTTTCTGAATTAAATCTTACTGCCACTTATGCAAAGACTAAAAGGGTGACAATCCTGGTAAGTGATCCTGATGGAAAGGCAATTGCCGGGGCTAAAGTGGAATTTAAGCTTTATAATTACGCCGAATTTTATCCGCTTACCACCACCTCGACCGACCAAAACGGTATTGCAAAGTTTACCACCGGACTTGGAAATTTACTGGTTTGGGCGTCGAAGGACGGGAAATTTACCTATAAAGACCTAGTTGTTTCAACCACCGATACCTTGCGACTTGTGCTTAATTCCAACATGGTGGAGGCTCATACAGAAATTTACGATCTCGTTCCGCCATCTGCCTATAAACCGATTTCCAGCGTTAGCGAACAGCAGAAAAAGAACAATGATAAACGATTAGCAAACGAAGACTCTATCCGGAACGAAACTCTATCGTCGTTCAAAGATTCTGCGTGGATTCGCACGTATGCGAAATCGCATGAAATGAATGAAGATTCGACGATGCGCATAGTTACCTTGAGTTACGGTAACTGGAAGGAGATAATCGCCTATCTTGAGAATAATAAATCCAAAGATCGTAAACAGATCTTCCCGTTGACCTACGGGATTTCTGCCAAAGATCTGAGCGACACGAAAGCTTTCATCCTGACAGACCACTTGCAACAGTCGCAGGCTAACGCGAAACCGGAAGAAGCTGTCTCTGACCTCTTCGTTAAATATGTTCTGGCACCTCGTATCGATCTGGAAATACTCTCTCCCTGGCGAAGTTTTCTTTGGAAGAACTTGGATCCTGATTTGGCTTATGCTTCGAAAAAGGACATCAATACATTGATTAACTGGATAAATACCGCTATCCGAATCGATTCATCCGCCAATAAACACTCGCGGGCTCCACTAACGCCAATCGGAGTTTACAATCTGCGAGTGGCAGATCCGCTTTCGCGGGATATTTTTTTTGTAGCAGTTTGCCGCACATTTGGGATCCCTGCCCGGCTAAACCCCGAAACACATATCCCTGAATATAGAAAAAACGAGACGTGGTATCGCGCTTTATTCGGTCAGCAAAATGCTCAGGCGGAAATGGGAAAACTGATTTTAAAGGATGGCGGCAACAGTATTTCCCCACAGTATTCCATCCATTTTACAATCGCCAGGATTCAAAACGGCAATTGTCATACGCTTGAATTTGAAGAAGGCAAAAAATTGTCGGATTTTTCTAATCCGCTATTGCTGGAAACAGGTAATTATCTGTTGGTCACCGGAAGACGATTGTCAGATGCCTCTGTTTTAAGTTCGATGACATTTTTTGAGGTCACTAAAGAGAAACCAACCACCTTGGAAGTTAGCTTACGAAACCAGGTCAGTACCCTAAAACCTGTCGGCCAGCTCGATCCAGGTATGATTCACGTTGCCGATCCAGCGACAAACATGGAAGAGACATTGACTGATTTAATGCAAAATGAGAATTCAATCATTGTGCTGTTGGATCCTGACAGTGAACCATCCAAGCACATCCTCAACGATCTGACACCCTATATTGATCAGTTTAATCGATGGAAAGGACACATTCTATTCGTAAACGTGGCTGAAAAAACCGGAAAGAGTACCATTTTCCAAAACTATAAATTGCCGGTAAATACCAGCTTCTCCACCGATGCAAAAAATGAACTTGCAAAATTATTGACAGCAATTTTTGGAAAAGAGTCAAAAAGCAACTTACCTTGTGTTATTTTCTGTCAACCCGCTGGTGAAATAATGTTAATTTCTTCCGGATACAAAATTGGAATTGGTGAACAGCTCATGCAGATTATTAAAAGAATAGAAATAAACGACAAAGCGAAATTCCCATCAAGCTGCACAACTCCTTGATAAAATGCTACTTAGAATGAGTCTACATACTGTTTTAAAGAGAATTATTTGAATTTCTAAACAAAAATTTCGCTTTATAGTTTTTTAACACAATATATTTGGAGATGAGCTACTTCTGCTTTAAATTTGTAGTACATTTTTTTCATAAGTTTAGGTTAGTTAGGTTAGTTAGTTTGGTTAGTTTTAGTAAAAGGATGGAGCCGCCCGGTTCCGTCCTTTTCGTTTTAAATAACTTCATCCCATTTTAACCGCTTAGAGGAAGACCACTGAGTTCGCAAAGTCACATTTTATTAATACCTTTTTTACAATTTATTAACCTGAAATATTTTGGAGATACCAAATTCAAGCGTATGTTTGTGGTACATTTTTTTTCATAAGTTTAGGTTTAGTTAGTTTGGTTAGTTTTAGTAAAAGGATGGAGCCGCCCGGTTCCGTCCTTTTCGTTTTTAATAATTACATCCCATTTTAGCCGCTGAGTGCCCTGAGGAAAAACCGCTGAGTTCACAGCCAATAATAATTTGCGCAGAATCCAAAGTCGCTCGTTAGGATTTGAAATCCCGACATATCGTGAATTGCACTTTTAACACATTTTCTTAATACCTTTTTTATATTTTATTAACACGAAATGTTTTGCGGATATCAAAATCAACCCTATGTTTGTGGTACATTTTTTTTCATAAGTTTAGGTTTAGTTAGTTTGGTTAGTTTTAGTAAAAGGATGGAACCTCCCGGTTCTGTCCTTTTCGTTTTATAGAGAATTAACCGCAACATTTAACCCCAAAGTTCGCAAAGGAAGACTGGTAGAGAATGCGGAGTAATAAATATTGTCTTTGCGTCCTTTACGCCTTTCCTCTGTGGCTCTGCGGTTAAAACCTTTTATCAGAATATCTACTCAAATAGCTGTATCATCTCATCTTTCCCTAGAATGGAAAAAGGATCATTCCTGTTTATAAATTCGCTAGCTAGGGCGGCCTTCTTCTCCTGAAGCAACTGAATTTTCTCTTCAATACTCTTTTCCGAAATAAAACGGTACACAAATACTTTCTTATCTTGTCCAATCCGATGGGCGCGGCTGATGGCCTGCATTTCTGAAGCAGGATTCCACCATGGATCTATGATAAAGATATAGTCGGCAGCAGTAAGGTTTAATCCAACACCGCCCGCCTTTAAGGAAATCAGGAAAATATTTTTGTTCTTATTCGATTGAAACTCCTCTATAACCGATTTGCGATCGGTTGTCTGGCCTGTCAGGCGACAAAAACCCCAATTCATTTGCTTGCAAGCTTCATCCAGCAAATTCAGATGTTTGACGAAGGAGGAAAACACCAGAATCTTGTGCTTTTCTGCTACCAGAACTTCAAGCATGGAAACAATCTCGTTAAATTTACCTGATTCGATACCGGATGTTGGATCAATCATCCGCGGATGAATCGCAATCTGGCGTAAACGAGTCAATGCCTGCAAGACAACAAAAGTAGTATTCCTTGGTTCGAGCTCATTGATATTTTGGAGGAGGTAATTCCTGACCGAGGATTTCTCCTTTTCATATAACTCCATTTGCTCGGGAGTCATCGCGATAGTTAGCATCTCTTCCATCACTGGTGGAAGATCTGCCTCAACCTGTTCTTTAGTGCGTCGAAGGATAAATGGTTCAATTAATTTATTGAGTCTGGAGGAAGCCTCTGGATCGTGATCCTTCTCGATTGGCAAAAGGAACTTCTCCTTGAAAAACTTTAAACTGCCGAGCTGTCCGGGATTTAGGAAGTTCATCTGCGACCAAAGATCAGAAAGCGAATTCTCAATAGGTGTTCCGGTAAGCGATAGCCGGTGCATCGACTGGATACTTGAAACCGCCCGATAGCTCTTTGATTCAGCGTTCTTAATATTCTGACTTTCATCCAAAATGAGGTAGAAAAATAGGTGTTTGGATAATACTTCAGAATCGTTTCTGACCGTTCCGTAGGTCGTAAGGATAATATCGCAATGATGCACTAATTGTACCAGATCAACCTTCTCCCGCCTCTTAACTCCTGAATAGGTATAAACTTTGAGTGAAGGCGTGAATTTCTTTAACTCATTTTCCCAATTATGAATCAGGGAGACCGGCAAAACGATCAAACTAGCCGGCTGATGGTATTTCTCTTCCTCTTCTTTGTTGCCAAAAACGAGAAATTGCCCGTTTGAGTCAATAGTAGGGAAGGAATAGGATGAAGTTTTTTTCAATTTCAACAGAAGCACCAGCGTCTGCAAGGTCTTACCAAGCCCCATATCATCCGCCAAACAACCATTCATCTTGTTTTCCCAGAGATGATAAAGCCAATTAAACCCGTCGTGCTGGTAACTCCGAAGCTGTGCTTTTAGATGTTCAGGTATTTCCTGAGCCTGTACTTTCTTGTCGCGCAACATTTTGATGTTTTGCTGCAAGGCAGAGTTACCTAACGGAATGTTATCATTCAGCAACATAAAATGGCAAGGCTTCAGGATTACTTTTTGTCCATCGACTTTCCCCAAAGAAAGTATCTCTTCAAACTGGGAAAACCATGCTTCAGGAAGAACAAAAATTTCACCGTTGGGCAACTTGTATTCTCGTAATTTGTTTAATATCAATCTTTTGAATCGAATAAAGGGAATACTCCATTCTCCTATCTGAACCATCATTTCCAGATCAAACCAATCGATCTTGTTTTCTACAGAGATCTGAAGATCATGATTACCAAGGTAATATTGATGCGACAGGCCAGCTTGAGAGATTTCGAGCCCGGCACTTGTCAGTTCCTCCTTATGTTCAGCCAACCAAGCCACTGAATGATAGATCGCACCTTCCGTGGCGCTATTTTTGGGCAACTCCAATTTTAATCCGTCAGGATTACCGTTCAATCCATGTTCCAGCAAGAATTGAAGCTTTTCTTTCTCCCACGGAAGAGCCCTCGAAAATGATTCAAATACATATTGATTATTTTCCTTATGCAGAATTACCACGCGAAATTCGCCCTCTTTCAATCGCAACCGAGTACCGTTATAGGTGAAATAGAGCACAAAAACGGGCAAATCGTTTAGATCCTTTTCCAGTGACAGATTTGCTCTCTTTTCCGGCACAGTTTCCCTGATTTCGAATCCGGAAAAATTCACCTCTTGAGATTTGATCGCATTCAGAATAAACGTTTCGAAATAACGATCTTCCATCTTCTTTGGAATGGAGATATATTCTTTGTCCTTAAATGGAGTTATTTTGGAGGCTGAAATATGGTCGAAAAAATATATTTTGTTTTGGTAATAGATTCTACATGGCTCATTGACAAGTATTTCAATATTTTTCTTTAGTAACGACATATATTCCTTGCCATTACGAAGAGTTAAAAAATAACGCGTCTCCTCCTCTAAACGATCAAAATTGAAGACTGTGCCTGTATCGTGGTAACACATGGTTATCAGATCTTCAGCATATAAATTATTGTACTTATCTCTTTTTTGGTAAACCGGCACCTCTGTGTCTTTCAATAATTCCAGTATTTCAGCGAGTGTTTCTTCTATATACAAGAAGACTTTTAGCTTCACTTCCTCTTTCTTGATCAGATTTTGGAAATCGCTGGATGGCTTATCCGGAAAAAACTTCCGCATCAGCTTCTCATCACTGTAACGTTCTGCAATCTTTACAATTCGGATCTGTTCTGCAGAAAGTTTTGTGGCTGGATCATTTAAATCGTGCTGTTTTACTTTTCTGATTACCCTTCTAAATGGCTCGCCCGCTTTTTGCTCGGTAAAAAATGGAACAAGCAGATTGCCGAAATTTCGGTGTTTGGTTAGGGCTACTACAAAAATTTGGTTTAAATGGTTCAATTTGAGCGTAATTTTAAAAATTTCAACCTCCTACTCTCTTGACTTTATATCCATCGGTAGTAAGAAGTGCAATGACCCGATCTCGAAAATCGCCTTGTATCAATATCTCTCCGTCCTTAACTGATCCGCCAACACCAAATTTTGATTTCAATTTTTTACCCAATTCAATCAGATCATCTTCTTTTCCGACAAATCCGGCAATAAGTGTGACGACTTTTCCCGCCCGCTGCTTTTTATCTAACATAATTTTCAGGTTCTGCTTCGCTGGGATGAGCGTTTCCAAATCTGAATTATCTGCAGCAAATTGATAGTCAAAATTTTGAGAGGTAGAATAGACGATTCCTTCCCTATTTTTTCGTTGCTGATTCTGAAGTTTCATTTTTCAATACCTTTTTTTTAAGGGTTGATACAAAAAAGTTACCAACAATTCCCATCACTGTATAAGGGAGGAACGACAGGGAATTTTACAAACTGCAAAGATAGCAGTTTGATTAACGAGTTGACTGCTTATTTAATAATATTTTAAACTGAGCAGTTATTTTTCCAATTTGTACTCATTGTTAGAAATCAATCAATCGAAATAACTACTTTTGGACGTTTTTTCAATTTTTAAATGGCATGAACAAAATAGTAGAAAAGGAATATTTCTCAGATAAGGTAATCCGCTTTGTAGTAGAGAATCCGAAGATCGCCCGATCCAGAAAAGCAGGAAATTTTGTGATTCTCAAGATCGGAGAAAAAGGCGAGCGATTCCCGCTTACCATTGCCGGTGCGGATCCTGTTAAAGGAACCATCACACTGGTTGTGCAAATTGTTGGAATCAGTTCTGCCAAATTAGCCGCCTTAGAAGTCGGCGAAAGCATTACTGATCTGGTCGGTCCCTTGGGAAAGCCTACCGAGATTCATTTTAAAGGAACTATTCTTGCTTGCGGCGGAGGTGTCGGAGTTGCACCGTTACTACCTATTGTCGAAGCGTTCAAAAAGGCAGGTAACCGGGTTGTATCAGTAATCGCTGCAAGAAGTAAGGATCTAATTATCCTGGAAGATCAGATTAGACTTTGGTCGGACGAAGTAATTGTGATGACAGACGATGGATCTTACGGACGGCAAGGGTTGATTACTGCCGGAATGGAAGAAGTGATCCAGCGTGAAAAAATCGATGAATGCATCGTGATCGGTCCAGCCATTATGATGAAATTTGCTGCCTTAACAACTAAAAAATACAACATTCCAACGCAAGCCAGTTTAAATTCAATTATGGTAGACGGAACCGGAATGTGCGGTGCCTGCAGGGTCACTGTTGGCGGAAAGACGCGATTTACCTGTGTTGACGGACCAGAATTTGATGCCCATGAGATTAATTTTGATGAGATGCTGATGCGTCTGGGAGGATACCGTGCCGAAGAAGTTGCTGCCAACAATAGTTATTTTCAAAAATAGGATAGTAAGATGTCGTTAGAGCCAGAATACCTTAAAAGCGAACGCGGTCAGGATTGGAGAGCTGCTTTGCGTTCCAAGACTAAAAATAAAGAAAGAACAGCCATTGAAAGGGTTCACATGCCCGAGCAGGCTCCTGAAATTAGGGTGAAATACCAGGATCGGGAAGTTAACCTCGGTATAACTCCCGAAATGGCCGCTCTGGAAGCTTCCCGTTGCATGGATTGTGTTACCCCAACCTGTATCGAAGGATGTCCGGTAAGTATCAACATCCCCAAGTTCATCAAACTGATCGAGAACGGTGATGTTTTGGGTGCAGCCGCAACTTTGAAAGAGACCAACGCCCTTCCGGCAGTTTGTGGAAGAGTTTGTCCTCAGGAGAAACAATGTGAATCAAGATGCTTCTATGTGGAGAAAATGAGTCTGCAATCGGTAGCAATCGGTCACCTGGAGAGATTCGCGGCAGATTTCGAGCGAAATTCCGGATCGGCCAACGTACCTGCCATCGCTGAACCGAATGGCATAAAAGTAGCCACAGTTGGTTCTGGCCCCGCAGCCCTCGCTTTTGCCGGCGATATGGTTAAAAGCGGATACGACGTAACTGTTTTTGAAGCATTGCACGAAATTGGCGGTGTATTAAAATACGGCATCCCTGAATTCAGACTTCCCAACTCAATCGTAGATTTTGAATTGGAAAATCTGAAGAAGATGGGCGTGAAATTTGAGACAAATTTCATCGTTGGTCGTACAGCCAGCTTCGATGACCTTAAAGAAGAAGGTTTTCAGGCATTTTTCCTGGGAAGCGGCGCAGGTCTACCTCGATTTATGGACATTCCTGGTGAAAATTACAACGGAATTCTCTCCTCGAATGAATACCTCACCCGTGTAAACCTGATGGGAGCAAACTCCGACGCAAGCGATACGCCTGTTATTAAGGGTAAAAGAGTAGCTGTTATCGGCGGTGGAAATACAGCCATGGACTCCGTGCGTACTGCGCTCCGATTGGGTGCCGACCGAGCCATGATCATCTACCGTCGGTCGGAAGCTGAAATGCCTGCACGAATTGAAGAGGTAAAACATGCCAAGGAAGAGGGTGTCGAATTTATGAATTTATGCAATCCTTTAGAATATTTTGCCGACGAGAAAGGAATGGTAAATAAAATGCTCCTCAACAGAATGGGTCTTGGCGAACCGGATGCTTCGGGCAGAAGAAGACCGATACCAATTGAAGGATCAGAGTTTGAACTCGACGTTGATCTGGTGATTGTTGCCGTAGGAGTTTCCCCCAATCCACTTGTTCCAACATGCCTGCCTGAACTGAAAATATCCAGATGGGGTACCATCATTGTTGATGAAGATAAAATGCAATCCTCTATGGAAGAGATGTTTGCCGGTGGCGACATTGTCAGAGGAGGCGCAACGGTCATCCTGGCCATGGGCGATGGGCGAAAAGCTGCCGAAAACATGCATAACTACCTTCAGAATAAATTGTCAAATTCTACTAAAATCAATTGATATGGCAGATTTAAGTACAAAATATCTGGGACTAGACCTGAAAAGTCCAATCATTGCAGGCAGTTCCAGTCTTACCAATTCGATCGAACACCTCAAAGCTATTGAAAATGCGGGTGCCGGAGCAGTCGTATTGAAGTCGGTCTTTGAAGAGGAAATCTACCTTGAATATGCACATGAGTTCGATAAACTGGGCCCCATGGATAACAATCTGGAGTTTCTGGATTATTACGATCTGGAGATCAAGAAAGAAAATCTGAAGCATTATCTGCAACTGATCACCGAAGCTAAGGCTCAACTTTCTATACCGGTAATTGCCAGTATTAATTGCATCACCTCCCAGGAATGGGGCTTCTTCGCCAAAAAAATTGAAACAGCCGGAGCCGATGCGCTCGAATTGAATATGTTCCTGTCTCCAACCGATCTTTCTCATACTAGCCAGGATAACGAATCCACCTATTTTGATATTATTACCAGGGTTACACAAAAACTTTCTATCCCAGTTTCGGTAAAAATCAGTCCGTATTTTTCAAATCTCGGAGGAATGATCCGGGATATATCCTTCTCCGGAGTGAAAGGAATTGTGTTGTTCAATCGTTTTTATTCTCCTGATATTGATATTTCAAAAGAGATCATTCATGGCGCAAATGTATTGAGTCATGAATCTGATTATCTACTGACCTTACGTTGGATAGCCATGATGTCGAAGCGTGTTAATTGTGATTTAGCCTCTTCGACGGGTGTTCATAGCTGGGAAACTGCTGTCAAGATGATACTGGCCGGAGGCCAAGCGGTTCAGGTGGCATCCGCACTTTACAACAAGGGTTTCGGATTTATCGAAGAGATCAATCAGAAGATGGCTGCCTGGATGACTGAACATAACTATGAAAAAATTGATAACTTTAGAGGTAAATTGAGTCAGGATAACGCTATTAATCCATCCGAATTTGAGCGTGTCCAGTTCATGAAGAACTTTGGCGAATATAAAACAGGTCATTAAATTGGCAGTGATGTTAACGAATGTTTCAACAATGAAAGAACGATTTGGGAGTATATTTAATAGCAACTTCCTTTCCGTTGTTTTGTTGATTTTTTTAGCATTCCCTGCTATCGGACAAAGAACAAAAAGTATGGAGAAAGTAGTAATTGGCGACTTTCGCTACATCCTTCATACGGTCCAGAAGAAAGAGACCCTCTATTCTATTTCCAGACAATACGACTGCACTCAGGAAGAAGTTCTGGCCAACAACAAGAATATCGAAGGGGTCATCAAAAAAGGCATGATACTGAAGATTCCCGATCATACCTGGCAAAAACCAGCGAGTACAAAAGTCGATGAGAGTAAGTTCATCCAACATTTGGTCATTAGCGGAGACAACTATTACCAACTAAAATTAAAATATGGAGTTGAAGAGGATGAATTGTTGAAATTCAATCCGGATCTGAAAGAAGGACTAAAAACCGGCAAGGTATTGCTAATCCCAAAGAAATTGCAGGCAGAAATTGGTTCAAAAGTAAATCCCGTAAACGAGATTCCTACCAAAGAAATTCAGTCACCCCTCCATAGTAAAGGAAGCGATAAGACCTTGAATGTGGGGCTTTACCTTCCCATATCTGCGGCTGTTGCCGATAGCTTAAAGCCTTCTGCCAGAACTCTTAGCTTTCTTGCTTACTACCAGGGAGCCCTGATGGCAGCTGATCAATTATCAAAATCAGGTATCAAAACAAAGCTATTCGTGTATGATACGGCGAAGATGGTTTCGACGATCGAGTCTCTCGTTAAGAAACCCGAATTTCTATCCCTCGATCTTTTGATTGGCCCGCTCTATCCCGAAAATCAACGACTTATATCCGAATTAAGTGCCAAAAATAGAATTCCAATGGTTTCTCCTTTGTCGCCGGAAGATAAATATACCAAGACCAACTCCTATTATTTTCAACTAAATCCGGTTAGAAAATTACGAATTGAGGCTACTGCCGACTATATTTTCAAGGAATTCCAGAATGAGAAAATCATTTTCCTGGAAGCAGGAAGCAGCAGTAACGAAACCAAACTAATTCAGGAACAATTAATCAAAAAGAGTGCTGCTCAGGGTGAGTCAAAAGGCAAGTTCGTACCCTATAATATTTGGGCCAAAGGTACCGAAGAACTTGAATCACAGCTAGAGGCAGACAAGCAGAATATCCTGGTAATGGCCGAGATGAATGAGGTGAATGTTAGTATTGCCATGAATCGGCTGGCGCATTTGTCGAAAAAATATCCACTGACGCTGGTTGGCATTCAGGAATTCACCCGTATGCAAAGTATCGAGCTTGAAAACCTGCATAATGTCAATTTGCGTTATCTTTCAAACTCATTCATTGATTACAGCAAGCCTTCCGTTACAACTTTCGTGGAAAATTTCAGAACCGAATTCGGCACCGAACCATCGCTCTTTGCCTTTCAGGGATATGATATAATCACCTATTTTCTTACCTCCATCCAAAAAAACGGAAATCTTTCCAATGGATTTCCGTCCGATGCAAACAAAGGATTGTTGCAGACAAATTATCATTTCAGCAGAGTTTCTGATTTGGGAGGTTTTACCAACGACAGTTTCACGATAGTTGAGTATTCCAATACATTTGAGGTGAAGTCGCTGGGGGTATTTCAG
>JBBQJE010000022.1:0-23771 GCA_038325635.1 Bacteroidales bacterium
GACGGTTCTTCAAGATTTGGAGCAGATAATAAGTTTGCATTTTTCCCTTCAGCTGCTCTTGCTTATAGAATTTCTAACGAAGATTTTCTTAAAAACAATTCGATTATTTCTAACATGAAATTGCGGGGTAGTTATGGTCTCACTGGAAACTCTGAAATTGGATCTTATAAATCACAGGCAAATTTAAGCACTAATTCCTATATTTTCAGTGGCGTAAGAGTATCTGGATCCTCTATTGGTCGCTTGGCCAATCCTGAATTACAATGGGAAAAAACTGCCCAGTTTGACGTCGGCATGGATATAGGCTTATTCAAGAACCGGATTACTATGGAGTTTGACTATTTTCAAAAAAAGACTCACGATCTTTTATACGATGCTCCTGTGCCAGCCACTAGTGGATATACTATTGTTACCAGAAATATTGGAAGCATGGAAAATAATGGCTTTGAACTTTCGTTGAATACAATAAATATTAAGAAAAATGATTTTACATGGTCTTCCAGTTTTAATATCTCAACCTTAAAGAATAGAATCACTGCTTTGGGTGTAAATAATGAAGATATTTTGTACGGGACTAAAGAAGGACTCATTCTCCGCGTTGGTGAATCTGCAGGATCATTTTTTGGATATCTGCGCGATGGGGTTTGGGGTACAGCTGAGGCAGATGCAGCTTCGAAATTTGGACAGAGGCCTGGTGATTTGAGGATAAAAGACTTAAATAAAGATGGTGCTATCAATGGGCAAGATCGTACAATTATGGGTAAAGGCATTCCTGACTTTTACGGAACTTTTGCTAATACCATTCGGTACAAGAATTTCGATTTCCTTTTAGAAATACAGTACTCACAGGGTAACGATGTATTTAATCAAGCCAGGAATTCTGGTGAAGCGCGCCAAGGGCTTTCAAATAGTTTTGCAACCGTTTTAGATGCATGGACTCCTGAGAACCAAGGTGCAGTTCTTGAACAAGTAAGACCTACAAGTGCAGGTTATAATTATTATATGGATAGTCGTAAGGTTTCTGATGGGTCGTTCATTCGTGGCAAGAATATTGAATTAGGTTATACTTTATCAAACTCAATTCTTAAAAAAATAAAAATGAATAAAGTGAGGATTTACGCCTCTGCCCAAAATTTCTTCCTCAAAACAGACTATTTTGGATATGATCCAGAAGTGGCAACTTACGAAGAGTTTTCATTTTCACAAGGATTCAACTATTATGAGTATCCTAAACCAAGAACATTCTTGTTTGGTCTCAATATTAATTTTTAACATTCACTCTCAATAACAATAGTCATGAAAATTTTTAGAAAACAAGTAATACAATTAGGAATTGCTTCAATGATTATGCTGTCAGGAATTGGATGTAATAAAGATTTTCTTGGAG
The DNA here is from genome assembly GCA_038325635.1 of Bacteroidales bacterium. Classification (GTDB taxonomy): domain Bacteria; phylum Bacteroidota; class Bacteroidia; order Bacteroidales; family Prolixibacteraceae; genus CAINVV01. Next base: position 1,388 of record JBBQJE010000022.1, read on the forward strand.
AGAAGAATGCATCAGCAATTACTCTTGAAAATTATTTTACCACTGCTTCCCAAGCAGATGCAGCAATTAATGGAATTTACCCTACCCTGCAACTCTTCACATCGGCAAATGCAAACTATGGCGAATCGCCATGGCAGTCAATCGAATATCCTGTTGGCCATGCAACATCTCTTGGGCAAAGTTTATATAACAGTGGATTAATAAGGCATAATAATTCATCCATAGAGCCTGTATTTAAAACCGTATGGGTTGGGTTTTATAATGGAATAGCTAATGCAAATGTTGCAATCAAAAGCATTCCTCCAATCGTAATGTCTGAAACAACCAAGAAATCTTTACTCGGCGAGGCATATTTTCTCCGTGCATTGTACTATTTCTATTTGGTTAGGTTATACGGCGATATTCCTCTAATAACAGAGCCAATTGACTTTTCAAGTGCGGATCTATATCCGGCTCGAGCACCTAAAGAGAAAATATACGATTTAATTGTAAGTGATTTAAAAGAAGCAGAAAAATCAGGGTTGTCTGTTTCAGATAAGAAAGGTAAAGCATCACTGAGTGCGGTCAAGACATTGTTGGCAAGTGTATATCTTACAATGGCCGGACAGCCTTTAAATAAAGGAATAACCTATTTTACGCTGGCTGCCGATAAGGCAAAAGAAGTCATCGATGCAGGTGTATACAGTTTATTTACCGATTATTATTTTTTACATGACAGGGCTCACAAAAACCAGACTGAACTTATTTTCCAGGTACAATATCTAACAGGAGTAAAAACAAATGATATAATAAAAGCCATCACGCCCTCAAAAATCGGAATCTCTCTCCTGGACGAATATGGAGCAATTATGCCGCGCAGTGAATTTGTGAAGTCTTATGAACCTAATGATAAGAGAACTCAGGAAAAGCAGTTCTTCTTTACACAATACAATAAGAAGAATAGTTCAACTATAATTCAATTTGGTGAATATGCACTTTATAAGTATTGGCTCACAGAAGCGGCAGGACTTGGAGGAGATTTAAATGAAGATCAAAATTGGACCATCTTTCGTTATCCTGAAGTATTGTTAACCTATGCTGAGGCATCAAATGAAGTTAACGGTCCCACTCAGATAGCATATGACCAGATCAACCTTATTCGCAAAAGAGCCACTATACCAAATCTTTCCGGATTGACAAAAGAACAATTCCGTGAAGCAATTTGGAAGGAGCGTTATCATGAACTTGCTTTTGAAAATAAAGCATATTTTGATATTCAACGTACAAGAAAAGCTTATAATCTCGTTGCGAATAGATTTGAAGATGCATTTACTTTCAAGAATGAAAGCGGTGCAACATTCGATGAAAGATATATGTTATGGCCTGTTCCTTCAAGTGAAATTGATGCAAATCCAAAACTATTGCCTCAAAATCCTGGATGGTAGTACCATTTTTACTTAGATAGCTTTCTCTGCTAATTCAGTTGTTTAATAGGTCGTTTATGAGTCTCATATTCGGCCTTTTAAACACTGAATTTTACTAGGTAGAAACCTATTCGTACATTACTCGGAAGAAATTGTTCTCAGAAAATATTTACCTTCTGCAAAATAATTGAGTATATTTATTTCAAAAAACAGCCAAATGAAATTAAAAAAAATCATTGTTGCTCTGTCATTGTTGTGTTTATCCACAGGAATTTTAACTGCACAAAAGAAAGATCACAACCATCCCTATTTTTTCATACAAATTACTGACCCTCAGTTCGGTATGTTTGAAAACAACATTGGATTTGAAAAGGAAACAGCATTATATGAAAATGCAGTTGAGAAAATTAACAGGTTAAAACCTGATTTTGTGGTTGTCACCGGTGATTTGGTGAACGATCCAATTAACAGACAACAAATTGCAGAATTCAAAAGAATTACGGCAAAGATTCAATCGAATATTCCGGTTTACTATTCGCCTGGGAATCACGATATCGGGAATACACCTGACAGCATAGGAATTAACTCCTTCATTAAAAATTACGGTTATGACCGATTCGCCTTTAAACACAAAGGATCCAGATTTATAGGCATTAACTCCAGTTTAATCAAAGCCAATGTCCCAAGATTAAACCAAAAACAATATGAATGGCTTACTAACACACTTGAAAAAAGCAAAAAGGCTGCACATATCATCCTTTTCTGTCATTTCCCATTTTTCATAAAAACCATTGATGAGCCGGAAACTTATTCAAATATCGGGCTCAAAGACCGTAAAAAATACCTCGACCTTTTTTCAGCAAATAAAGTTGATGCCATTTTTTCGGGTCACCTTCATAACAATGCCACTGCAAATTACGGAGGTATACAACTAGTAACTACCAGCGCGCTTGGGAAGCAACTTGGAAAGGCATCATCAGGATTGAGGATTGTAAAAGTGTTCCCAGACAGAATTGAACATCATTACTATGGATTGGATGAAATTCCGGAGACAATTACATTTTAATGTATTCAATCTCTTGGATGTTGAAGTCCGTTAGATTTTTCTGACAGGAAGATAAAGGATGGTCTGGTGAGTTGAAAATTGTTGGTTGGATATATTTTCTAATTTTATACCGGTATCTTTTTGAACTAGCTCAGAGAGATATCGCTCGACTGTCATTTTGAACCAATTATTCCGGATGAAGAAAATTCACAACAGTCTGTATTTCCAAGTTATTGTTGCCATTATTCTGGGTATCGACCGGTTTATGAGTGAAGCCAGAGCTATCACTAATTTGATCGGTAATTCGGTTGCAACGGTTGTTGTGGCAAAATGGGAAAAAGAGATCGATCTGGAAGTATCGAAACGGACGATTGGGTAAATTAGTTACAGGTATTATCGGTTTTGCGGCTCGAAGGAGATTTGAAAAATACGCTCTTTGACTAGCCTTGTTAAATATATTGGAATGTGTAGCGTTGGTTCTTCAGTAAGTATTCATATTAGTATTAATTTTTTCTTTCAAATCATTTCTTACATCGGCTTGTTCTGCATATTTATTCCACGATTTCACAATAGCATTAATATCTTCAATAATTTTCCCTCCTTTTTTGATATTATTATCTTTTGCAATTGTCATCAAATCATCTTTAGCTATTTTAAGTCTTTTCCCTTTGACACTTAAAGTTTGTTTACTTACCCAATGATTGGTTGGGTCGTAAGAAAAACACAAGTCATAGGCAGGGGCTAGTCTCCATTCCGCATCTTTTTTCAAAATGAAAGAAAAATTCTTTGTGTGGTCATCGTAGTTGGTAGACAACACATTAAATACCATCCTTCGAAACATTTGCTCAGCTTCTGGATAAGTTAATCGTAGTAACCGCATTGTCAGAAAAACTTGTTCATAACTGTATCCATACATGTCATTAAAATCATAATGTTGCAAACCACATAGGGATTGAATATGATTTTTGATATTGCCCTCTCTGTCAAAACGTTTGGTCATGAAATGTGCTCTTCCATTTCCTTCCAACAATTGACATTCACTTATTCCAATTTCACTATCTTTTGCCATCAGATAATAAGCATATTCAACTCTCCCCCAGCCAGAACTCTCTCCAAACTGTTCTCCACTTACACCATCTAATTTGAGCAACCAATGTTCGAAACCTTTGGGCGCATTACCTTGTCCGGATCTTACTTCTTTGGTTTTAGGATTATAAGCAATGACCACCTTAGGGCGTGCTCCTCCTGCCGATGTTCCTATTTGTAATATTTCCATCATTGCTTTCTCTTCGTCCTTATTCAAGTTGGTTAAAAAAGTATCTCGTTCCTTGAGCATTTCTTTTGCAACTTCAACCAAACTGTCCAACTCTAATGAGAAATTTTTTGCTCCTGTTATGATTTGTGCTGGTTCAAATTCTAATGCTCCCATTCCTCTCGTGCCAATAAAGCACAATTTCTCCACTGGATTCATACTATTTTCCGGCCTTCCTTGTTGGGCTAACCAGATATTAATCAGCTTATTTCCGTATTTGTCCGGTAAAGCATCAGACAATAATCCCGGTAACCCCTTAAAGGTATCTTCATTTTGATTGCGTCCTTTTCGCAATTCAGGAAAACTATAAATCCGTGAACCTTGCGTGATTGGCATTTGGATAGGTGATAAATCCCAATCCTTTAAAATAAACTTTGAGTCGTATTGGAAATATCCCAATTGCTGAGATTCATCCCATCGAATGGCTCCTACCAATTCACCCCATATCTTTACTTCGGCTACATCTACCATCCTAAATCTTCTTTGTTGATATGACTGTTTTTCTTGGGTGATGCTTGTTTTCTTTGCTTTTTCTTAAGCTTAGCGTATTCGATTGGACTGATTTGGTCTTGAATCTTGAACGCATCCATGATATATAGCAAATCAAGAACTCTCACGACTTGAATAAGACTATCTATCCTTATTTTTTCTCCCCTTTCCAGCAAGCTTACTGTAGAACGACTTATTCCTGCGGCTATAGCCACTTGGTCTTGCGATTTATTTTGATTTAAGCGATGTGATTTAATAAAATTCCCAATGGTTTCCATTAAAGATTTATCCGACATTGCTTGCCACTCTATGTATGATTTATCATTCATATTGACTAATAATAAATGCAATTGAATAGTATCTCATACAAATATACAAAATAGTTTTAAAAAACAACATTGCGAATGAAATGTCATGCATCATAATGACAATACAATCTATTTGAATGACATTTCATTCATTTGACTTAATTTGCGCATTATCCTTTATGGCATGTTGCATCACACTGTTATCTATACACCCAAATGCCTTCACAGGTATATATATCCGGAAAGATTCAGATGAGGATTTGCACTTCTTAGGATTTTTTGGGGTGTACACAATCCAATTTTCTGCTTATACACCTAATTATATGAGTACTAGATTTAGCAGATTCAGAATAATGTTTTTAAACATGTGATTAATATACAAAATATTAATTCATTGCATACATCATTATTGTATTTTGTATACATTTGACTCACTAATTAACACACAATAAATGGCCGCAGATTATTTTAAACGGGTAAATGAACTAACAGGAACTAAATTCTGGATAAACAATGTGACCCGTCAGGAAGCAGCATTAGCAATTGAAGCCGGAGCAATGGGTTGTACTCAAAACCCATCATACACTTACAAAATGCTTACCCACCCTACCGAGAAAGAATATGCAATGAATTTGTTGCAAGAAACCTTGGATGAATCAAAAGATAACAATGAAGTAGAATGCCTTTTGCAAGGGAAACTGGTAAAAGAGGTTTCCAACATCTTTCTGCCTCTCTGGCAGCAGACGTATGGCAGGCACGGGTATGTAAGTATACAGGGAGATCCTATCAACGAAGAAGATCCAGCTGTAATTATTCATGAAGGCAGACGAAACAGAAATTTGAACCCTAATGTGATGATAAAAATTCCGGCAACCAAGGCTGGTCTAGAGGCTATGGAGGTTCTTATTGCAGAGAATACTCCTATCAATGCAACCGAAGTGATGGGGGTTGGTCAGGCATTATCCATCTGCGAGATGTATCGGAAAATATCCGAAAAGACTGGGAAATTACCTGTCATTTACTATTCATTGATTACCGGAATCTACGATGAATATCTTCAAAAATATGTTCTTGAAAAGAACGTCCCCATTTCCTCAGACATTGTATTTATGGCAGGCATGATTATAGCGCAAAAAGTATACAAAATTACCAAGGCTCACTATCCCGAGGTAGGTTTCATTGGCGGAGGAGTAAGGGGATTGCAGCATTTTACCGAAATGATTGGATCTGACACATGCATTACCATGAATTGGCCTGGACAGGCGGAGGAATTAATCAGGCTTAACCAACCTGTTGTGCCGCGATTTTTTAACCCTGTTCCGGAAAAGTACCTGGAAGAATTGCTTGAAAAGGTTCCTGATTTTAAAAGGGCTTACATGGAAAATGGATTAAATATTTCAGAATACGAACACTTTGGTCCGGTAGAGTATTTTCGCGAAATGTTTGTTTCAGCATGGAAAGATACGCTCCAAATTATTGATCATGCAAGAAAAGAGAACTGACAAAACATTGAACTATATAAAACATAATATCACCAAATTATGCAAACAGAACCCAAGGTAAATAAAAACGCAGTACAGGCAGTTTATGATCAGATCATGGAAAACATCGTCCATTTTGTGTTAAAACCAGGAGAAGTCGTTACAGAAAACTCTTTAGCTGAGAAATTCAATTTGGGACGTACTCCTGTTCGGGAAGCCCTTAAAAGGCTTGAAGTAGAAGGATTGATAACAACAGAAGGCAGAACGAAAAAGATCTACTATTTGTCACCCAAAGACATCGAAGATATTTTCAATATTAAAATAATTATGGAGAGCTATCTGGCCAAGCTAGCTGCAGAAAAGGCTTCCGACGAACAAATGAACAGGCTTTCCAATATCATGTTGGGGATGAAATCACTGGGAGCTAAGGATATAACTCCCGAAAATAACGATCAATTTCTCTCGGAATGGCTGATCCTAGACGTGCAATTTCATGATCTCCTTTTTGAAATGGCCGATAACATGAAGATTGTTCCCATCATCAAGAATCTCAACATACAGTGGCATCGACTGAAAGTTGGAATCACCGCAATTGAAGGTAGAATTGAAAAAGCCATTTCAGAACACTGTACCATCGGCAATGCCATTTTGGCGCGAAATGGTGGTTTGGCCTCTTCTGAAATTGCTACTCACTTAGAGAGTTTGAAAGTGATGATATTAAAAATGATGCAAATGTTTGGCTAACTCCCTGTGGGTAGCTGCTTGGCAACAGTATTTATAAATTAATTAACTCATTGTATGATAATTGACAAAGAAGAGCTGGCGAGATTAGAAGAAATAGCCTATCAGATTCGTCGACTCTCACTCGAGATGATAACCTTTAGCCAATGGGGACACATTGGCGGAGCATTTTCAATCGCAGAATTGCTCGCCGTATTGTATTTCCGAGAGATGAAACTCGATCCTTCCCAGCCAAAGATGGAATCCAGAGATCGGTTAATCCTATCTAAAGCCCATGCTTCACCTGCCTTGTATGCCAGTCTGGAGCTGCGTGGCTTTATACCAAAGGATACCATTTATTCGTATTGCGAATTGGGAGGACTGGAGGGACATACCCACGTTCAAAGTGCCCCCGGCATAGAGGCATCTGGTGGTCCGTTGGGTATGGGACTCTCGGTTTCGGTAGGAATGGCGCTGGGACTTCGGATAAAGGAGAATCCGCGTTCGCGGGTTTATTGCATCATGGGAGACGGTGAATTAAACGAAGGCAATATTTGGGAAGCAGCCATGTCTGCCTCACATTACCACCTTGATAACCTGATCGGCATTGTTGATTACAACAAAGCTATGGCCAAAGGATTTGTTTGGGAACAAATGAGTATAGAACCTTTGGCGGATAAATGGAAAGCCTTTGGATGGAATGTGATCGAAATTGACGGTCACGATATTTCTCAGATTATACAGGCTCTTCATGAAGCAAGGTGGATTAAAGCCAATGGACATCCTACCGTAATTATCGCTCATACAGTAAAAGGCAAAGGTATCGAACAGGCAGAATTCAACTACAAATGGCATACCCACGCTCCGGATCCAAATACAGCAGATCGTTTCCTGAAAGAGCTTGCGTTGTGCTATGGCAAAGAAGAACAAGGGTACAGTAAACTAGAAGAATACAACACAAAAGACACATTTTATGGCGGCGAATAATGTTGAAAAGGATATGCGGGATGCCTTTGGTCAGACTTTGCTTGAAATAGGCAACCAATACCCGAATTTTCTATTTCTTGATGCGGATTTATATACTTCGACCAAGGCATCCTACTTTAAGAAAAGATTTCCGAACCGGTTTATCCAAGTTGGCATAGCTGAACAAAACCTTTTTGGCATTTCAGCAGGACTGGCATCCGAAGGATTTATTCCAATGCCATCCACTTTTGCCGTCTTCGCATCAAGGAGAGCACTTGATCAAGTGGCTATATCCATCTGTTTTCCTAAGCTAAATGTCAAAATACCAGGTTCTTATGTTGGAGTACCAACCAGCAGGGCAGGAGGTTCACATAATTCAATAGAAGATATTGCGATCATGCGAGCAATGCCTAACATGAGAGTGGCAGATCCCTTGTGTAACAATGATTTGAGTGCCATCATGAGAGAAGCATTAGCCTGGAATGGCCCTGTCTATTTTAGAATAACCCGCTATGATGTTCCTGAATTTTTTCCAGAGGATCACAAGTTTGAATGGGGGAAAGGTATCGTCCTCAGAGAAGGTTCCGACATAACCTTATTTGGAACAGGGGTAATGACTTGGAAATGCATGCAAACAGCAGAACTGCTGGCGCAAAAGGGGATTTCGGCAGAGGTGGTGCACCTGGCCTCCATAAAACCCATCGATCGGGAGCTGATCATCGCGAGTGCAAGAAAAACCGGCTGCGCAGTGACGACAGAGAACGCCTCAACTGTAGGCGGATTTGGAGATGCAGTACTTGAGGTATTATCCGATAGCTATCCGGTACCAGTGAGCAAGATAGGAGTCGTCGATTCCTTTATTGAGAGCGGAGGGATTGAAGAGTTGTTTACCCACTACAAAATGCAACCTGAACATATTGCAGAAGCGGCGATTAAAATGATCCATTTGAAAGAAGTAACCAACAACAAGGATATTAACGTTTTGTAAATAAGCAATTTAATATGCAGGGAGAATTCTACAAAAAGAACTGGAGGTGGTATGTTTTAGGAACCCTATTTTTGGCAACCTTTTTAAACTACTTCAACCGTCAGACACTTGGTACAGCCATTGACCCTATCAGTAAAGAGTTTGGGCTCGATAATATACTTCGTGGAAACCTCCTTGCTGCATTTACACTGACCTATGCACTAACTCACTTTTTTGTAGGAGCAGTTATCGACAGAGTCCGAAATATCAGGTTATTTTTTTCTATCATGGTTGTTGGCTGGTCTGTGAGCTCCCTGCTTGTCGCTTTTGCACAAAGTTATTCCCAGATGATGGCATTAAGATATCTGTTAGGTATTTGGGAAGCCGTCAATTTCCCGGTGTGTTTACTCATCATATCCAGAATATTTCCTGCCGGAGAAAGAAGTCTGGCCTCAGGAATATTTGCCAGCGGGGCCTTCATGGCTACATTGGCAGCACCCCCTGTGGTTATCTTTTTTTCAAATGCATTTAATTGGCGATACAGCTTTGTTGTTTCGGGTGCTTTGGGCTTCTTCTGGTTGATTCCTTGGTTTCTAATCTTTAAAAAGCCGGAGATATACTCAGAAATGTGGGTTAAAAACACCGCTCATCTAAAAGAAGTCGTTCTCAATACCTCCTTTGCCAATTACCTGAAATCATACGCTTTGGTATTAAAACAACCTGGCTTTTGGGGTGTTTCCCTGATTGGCCTCGGGATTGTTCCCTGTCTATATTTCGCCACACTTTGGTTTCCTACCTATTTTACACAATCGCTCAATCATCCTTTCGACCAAAGTCTGTCCATAAACCTGAGCATCATCTATTTTATGCAGGATATTGGTTTGTGGGTTGGCGGAGGCGTTGCCTTATATCTCTCAAGGCATAAGCTGAACATCATGGTCTCCAGAAAGATGGTGATCGTTGGCGCTTGGTTGCTTATGATGAGTATCATTCTGGTACCGATGTATAGTTCCGTCACTTCAAGCGTTATTCTGTTCTCACTGTTTGTGCTTGGATTAGGTGCCTTTTTAGGCAATCAACATGCATTCAAGCAGGATGTTGTCACCACGCAGGTCGCAACAGTTTCGGCTCTTGTGGGATTTATTGAGACAACATTCACTTTTTTGGTTCTACGGAAAATTGGTGTTATGACCAATGTCTCTCACGATTTCAGTCTTGTTTTTATCATCATGGCGGCTCTGTCAACTTTTGCTTTGGCCGTTGTTTTCATATTCATGAGACCAAAATGGATAAAAATAAATTAATCTGATAAAAGTTAAAATAATGGGTTCAAATAGCTTCACAAAATTCCCGAGATTTTACGCCATGAAGGGATATGAGCTGGTGCGCAAATTTGGGCGGAATATGAAAAACTGTTTTTACGGAATATGCTAAAAAAACTTTAAACCAAGTAAGATGAAAATAAAAACAGATCCATAAAAAAGGGAGCTACTGCACGTAACTCCCCCGATGAAAATTTGTAATAAGATATTCCCGACAGAATATCATTAAAACTAACTTTTAACATTTGTAAAGCTATGAAAAATCCTAGTAATGGGAATTCCTTGCACAAAGGAAAAATTGGAAAGCTGCACTTCTACTCCAAAAGCTTTCTTTTTATCATCATTCTGACCGTTTTTGTACTATTCAAGGCAGAAGCAAGCAACCAATCATTCCGGGTAACCGGCAACGTAAAAGCTTCCGATACCAATGAGCCCCTTCCCGGCGTAACTGTAATTATTGAGGGAACCACCCAGGGAACCACCACCGATTCGAATGGTAAGTACTCATTAGAATTGCCAAACAAAAATGCAAATCTGGTTTTTTCATTTATTGGTTATACTCGAATGAAGGTTGCCACAGAAGGAAGAACCCAGATAGATGTGGTATTATCGTCTGATATTCAGCAAATCTCTGAATTAGTGGTAGTTGGTTATGCCACGCAGAAAAAAGTAAACTTAACCGGATCAGTGACAAGCATTTCGGCAGATGATATTAAGCAGGCTCCGGTATCGAACGTTGTACAATCATTAATGGGTCGTATGCCCGGTATGGTTGCCAAAAATATATCAGGCCAACCGGGTGATTTTAATGCGGTTAAGTTCTCTGTTCGTGGATATGGCGCCCCATTGATCATTATTGACGGAATGCCCGGCACTAATGAACAATTTGTGCAATTGGATGCCAACGATATTGAGAACATTTCAATTCTAAAAGATGCAGCCTCAGCAGCTGTTTATGGCGCACGGGCAGGAAATGGTGTTGTTCTAGTTACTACCAAACGTGGCAAAAGCCTGAAGACTACATTTAACTACAGCGGATCAATGGGCGTACAATCATTTACAAATCCTCCTGAATTCGCAACTTCATACCAGAATTCAATCATGGAAAACATTGCCATGCTGAATGAAAACAAAGCGCCTGTTAATACCAATGAGGTGATACAGAAATATAAGGACGGCAGCGATCCTGCATATCCCAACACCAATTGGTTCAATGAGCTATTCGCAAAATATGCGCCTCAAAATCAACACAATCTTAATATACAGGGAGGAAGCGAAAATGTCAAATATTTTGTTTCTGCAGGATTTATGTCACAGGATGGTCAGTATAAATCGGGCGATTTAAAATATAAAAAGTACACCTTGAGATCAAATCTTGATATCACTTTAAGTAAAAGGCTCTCTTTGGGTATTGACCTGAACGTATTGTCAAGCAATATAGATGCACCGCCTTATGGCGCAGGAAGAACGGATGATGTTCAGGGAACTTTCCACTCCATCTTGCGCTCTGGAAGTTATTTCCCATCTCATTTCCCCGATCCCACAAAAATTGCTTACTCTGGCTATTTTAATCCGGTAGCCATGTCAAACACCGACCTCTCCGGATATAAAAACACCAATAAAGTGGTTGGCGATGCGAAAGTAAATGTAACTTATAAGCTTCCTTTTGGTTTTGAAGCCAAAGCGGTTCTGGATTTCAACCGGTCCTATGAACGAATTAAAGAACGCAGGAAACAGTTTTCGACTTACACCTATGATTGGGCCACCGATGTCTATACCTTAAGACAGGTCAATACATTCTCAAGGGGTGGAGATGCCAATTCACTAACTGAAAATTTTGCCCAGGCAAATAATTTAAATCAGCAATATTTCCTGTCATGGAATGGCAAATTTGAAAAACATGCTATTTCAGCGCTCGCTGTATATGAGCTGTTATCGTCTGATTATGAAAATATTTCTGCCATGCGTCAAAGCTATGACAACAACCTCGATTATTTATTTGCCGGTCCCGATTTGAACAAAGACAATTCAGGAACAGCAGGTGAGGATGGGAGAAAAGGGATAATTGGACGTATTAATTATTCATATAATGATAAATACCTGTTGGAGGTTAATGCTCGGTACGATGGTTCACCAAAATTTCCGGATGGTAACCGCTGGGGGTTATTTCCATCGGTTTCAGCAGGTTGGAGGATTTCTCAAGAACGATTTTTCGAAAATGCACCCAAATATGTAAATAACCTTAAGATTCGGGCATCGTGGGGTAAAAGCGGATACGATAAAGTTGACCAATACAAATATTTATCATTGTATGGAATACCTTCATCCAGATACATCTACGATCAGAACCTGGAACGAGGTATTCAAAGTGAAGCGATTGCGAATCCCAATATCACTTGGGAAAAAATGACCTCAAGGAATTTCGGATTAGATGCGGGTTTTCTGGATAATAAACTTACGATGGAGTTTGATTGGTTTTACCGTAAAAGAAGCGATGTTTTGGGAACCCGCATGGCCTCACAGCCAAGTGTGGTAGGCGCAGTTATGCCACCTGTAAATTACGCCCAATATGACAACAGGGGATTTGAATTGGTGCTTACTTACAAGAATAAAATCAATGATTTTAACTATGGGGTTAGTGGAAATATAACTTGGACGCGTGAAAAAACCCTATTGGTTGATCAACCTTTATATGCCAACGACGAAGAACGCAGAAGGGCAGAGCTTAATGGTCAATGGACAAACCGCTTATGGGGTTATAGGTCACTTGGCCTATTTCAGTCCAAAGAAGAAATTGATGCATGGGCCGATCAGGATGGGAAAAATAATGCAACAATATTACCCGGTGATATTAAATATGTAGATTTTAATAGTGACGGGAAGATTGATGCCGCAGATCAAACAATCGTTGGTCGCGGAAGCACGCCCGAAGTCATGTTCGGTGTCACCTTAAATGCCTCCTGGAAAGGAATTGATGTGAATATGCTCTGGCAGGGCGCGACGAATTTCAATTACAACCTTTTGCTCTTTCAGGAAACTTATCGCCCCTTCTATGCTGCATCGCCTATGTGGGAATTTTGGTACAACGATGCCTATACTCCTGAAAATCCTTGGACACAGTCGAACTTAAACGGTTATTATCCAAGGTATCGGACAGATGCAACGAGCAGGACTCATTCAAATTGGAACAGAAATTCTGACTACTGGAATGCAGATGCTACTTATCTGAGACTTAAAACACTCGAAATAGGTTATTCAATCCCCAGCTCATTAATCAAAAAGACAGGATTGCAAAACTGTCGTATTTTCATTTCAGGATTTAACCTGTTAACGTTATCCAAACTGAAAATATTAGATCCGGAAATTGAAACTGATAAGAATGTAGTGCCTTATCCGGGTATGTATTACCCCCAGACTAAGATATTCAACGCTGGAATTAACATTACTTTCTGATTTTTCACATTAAATATTAAATGATATGAAAACATCTATCGCTATTATACTTTCATTTATCATCTTCGGAATGATCTCTTGTTCGGAAAACGTTCTGGATAAACAGCCATTGGATAAAATATCGGATGCCGATGTTTGGAACGATGTCAGCCTTACAAAAAGTTATGTAACTAACCTTTACACCCGCTTTCCTTTCAACGCATTTTCCGATTGGTACAGGTACGGTGATGAAGCCACCTATGCTGATGGCCCGAAAACCAATATCACCCAGGGAACCGTGAGCAGAAGTAGTGAAGGGCTTGCCTACTGGGATTATGGAATCATCCGCGATTGCAACATATTCCTCGAAAAAATGGATAAGTCTCCTTTAACTGTTGCAGATAAAAAGCAATATACTGCGGAGGTAAGGGTTATCAGAGCAGTCACATATTTTGAAATGGCAAAACGTTATGGAGGTGTTCCATTGGTGAAAACGGTACTTGATGCCTTTGCCCCAATATCCGACAACATGTTACTTCGAAACAAAGAGGTTGAAATGTATGATTATATCATCAAAGAATTGACCGAATCTGCTTTAGATTTATCTGATGCCGCCAATCCAAGAGGAAGAATTAATAAATGGGTGGCAACTGCATATAAATCTCGTGTTTGTCTATGGGCTGCTTCAATCGCAAAATATGGTATTGAAAATTCAAATGGTTTAACCGGCGTACCACCTAATTTAGCTAACGGCTATTTTAACCAAGCCTACGATGCTGCCGAATCAATAATCTCCTCCGGGAAGTATTCCATATTCAATAATTATGCCGACAAAACTGTTAATTACCAGAATATATTTCTTGAAGAAAACAATGGGGAGGTGATTTTTAGTAAAATATATGACGGGATGAATGTGGGACAAAGTTGGGATAAAAGCAATAGCCCGCCCAGTTTTGTAGGACCTGGTGCAGGAAAATGCAATCCTGTATGGGAAATGTTGGAAAGCTATGAAAATACGGATGGTTCAGCAACATCTATGGTAATTGGCGCCGGTAACATGTACAATAGCTTCTCGGAAGTTGTTAAATTGAAAGATCCCCGATTAAATGCTACCATTATGTATCAAGGCTCCTTGTGGCAAGGAGATACAGTTATGACCTACTCGGGTACCGATACTCTTACTGTTTTTAAGGCAACTAATCCGCTTTTAACATCAAAAACAGGAACATGGAAAGGTAAGAGACAAACCGGAAAAGATTCGGAGTTGGCCAATACGAGTATGGATAACCTTACCAAATCAGGTTTTTACATTAATAAATACAGGAAAGAAGCATTCAAGCCTGCTGAAGCAGGAAAAAGCGATGCGGATTGGATTGAGATCCGCCTTGCTGAAATGTACCTCATTAAGGCCGAAACCGCAATGGAATTAAATAAACCAGACATTGCAGCACAGTCAATCAATGTAATTCGCAACAGAGCTGGCATTACTTTATTAAATAGTTCAACGATTACATTGGATAAAGTAAGGCACGAGCGCTATATTGAGCTGGCCTTTGAAAATCATCGTTATTGGGATTTGCGGCGCTGGAGAATTGCGCATAAACTGCTAAACCATAAATTTGGAGGAGTAAAATGCATTTATCGCTCGGTGCCTAAAAAATATTATTTCACAAAAGTTGATGCCGAAGATTTTACTAGGGTTTTCAACGAAAACCTGCATTATTACAATCCAATTACTTTGAGTCGGATTAGCAATATGCCTTCATTGGTTGAAAATCCGAATTATTAACCTATTTAAAATCAGCAGTATGAAAGCAAGACATTTATCTATTATATTGGCTGGAATTGCAGTTATTTTTGCATTCCAAGCCTGTGAGATGGTTCCTGATCCCGGGTTCGACGGCAGTATTTCCGGAACTATAACTGACGCGGCAAATTCTCCGGTTTATTCGGATATACTCGCCAATACAATCATTGTAAACGCCTTAGGCGAAGGCGATATAAGCCCAACAATTATACGGATTGATGGTGAAGGAAAATTTTCTTATACGAAGTTATTTCCCAAAGAATATAAAGTTTTTATCAAAGGCCCGGTTTTCGTTTCAACTCCTGATACCGCGAGACTTGATTTTTCTGGAGGAAATGCATTGGTGCAAAATTTTCTGGTTGTACCATTTCTATCCCTAAAGGTTGACCTTGTTTCTGCGCCGATTGATAGTACCGTTTCGGTGAATTACACTATTGTTGGAAATCAGGGAAAGACGGCTACAACGCGCGAAATATATTTTGGCACCTCACCACATCCAACCAATAAAATTGGAACTTCTGCGTATTATTCAACAATTACGAAAACAGTTACTACCGATTCTGGAACCATCAAAGTAACCGGCCTCAAGTGGGGGGCTAAGTATTACATCCGTATGGGAGCGAATGGTAAAACCGGAACTACGAATGATTTGATGAATTATAGTAATCAACTGACAATAACCACACCTAAAAAATAGAATAATTGATTACTTGGAAAATAGATTGGCGGAGAAAGGCGGTAGGATACATAACTGTATCTTGCTGCCTTCGATGTTCTAAAATTTAAGGGTGTACTACAAAATTTAAACCGTAAGACTTGATGAAAAAAGCATTGTTGGGCCTATTTATTTTAACTTGGTACCTTATTCCTTTTGCAAAGGCACAATCCCAGTCTTCCAAAAAAGTACCTTATTCTTCTTCCTACAGAGTTGATCCGGATTATCCATACTATCTAATTAATCAGCAGAACAACCATTTGTTCATTCTTAACCGAACTGCATGGGCCTATTTCTCTTGTGAGTATCCCGAAAATGTCATAAAAAAAGCAAAAGATCAAGGTGTTACGAGTATTCGGGTTGCTTTAGAAGGTTCCCCCTTTAAGAGCGTCTTGAATTATGATATGTGGCCTTGGATGGGAACCAGGGAAAAACCGGATTTTGGGGTCATGAATGAAAAATATTGGAAGGAAGTAGAACGTCGTATTAAATTAGCTGGTGATCAGGGTATTGGCATCAATCTGACCATCTATTTTACCTTCAAACCACAAGAATCTGAAATTGAAGCCCAGCGGCTCTATTGGAAAACCATTATTAATAGATTGTCCAACTATTCGAATATAATTTGCTGGGAAATTATGAACGAGTACACTCAAAACGAGAAATTTCAGGATGCTGCCGGAGCGTACTTTGTTAAAAATGATCCCTTTAATCGTCCGGTGATTTCATCTGATGGTACAACCGATGATGCCCTCTGGCCTGATAAGCCTTGGATGGGAATGGCGATCGTTCATACTTGCACCGGCTCAACCAGTGCCCACGATCTTCAGAACTGGTACAATGCCATAGCAAAAAATGTTCGGGCACACGGGAAACCTGCCTGGAATAATGAGACAGGCAGAGAGATCCGTCACAAAAATGATGATGGGGTTCATCGCAGGAAACAGTCCTGGATTTCAAATACCGCAGGTTGTTTCTGGACTCACCATACCTGGGACGGATGTGAAGGGATCAATGATACTTCGTATGTGTCTCCTGGTCAGGAATTTCTGAAGCCTTTATCGAATTTCTTCCAATCCATACCTTTCTGGACTTTAAATCCCAATTATACTGTTTGTCAGGTTTCACCCGATTCTTTAATCTCTAATACGATGTCGGACACAAGAAGAAATTTCATCCTTTCGTATGTTTGTACAAGGCGGACCGGACAAATAATCGAGGCTGCCAATGTTGGATTACGGCTGCCAAATGGTACTTATACGATTGAATTTATTGATCCATCCATCAATAGAAAAATATCGGATGTTACCGTAATTTCTGCCGGACTAAAAAGCCTTTACCCCATCATCCTTCCTACTTTTAAAGATGATTTGGTTTTGAAAATACAAAAAGTGAAAAGTGAAAAGAAAACAATTATCCCGGGTACGGAATAATTAAAAACGAATGATCATGGCAAAAAAAGATCCAATTAGTCTATTTAGTCAGTACATGCAAATAACCGGAGTGCCTGAACTGGAATTTAAGCAGGTACAAAATGCGCACTGGCAAGGTAAAAAATTGGGTGTAGTAAATGGATCCTCCTGGGTTAGTTTATGGTCTACCTATTTTGGAAATACAACCTTGCCCGGCGTGAAAATCATCAACGTTGGGAATGATGCGGTTCAATACAATTTCATGCAGGCCCACAAAATCGGTCAACCCTGTCCGCCGCAGATAAACATAGACCTGTTCTGCAAATATGCCGAAGAGCTTTATACCCTATATGAAGTGGATGCCATCCTGATCTCATGTTCAACCATGAACAGGGCATTCAATCAGGTTGCCGACCACATGAAGCAATTTGGCATTCCGGTGGTACAGATCGATGAGGCCATGATGGAAGAGGCAGTGCTGACCGATGGGAATATCCTGGTAATCGCTACGCACGGACCTACCGTGAAAAGCACACAGGAATTGTTGTTGGAAACGGCAAACCGTCTTGGAAGAAAAGTAAATTTTTTCGGCGCTACCATCGAAGATGCCTTCGAGTTGCTTGGCAATGGAGCGATCGAAAAACACAATCAGCTTATCGTGGATGCCATCAACGAAGCCACGAAAAAGAACAAGATTGATATTGTGGTACTGGCACAATTGTCTATGAGTGTATTTTCTCTCTCCTACCCCGATCCGGAAAAGACTTTTGGCCTAAAAGTTCTGAACAGTGGGGAAACGGGATTTAAAAGGGTTGGGGAAGTACTCAAATGGGGCAAAAATAGCTGATATCTTTATATAATGAAAAAAGTAAGAATGGTGAAAATAAAGAATGAAGATCGCTAGCAATACATTATTTCTGGCTGAGCAACCTTATCCCCTTTGCAAACCAGATGCGGACTCACATCTTATGTACAAAACCCATAAAGCGTTTGGGCGCTGCTGACCACCTCTGGGTTGACCTTGACAGATAAAAGGCAAGGCAAATATCATCAGGTAGGCAATAAGTCCAGCAATTGTATTGGAATCTACGGATAAATCCATGGGATTTCTATTTTATTTGGAAACAAACTCATACCCCCCGCTTTTAACGCTAAATACCTGATATTCTCCATCGACTCTGAGGAATTTGACATTTTCTGAGGAGGTGATTTCTTTGCCGCTCTCCGTAATTAAATTTCCCTTTAAAACAGGCACGAAAACAGTTGCAGTACTGCCCACCGGCACTTTTATCTTCATAGAGAACTGCTGATCTTTATTCTCCCAGGATATTCCGGCTTCACCAAATGGAGTTTGGTTGAAATACTTCGCAAAGGTCATGTCGCTAACCGGCTGCGGGCGGAAGATGAGGTGTTTGTAGCCGGGAAATTCGGGATCGGCGTTCATTCCGGCAAGCTTCCGGTAGAACCAGACCAATCCTCCGCCAAACATCGGGTGATTGTGGGAGCCCTCTTCACTCCATTGCTCCCGGGTAGTTGTCGAGCCAAGCTCCAGCCAGCGACCATACCCGGGTTCATCTTTTTTGGTAATAGCCTCGTAGGCCAGATCATGCATTCCGTTTTCAGACAATACTTCAAAAAAGAACTGGGTGCCAAAGATACCGGTATCCAAATGTCCGCCGTTTTCGGCAATATCCCTTTTTAAGGAGGCAAGCACTTTTTCATAGTGTGATGGAGGAACACCCATTTTCAGCGCGAATATATTTCCACCATTTTTGCCATAAGTCCCGTTCTTGCTATCAAAGAAACGCTTTTGGAAAGCTGCCTTCGTATTTTCGGCAATCGAGGCATATTCTTTTGCTTCCGCGGATTTGTTCAACGCTTTCGCGGCCTGGGCTGTGATAGATGCACAACGCCACAAATAGAAGGTATGGACCATCTCATCCGGTGGCAAATTACCCGGAGCGACCCAATCGCCCAGATTGAACCATTTCAATACTTTCCCGTTCTTTCCCAACCGTTTGGAAAACATGATTCCATCCTGATCCACCCAGGTTTGCATGTAACGGACATATTCTTTCATCCCAGCGAAGCTCATCTCCAGCATATCCTTGGCTCCGTAATGAAGGTAGAATTCCCACGGCATGATGCATACAGCAGCTCCCCATGCCACGCCCCCACCGCAACCCGGCTGCCATGGAGCCCCGTTGGGGACATAGCCTGTTGTTACATCCTGTGCCCCCAGAATATCCTGAATCCATTTGTAATAGAAATTGCGGGCATCGAAGTTGTGCATCACGGTAACACAAGCCACCTGACCATCACCAGTATAGGGAGAACGCTCCCTGTGCGGACAATCGCTGGCAATACCGCCGTGCATGTTGTCGGTTTGGCTACGCTGCCAGATTTTGTTGATGTCGTTGAAAAGCTGGTTGGATGTTTCGAATGTGGCCGATTTTTCGACAAACGTGTGGATAACCTCAGCGGTGATCTGCTCCTTCTTCAGTTCTCCTGGCCAGTTTACAATTTCTACCGCACTAAAGATGAACCAATTGAATCGAGCTGCATAAGATTCTGGTCTGTCGCCTTTGAAAATATACGAGTTATCTCCCGAAAAGGTATTGGAAAGGTATTTGATCTCTATTTTATGACCTGCAGGACCGGAAACCTGATTCAACCGAACCCATCCGGACACCTCAACGCCAAAATCCACCTTCGTATTTCCGTTTGGTAGTTTCTCTATCTTTACCGGACTCAGCCGTTCCATGACCCTGTCGGGATGGGCAGTATGAGCAACCAGTTTTCCTTCCGGCGCTTTTCTCAGTGCAACCTGTTTCCAGGATGAGTCATCAAATCCGGGGTTGTCCCAACCAGGCTGTTCCATTCTGGCATCGTATTGCTCGCCGTAATAGACCATGTCCATCAGGATTGGACTTTGGGCAGCCTTCCAACTTTCATCGCTGACGATCACCTCTTCTGTGCCATCCTCGTACGTGATGTAAATTTGAGCCAGAAAGCGCGGACTGCCATAAGCACCGCACCAATGTTTGGCCGGATTGTAGAATCCATTGCCGAGAATGCTCCCTGCGGCGTTGATGCCATTTTTAAGCTGATTTTTGATATCATAAGCGAGGTACATGACTTTGTACTCCCTGAAATTGTCTTCCAGTGGAATTCCCTCGTTGATCAGTTGCGGACGTTTGCCGTAATTTGTCTGATTGGGAACCAAAACATCCTTGCCGACTTTCTCCCCGTTGAGGTAAAATTCAAAATATCCCAGTCCGGTAACGAATGCAACGGCTTTGCGAACTTTCTTCTCAATTTTGAATTCTTTTCTGAACATCGGAGCCGGAGGTGGCAATTTTTCGGGCAGTGTCGCACCGGGATTGCCGGGCTTTGGCAAAGCTTCTTCCCCTTGCCAGGGTGCGCCGATCCATTTTGCACGCCATTCAGATGGATTTAGTATTCCCATCCGCCAGAAAGCAGGTTTACTCCAGGAGGATACGCTTCCACTTTTGTCCCACACACGAACCTGCCACCAGCATTCCATCCTGGAAGTCAGTGTTTTACCGGCATATACAATGCGGTCACTTTGATCGCTTGCGACTTTCTGACTGTCCCACAAATCGGGATTTTCAAGTTTAACTTCCGCGGTAGCTACTCTTACTTGCCAGGCAGTTTGTACTTGACCGCGCTCGCCCTCTTCGGCCAGATTGATCCAAGACAACCTGGGTTGTTGAACATCAATCACAGAGGGGTTTTGGAGGTATTCGGAGGTGAGTTTAGAAGGGTAGATCTTGCCGAAAGCAGCCACACAAAAGAACCACAACAAAAGGAATAAAGCCACTATTTTTTTCATGACACCATTTTGTTATAAATATAATTCTTTTGTTTGATAAACTTCCGGAAAGTCTTCATTTATAAAATATGATATTTTAATTATTTTTGATATATTTGTGCTGATATATCACTTGTTATGAAATCAAAAAATACAGCATATACTCAAAAACAGAAAAATATCCTTGCATCACTTGGTGAGAATATTAAGCTAGCCCGTTTGCGTCGGAAGTTATCCGTTCGTTCGATGGCTGAGCGGTCTGGTGTTGCCACTTCCACGTATGGAAATATCGAAAAAGGCTCTCCTTCGGTCTCAATGGGGAATTATTTACAGGTATTCTCTGTTTTGCGGCTTGAAGAAGACGTGTTGTTGATAGCGGATAAAGATCCTCTTGGCAGGCAAATTCAGGATGCCGGTCTGTTGCTAAAGAAAAGAGCTCCAAAAAAGAAAAACACGGTTTCACCTATTGATTATGTTATTGATAAAGGAAATTCTGAAATTCCTGATTTTAAATAATCACAGATGAGAAAGAATCCAGAAAAAGAAGTATTTGTCTATGCCGATTGGTATATGTTTGATTCACCAAGGTTGGTGGGTACATTGTATTTCTCATCACTCCGTGGAAAGGCCGTATATTCTTTCGAATACGACAAGGAGTGGATAAAAACCGGGATTGCTATTGATCCGGAATTGCCTCTCTTCCAGGGGTTACATTACGCATCCTCCAATGAAAATTTTGGAATCTTCAAAGATTCGTCCCCCGATCGGTGGGGGCAATTATTAATGAAACGAAGAGAAATCCTTCAATCCAAAATTGGAAATAAGGAGCCACGTTCATTGTTCGGGATTGATTTTTTAATGGGAGTGCATGACGCTCATCGCATGGGTGGCCTCCGGTTTAAAGTACGCGAGGAATCAAAATTTCTGAGTTAACGCCGTATCTAACTGGTGAAAAGTTGCAGCAAAATATAAAGCACTACCTTCCGAAATAGAACGAAAAGCAAAAGCATTTCGGGTTTAACTAGAGCGGAAGCTTAAACCGCATCACTACCTCACCCGTTTGTTTGTTAACTTCTATCGTCTGGTTTTCCATTCCAAGGTCTTTGCCTGTCGACATTTTGAAAAGTCCGGCAAGGAACTGCATGCCGCAATTCATCACCTGCTCAATCT
>JBBQJE010000023.1:0-23518 GCA_038325635.1 Bacteroidales bacterium
GTGCCGATGTCAATCGCGGCTGCTAATTCTCTTGTCTGGCTCATCTCTATTACTTTTTTAAACAGATTACCTGATTTTTATAGGAAAGGTTGATGGCTTTGTACACTGTCCATCCTCCGTTTTTAAATCCTTCTTTATATAATGCCTTTAAATTTCTAAACTTTACCTGATAATCATCCGGCGAACCGAAATAGATCAGTTGATCCCCAATCCGTGGAACCATTGTAAGATTTCCATTTCCGCTCACATGAATCTGGTCTATCTGAGCATTTAGAAACGGGTCGTCCTTCAGATAGGTAATTAACGGCAGAAGCTGTTTTCGGGCAAATTCGTAAGCGATAACGCCCGACACCATTAGTACCCGAGGGGTATAATTTGGGGACCAGTCGATACTTTTACCGAAACGATCCATGTAATAATCCCGTCCGGGTTGATCTATCCTGAACTCGGGATTACGCAGGGAGATTCGCACCACCAGCGATCCTTCACCGGGTTTGCCCCTACCAACAATAGAGGTAAAAACGGTCACCTCTTCGATCGCTTTTATTTTACGTAAACCGTCTTCGATATTTCGCAGATCAATACGGTCGAGATTTTGATGAATGATATGCGGATTGTGACTAATCACCCATTGCTTGATTTCTTTACTCCGAAGAAATTGGTTATCAATTGAATCGATAATCTCGACCCTCACATCGGTGCAAACGATTTTTTTGCCCTCGTAAATGGTGAATCCCAATGAAAGGGAGACCATTCCGAGCACAAGGCACCAGAAGATAAGAGTTCCAATCTTTTTAAACATTTTCTTTCTCCTTTAAATAGTTTACCAGCGGGTTTACTAGTCGGTCAATATCGCCTGCACCCAATGTCAGTAAAATATCCAGTTGATACGCATCGAGGATAGCCGGAAAATCGGCAGCCGAACATCTCCTCTTCGATTTCAATTTCATTTTATTCAGGATCATTCCGGCATCCACTCCGGGTATAGGTTCCTCTCGTGCCGGATAGATCTCCATCACCAGAGCTTCATCTAAAAGATCAAGACTTTCGGCGAAACCTTCAACGAAATCCCGGGTGCGGGTAAAAAGGTGCGGCTGGAAGATGCCAGTTATTTTCCTGCCGGGATAAAGATGTCGGACAGATAATATAGTCGCTTCCAATTCCCTGGGATGATGTCCGTAATCATCAATATAAACAGTATTCTTACCTTTAAACCGGATATCAAATCGTCGTTCAACTCCCTTGTAATTAGGCACTGAAGTAAGAATCTCCTCTTTAGTGACACCATTCAAAAGTGCCAAAGCGATTGCTGCCGTCATATTTTCAACATTCATCAATCCCGGATAATTCAAGGAAATATCCTTCATCTCACCAAATGGAGAAACAAGGTCGAAATGATATGCCCCGTCTGTAACTACGATATTTACTGCCTTGAAATCAGCCGGTTCCGAAACAGAATAACTGTAATAGTTGATATCTGCGTTCCACTTCTGATCTATTGCAACACCTTTTCGGTACAATAATTTACCGCCTTTCTTAATCTGACTGGTAAAAATGGCAAAAGCATCTACCAAATTTCCTGCAGTGCCATAAATATCGAGGTGATCCGGATCCATCCAAGTAATAACAGCCATTTCGGGATAAAGTCGGAGAAAGGAACGATCGAATTCATCCGCTTCTGCGACCATCTTGTCGCTGTTGTTGGCAGGTAGCAGTAAATTTGTTCCATAATTCCGTGAAATGCCTCCCATGAAGGCACAACAGTCAACATGAGATTCCTTCAATAGGTAGGCGGTCATGGTAGTCACCGAAGTTTTACCGTGTGTGCCCGCAACAGCAATGCAGCTTTTCCCTTTGCTCAATGCACCAAGTACTTCAGACCGTTTGACGATATTAAAATTGTTTGCACGAAGGTAAATCATCTCACCAAAACCTTCAGGAACTGCCGGCGTGTAAATGACCATTGTCTCGCTGCATTCAGAGAGGGAAGGCACAAGATCCTTGTCATCCTTGAAATGGACAGGGATTCCCTCGGCAATTAGTTCGGCAGTCAACGGCGAGGGAGTCTTGTCATACCCTGAAACCTCTTGTCCGGCAAATTTGAAATAACGCGCAAGAGCGCTCATTCCAATTCCGCCAATTCCAAGCAGGTACACCATTTTCACATTTCTCAGATCAACCATATAATCCAATTTGTTTCCCAATTTCAATCTATTTCAAACATCTTTTATCAAGGAAGCAATCACCTCCACAATATCATTTGTGGCTAACGGCGTTGCCATTTTTTTTATATTTTCAGCTAATACCCTAAGCTTCTGCTGATCCTTTACCAGAATTATTGCCTCTTCAACCAATCGTTCATTCACCTCTGCATCTTTGATTAACACAGCTGCAGCCTGATCGGCCAAAGCCTTTGCATTTGCCGTTTGATGATCTTCAGATACATTTGGCGAAGGTACAAGAATTGAAGGCTTTCCAACAACGCATAACTCACTGATTGTACCGGCACCAGCTCTGGAAATCACCAGATCAGCTGCTGCGAAAGCCAGGTCCATGCGTTGAATGAATTCCAACAGATGAACATTGCCCGCAGGATTTAGATCCATCTCCTCCTTTATTTCCCGGTAATAAATTTTACCACACTGCCATAGAAACTGAACTCCGGAGGTGCGTATTATTTCCATTTTAGAGCGAATACCGTTGTTCAACGCTCGCGCTCCAAGACTACCTCCGACTACCAGAATTACCGGCATTTTTGGATCAAGTCCGAAGAAACGCATTGATTCCTCCGATTTCTCAACGATACCTTCCAGTCCTTTTCTGATCGGATTGCCGGTAAAGACAATTTTTTCTTTCGGGAAGAAACGCTCCATATTTCGGTAGGCGACGCATATCTTACTCGCTTTCTTTCCGAGCAATTTGTTCGTGACTCCGGCATAGGAATTTTGTTCCTGCAAGAGCGTTGGGATTCCCATCTGGGTAGCCACTTTCAGAATCGGACCACTTGCATATCCTCCAACACCGATCACACAATCGGGTTTGAATTTGCGAACCACAGATCTGGCTTTCCATAACGATGCAATCAGCTTCGGCACAAATAGCAGGTTGCGCCAGATTTCCCCCCGATGAAATCCGGCAACCGGTAATCCAACGATCGAAAAACCAGCTGCAGGAACTTTTTCCATCTCCATCTTTCCTAGCGCTCCCACAAAGAGAATCTCAGCATCTGGAAAACGCTGCTTAAGCCCTTCAGCAATGGAGAGTGCAGGGAAAATATGCCCTCCTGTGCCCCCTCCGCTAACGATGAACCGATGGCTGTTCTTACTCATTTTTCAATATTTAAAATGATATCATCATCAGAATACTCTTCCTCCTCATAGTCCATTTTTGCATCTTGTTTAAGCAACTCTGCCTTATTCTCTGCACTGACACTCAGCAAGAATCCAAAGATAATTGCTGTAAATATCTGAGAGGTACCGCCCCAGCTGATCCAGGGAAGCGGTTGGCCGGTTACCGGTATCAGTCCGGATGAAACACCCATGTTTACCAAAGCCTGTAGAAGAATCATGACAACAGCACCTG
This sequence comes from Bacteroidales bacterium, assembly GCA_038325635.1. Lineage (GTDB taxonomy): Bacteria > Bacteroidota > Bacteroidia > Bacteroidales > Prolixibacteraceae > CAINVV01. Next base: position 3,583 of record JBBQJE010000023.1, read on the forward strand.
TCGAAAGATAAAGCGGAAAAGTTCTTTTACAAGCTTTGACAATCATCAGACCTCTGGTTAGCAGAACCAAGTAGAGAATAATAACAACGACAGCCCCGAGCAGACCGTATTCCTCAACAATAATGGCGAAAACAAAATCGTTGTATGCCGCACTCATCCTGTTACTTATATCGCCTTTTCCTGCTCCTGCACCAAAAAATCCGCCATTGTAAATGGCAATTTTTGCGAATTCGTCCTGAGTAATTCCGTCGTCTTGTTTTGGATCTGAACCCTTAATGTAGCGATCGATCCGATTAAAAACCGTTTCAACTCTGGTCCCTTTATAGACTATTTCCGGCAAAGAATTACGGAACAAAAAGAAAGAAATAAAGATTGTCATTAAAATCAACACTGAACCGGCAAGGTATTTCATGGAAATTTGCGCTACAAACATCATAATATATGCAGTGGCAAAAACCAATACAGCAGATGAAAAATTTACTTTAATCAGCAATATTGCCAGTAAAAACATTACACCTCCAATCTTGAGGAATGCAGCTCTCTTGGATTCTTCTGTTTCTTTCATTTGAGACAGTATCCTTGCAACCCACATCATAACGGCAACCTTTACCAACTCGGCAGGCTGAAAACTAAAGAATCCTAACGGAATGGTTCGTCCTGATCCCCTGCCAATTAGAATCCCCAATAGGATAAATCCCACAGCAGTAATCAATGTCACATTGGCAATTTTGTTGTAGAATTTAACACTCAGATTTTTTATCATGAGCAAAATAACCATCAATCCTAATAGTTGAACAATAATTTGTCTAAAAATATAAAAGGTCGTATTCCCGTTTGCTCGACGGAATGCCAAAGCGCCTGTTGAGCTATAAACGATTAATATAGAAATCAAAGACAATATGAAGATCACTACCCAGACCTTGCTGTCTCCTTTTAACCTGCTTATGTAGTCGCTGAATTTCATACTGAAAAATGAAAAATGAAAAATGAAAAATGAAAAAATTAAAGGTTACGGACGGCTTCTTTGAACTGCCTACCGCGATCTTCGTAGTTTTTGAACAGATCAAAACTTGCACATGCCGGAGATAGAAGTACTGAATCCCCTTTCGAAGCCAGGAAATAAGCACTTCTAACCGCTTCTGTCATGCTTTTGGTGTCTACTATTTCGATGCCCATGTCTTGAAATGCCGTCTCAATTTTGCTATTGTCAACTCCAAGACAGACAATCGCTTTCACTTTCTCTTTTACCAAATCGAAGAGCTGACTGTAATCGTTCCCTTTGTCGGTTCCTCCAACAATCCACACCACCTTAGTTGTCATACTCTCCAAGGCGTACCACACCGAATTAATGTTGGTGGCCTTGGAGTCGTTTATAAACTCGATGTCATGAACGCGCATGAATCGCTCCAATCGGTGCTCAACTCCCTGAAAATCACTCAGGCATTCGCGGATATCATCCTTGCGGAGTTTGAGCGCCATTCCGGAAATCCCGGCTGCCATCGAATTGTTCAGGTTGTGTTTTCCCTGTAGTGCCAGTTCTAAAATTGTCATATCGAAAGTATTATTGTATACATTTAGTTTCATCGTTTTCTCCTCTATCCATCCGCCTTCAGCCACTTTATGTTCGATGGAAAAAGGCAATTTCTTACCGGGAAGATTCCTCTTTGCCAACTCCACCGCAATTATCGGATCATCATCGTTGTAAATAAAAAAGTCTTCTTCAGTTTGATTTTGGATGATGCGGAATTTCGAGTCGGTGTAGTTCTGCATCAAGTAGTTGTATCGATCAAGATGATCCGGAGTGATGTTCGTCAGAATAGCAATATTGGCCCTAAAATCGAACATCCCATCCAACTGAAAACTGGAGATTTCGAGTACATAGCAATCAAAATTTTCTTCTGCCACTTGCCGTGCAAAGCTTTTTCCAATATTACCGGCAAGTCCGACATTAAGTCCTGCTCGAGTCAAAAGATCGTAAATAAGCAGTGTGGTAGTCGTCTTTCCATTGCTTCCGGTAATGCAGATTGTCTTAGCATTGGTGTATCGACCAGCAAATTCAATTTCGGAAATAACTGGTATTCGAGCCTTTAACAACGATTGAATGATCGGAGCTTTTTCCGGGATACCCGGACTCTTAACGACCAGATCAGCAGTTAGAATCAATTCGGGTGTATGCTTTTTATCTTCGTACGGGATACCATATTTATCCAAATCGGTTTTATAGTCAGGCAGAATAGCTCCAAGATCGGAGACGAAAGTCTCAAATCCTTTGGCTAAACCAAGAATCGCAGCTCCAACGCCACTCTCCCCTGCACCTAACACAACCAACCGCTTCTTTATCATAACTATCTAATTTTTAGTGTTGCAACCGTTAATACCGAAAGGACGATTCCAACAATCCAGAACCGAATTACAATTTTTGCCTCTGGGAAACCCTTTTTCTGGAAATGGTGGTGAAGAGGCGCCATCAGGAAGACTCTCCTGCCCTCTCCGTATCTCCGTTTTGTGTATTTGAACCAGACAACCTGAATCATGACGGAGAGATTCTCAATCAGGAAAATGCCGCAGAGCAGCGGAATCAGAATCTCCTTCCGAATAATGATGGCAAAAACGGCCAGAATTCCACCTAACGAAAGGCTGCCCGTATCGCCCATAAATACCTGCGCCGGATAGGAGTTATACCACAAAAATCCGATGCATGCCCCAATAAAAGCGGAGATAAAAACGGTAAGCTCCCCAACATAAGGGATATACATGATATTCAGGTATCCGGCATAGATAAAGTTACCACTGAGGTAGGCGAATACTCCCAGCGTCGTTCCGCTTATGGCCGACACTCCTGTTGCCAGCCCATCCAGTCCGTCGGTAAGATTGGCTCCATTGGATACTGCCGTGATAATAAAGATGATGATCAGCGCATAGAGAAACCAGACTAGAATATCTGCATATTTCCCGGTAAAACCCACCAACCATTTGTAGTCGAACTGGTGATCCTTGATAAAAGGAATAGTTGTCTCGGTCGATTTGCGGTCGATTGTTACCTGACGTACCTCCTTTTTCCGCGTCTGGGGATTCACCACCGTTTCTGTTTTCACTCTCCCATTGGGCAGATAGACCTGATCTCGAACGATCACATCGCCGTTAAAATAAAGTGTTCCGGCAACGATAAGTCCCAGCATTACCTGACCCAATACTTTAAACTTTCCGGCCAGTCCCTGTTTATCTTTCTGGAAGACTTTAATATAATCGTCGATAAATCCTATTGCTCCTAGCCATACCGTAGAAATAATCATCAAAATGATATAGACATTTTCGAGTTGAGCAAAAAGCAATACAGGAATCAAAATAGACCCCAGAATGATGATTCCTCCCATCGTGGGAGTTCCCTTTTTCTGCATCTGCCCTTCCAGTCCCAGATCACGAATTTCCTCACCAATCTGTTGACGCTGCAAAATGTGGATCACTTTTTTTCCATAGATTGTAGATATAAACAGCGCCGTGATAACCGCAAGGGCAGACCGGAACGAAATGTAATCGAACATCCTCGCGCCTGGGATATCATATTGTTGAAGGTATCTGAAAAGGTAGTAGAGCATTTTTCTTTAGTTTAGAGTTGATGCATTGAATATTTCCTTTACTATCTCACGGTCGTCGAAGTGATGTTTTATCCCTTTTATTTCCTGATAATCCTCGTGACCTTTGCCTGCAATCAGAATGATATCGCCTTTATGAGCCATCATACATGCTGTACGAATAGCTTCCTTTCGGTTAGTGATCGCCAAAACCTTAGGGCGCATCACAGCCGGAACACCGGCGAGCATATCAGCGATTATTTGTTCCGGTTCCTCGGAGCGTGGATTGTCGGAGGTAAGAATGACACGATCGCTTGCCTGAACTGCTTCCAAAGCCATTTCGGGCCTCTTCGTTTTATCACGATCGCCACCAGCTCCTACAACACAGAATACTAACTGGTCGGGCGTTTTAGCATCATTAATTGTAGAAAGAACATTTTTGAGTGCATCCGGGGTATGCGCATAATCAACTACCGCGAAGTAGCCAACAGGTGAACGAAATATTTCAAACCGGCCATCAACTGGTTTCAGGGTACTCATCACACGAAGCACTTCATCTGCCTCAGCGCCCAGGAGCACTGCAGAAGCATAAACAGCCAGAAGATTATAGGCATTGAAATTGCCGGCAAAGTGATTCCAGAACTCTTTACCATTCACATTCAGCAACATACCGTCAAAGTGGCTTTCAATCACTTTTACCTTAAAGTCGGCCATATTACGGGCTGAATAGGTGTATTTTTGAGCGTTGCAATTCTGAAGCATCACTGCTCCATTTTTATCGTCGATGTTGGTGAGCGCAAAGGCATTGATTGGCAACTGATCGAAGAATTTCTTCTTTGCATCCCGATATTCTGCGAAGGTTTTGTGATAATCCAGGTGGTCGTGGGTCAGGTTACTAAATATTGCCCCATCGAAAGATATCCCTGCAATACGCTGTTGATCAATGGCATGCGAGCTAACTTCCATAAAACAATACGTACATCCGGAAGCTACCATTTCTGCCATCGTCGCCTGCAGTTGCAGTGCATCAGGAGTAGTATGAGTCGCAACCGCTTTTTTATCGCCAATAAAGTTGCATACCGTGGAAAACAGTCCGCATTGATGTCCCAAACCAGTAAACAACCGGTATAAGAGTGTTGCAGTGGTTGTTTTACCGTTTGTTCCGGTAACGCCAACGACTTTCATTTTTTTGGAAGGCTGATTGTAAAAATTAGCGGCAACCCTACCAAGATCAGCGACCGAGTCGGGGGAGAGAATCCAGGTAACTGAAGAATCCGGGTTCACCGGCAAAACGTTACACATTACGGCAATTGCGCCCTTTTCGAGTGCAACTGGAATGTATTGGTGACCATCAGCATGAGTACCGGACGTAGCGACAAAAAGTGTTCCTGCTTTTACTTTTCTGGAATCGAAAGCGATCTCTGAAATTCCTATTGAGGAATCACCGGTGACAGCTAATCCTCCAATTCCGGCTAGTATATCTGTTAATTTCATCATCTTATCCAAGTGTTATTACAATATTTTGCCCTCTTCTCATTGGATCGCCTGCCCGCAAAGACTGCGATTTAACTTTACCCATCCCGCGAAGCGAGACTCTCAGACCATTTTTCTCAAGAAGATAAACGGCATCCGTAGCACCCATCCCCTTTACATTTGGGATCGTACCAGGCTTCATCTCTCTGCTTTCCAAGGCAACACCGTCCTCTTCTCTGTTCGCTTCAACCCATTCAGATTTGTAAAAGCTGAAGCCATTCATGATATCCAGTTCCTTCAGTACCTTTGCAATATCTTTTTTTCTTCCGGCAACAAAGCCGGGATAATCTTCCACTACTTTCGGATCGGTGTATTCAAAATCATCTCTCTTGCCGAGTTCATAGGCGTACACATAATCTGCAATCTGCTTGAATATAGGCCCTGCAACGGATGCGCCATAATAGTCGCCCAATGGCTTGTTTACCACTACAATGCAGGAATATTTTGGCGCATCGGCCGGAAAATATCCAACAAAAGATGCCTGGTACACTTTGCGCCCATTTTTGTTATACCCTTCATTCCTATTGGCCACTTGAGCCGTACCGGTTTTCCCGGCGATCTTGTAAGTTGCCGCACGCAGACCCATACCTGTACCCTTCTCAATCACTCCTTCGAGCATCGAATGCGCCTTGCGTAACGTTCTGCTTGAACAGATAGAACGGATAAGAGTCTTATTACCAAAACTTTTGATGATCTCACCATTTTCTACTACCGATTTTACCAATCGTGGTTGCATCATACAGCCATCATTCGCGACGGCATTGTAGAACGTAAGAATTTGCAAGGGAGTTAGCTTCAATTCATAACCATAAGAAATTTGTGTCATGCTAACGCCTGACCACATTTTACTCCCGGGCTGATTAATATAGGATGTCCCTTCTCCGCTGATCCCAACTTTAAGTGGGATATCCAATCCAAAATCATGAATCCGATCAAAAAATACCCGTTCTTCCCCGGCATAAGTGGAGGTAATCAATTTTGCCACGCCGATGTTGGAGGATACCTCAAAAGCACGTTTGGCAGTGATCTTGTGAAATCCACCCTTTTTGTCATGGTCTGAATCAGTAACGGTCCATCCCTTACTTTTCCAGATTCCATTTCCGGTATCCACGATAGTTGACGTATCTATCTTTCCGTCTTCCATGGCAGCCATCAGCGAAGCTAGCTTGAAGGTCGATCCGGGTTCCGAGCATCCTGCGTTTCCAATGGCATAATTCTGGTATCCCTGAATCAATTCTCCCCCGCTGTTTCTTCCAAAGTTGGAAATAGCTTTGATGTCGCCGGTCTTGACCTCCATCAAAATGGCAGTACCGTATTTAGCCCTTGTCTTCTCGAGCATCTTACGCAAAGTGTAGGAGACCTGATCCTGCATTTTCACATCAAGGGTAGTGACCAGATCGCATCCGTCGGTAGGTTCGTCCAGATGAACCTCCATCGTCCGACCGGAAATATTCGCTTTCTGGGCCAAGCCGGCAGCACCTTTAAGATATTTCTCAAACGACTCCTCCAATCCGAAGGCTCCAACTTGCGCCGGCAATCCATCAGAGACACCCTCTTTCATTTTACCCAACGTTCTGCTTTCCAAATTACCAAGCGGATATATTCTTTCGTAATCTTGTTCGGTGATCAATCCACCAAAGAATTGTCCCTTGCGAAAAATTGGGAATTTTCGTATTTTCTGAAGTTCGCTGTAGTTGACTTTGTGCGCAGAAATCAGAAAATAATGATCTCCTTTTCTGAATGCCTCCGTGAGTGCCCGCCTATAGGCAGCAGCCGATTTATCGCGAAAAAATCTGGAGAGCATCAAAGAAAGAGAATCGACATCCCGTGCAAAATAATTTTTTAGCGGCGGCACTCCAAGATCCATCCTCAGGCTATAATGAGGTATTGAAGCCGCAAGTGGACTCCCATCGGCAGAACAGATTGTACCACGCCGCGCTTGTACCGGGATCTCAACGACTTGAAATATTTTACTTTTTTCACTCCATTTTGACGAGAAAAATTGGATCCTGATTATCAGAACAAGTATGAGCAAAGTAATTACGATGATCATAAAATAGACCAACTTAAATCTTTCCAATATGCCCTGTTTAACCTCCATAACTACTCTTTATCAACATATATTCTCCGGGGTGGAACCTTCGAAGCCTCCAATCCCAAATTGTTATTTTTAATCCGATCCAGAATCTCAGAAGGTCTCGTCAATTTGATAATATCGGATGCGACTGAAATAGAGTGTGCCCTCAATTCTTTCACGTCCTTCTCAAGTTTATCAACCTCCCTCAGCACTTTTGCTGCTTTGTAACGAACCGAAATATTTGCTACTAACATCAAAAAAACGACAAACATCAAAAGTTTGTTTTTAACGAAAAATTCTCTTTCGAAAAATTTTCCAGTTAAAATTTCCTCCAGTTTGAACCTGTTATATTTATTTTCATCCTCCATTACCCAACTTTTTGAGCAATGCGTAATTTTGCACTTCTGGCTCTCGGATTCCTAGCGGTTTCATGATCATCCGGGACAATCACTTTCCGGGTAATCACCTCAATTGGCAGATGATAATGACCAAAAAAATCTTGTTCGGTCTTGCCATCGATACGGCCTGAACGCATAAAATTCTTGACCATACGGTCTTCCAGAGAATGGTAAGAAATCACCACAAGTCTTCCTCCCGGCTTAAGAAGCTCAAGCGTACTTTCCAGGAAAGCCTCCAAGGCCTCCATCTCGTTATTAACTTCTATGCGCAAAGCCTGAAATACCTGTGCCAAATATTTTTTCTCAATCTTTGCTGGTACACATCGCTCTATGACCTTTAAAAATTGTGGAATGGTGACTATTTTCTGTATGGCTCTGGCATCTACAATTGTTTGGGCAAGATTTCGCCAATTCTTTATCTCACCGTATTCTCGGAACATCTCACCAAGTTCGGATGCATCAAAATCATTGATAACCTTCGTGGCATCTTTTGCGGCTGATTGATTCATACGCATATCCATCTGCCCATCGAAACGGAAGGAGAAACCCCTGTCCGGTTGGTCGAAATCATGCGACGAAACACCCAGGTCTGCCAGGATCCCATCCACTTTGTCAATACCATGGTAACGCAGAAAATTCTTCAGAAATTTGAAGTTGTGATTGACAAAAATCAATCGCTCATCATCGATTAGATTTTGTAAAGCATCCTCATCCTGGTCGAAGGCGACCAATTTCCCCCCTTGCAATCTTTCAAGGATTCGGCGCGAATGTCCCCCTCCCCCGTAAGTTACATCTACATAGATGCCGTTGGGTTGCAGGTTAAGTCCGTCTATACTCTCTTCCAGCAAGACAGGAATGTGATATTCACTCATGCGACGAATGTTAGATTATTAAAAATTATCCATCGGTCCACCAAGAAGTTCTCTGTACAACCTGGTGTAATCTTCATCGCTAAGTCGTGATGCCTGGTGACGAGATGGTTCCCAGAGTCTCATTCTCATTCCCTGGCCTGTAAATATTGCCTCTTTGGTAATGCCCGCATACTGAAGCATCTCATCAGGAATATTCAATCGACCGTTCTCGGCCATCGTCACTGTTGCGATATCTTCGTAATATCTTGACAGAATTTGACTGTGAACCGAATTATCCAGATTCAAACGATTCCTGAATCTTTCTACCTTTGTAAGCCAAGTAGCGTAAGGATAAATATTCAAACAGGTGTCATTAATGTCTTTTTCTACGACAAATACAGGCTCAAGTGCATCACCCAACTCCTTTTTGAAAGGAGCAGGAAGGACGATACGCCCTTTACCGTCAACGGTTGCATTGTATTTATTCGAAAATGAGGCCATCTCTACTTGACTTAATGTATAGAATGTAAAGGTATAAATTATTACACTTCATGACAATACATGACACTTTATTACACTAAACAATTTCTCAACAGGTTGTTAACAATCTAATTGTATAAGAAACGGCTAATTGTTGATAACTTGTTAGTAACCTTCGTTAGATTTTTTGATTACCAGGGAGATAGAATGTTGATATTGGGGTATATTCACCAGAAGTGAAAAATGAAAAATGAAAAGAGAATAATTGTCTGTATGTTGTTGATTTAATAGCGATTAGAAAATACGAGATAATTTTTACTTCAATCCTCTCCTTCCATTTTTCACTTTTCACTTTTCATTTTTCATTTGCATGAGCCTAATCATCCTAAAAGATATTGTCGCCGAAAAGAATAATAAGCTCGCCAACCGGATTCCCGGATTTGTTTATGGCTGGTTAAACCGCATATTGCACATAAAGGAGCTAAACGAAATTATCTTCAAATACGGAGACAAGATGGGGATCGAATTCGTCACCTCCAGCCTGTCGTATTTTAACGTCAGCTTTGATTTCCAGGGGACTGAAAATTTACCCAAGGAAGGACGCTTTATTTTTGCATCCAACCATCCCTTGGGAGGTTTCGATGGTTTGATCCTGCTGAATGGCGTTACTAAATTCCTTGGCCCTTCCCTATTTTTGGTCAGAGATGAATTGACTAAAATTCCGCAATTAAAGGATGTGTTCATTCCAATAAACAAGTTTGGGAACCAGCGCAACTCGATTAATCTGATCAATGCAGCCTATGAGTCTGAGAAACAGATCCTCATTTTTCCTTCCGGATTAGCCTCCCGAAAGAAGCACGGGGTAATTTCTGATCTTGAGTGGCACAAGCACTTTATTCAGAAATCTATTGAGTCAAAAAGGGATGTTATTCCGGTCTTTATGAGCGGCAGTAATTCCGGATTCTTCTATTGGTTATCCAATTTCCGTCAAAAGATCGGCATTAAATTCAATATTGAAATGTTCTTGCTTCCCGACGAAATGTTCAAACAACGAAACAGAAAGTTCACCATCACTTTTGGCAAACCAATCCCATGGCAAAGTTTCAATGTCACAAAAACTCCTTCCCAATGGGCAGAGGTAGTTAAGAGGGTGGTGTATAGGCTTCCGATTGAAAAGGAGCCAATGTGAAAATGTGGAAGGATGAATATGACAATTCGACAATTCGACAATTCGACAATTTGACAATTAATTGACAATTTGACAATTAATTGACAAGAATCCATTAGATAAAGGTTCTAATTATTTTAAATCACTACATTGATTCCTCCAGATAAATCTGTATAATCTTTGCAATCTGTGGTTAGAAGGAGGCTATTTGTTCGCAATTGTGCTATTTGTGGTAAAGAAAGTGTCAATTATTATTATTTTTGACGCATACTAATTACTTTTTTCACGATGAAGGAGATAATTCCTCCCGTTCCGAGGGAGCTACTTGAAGCAGAACTTACTTCGGAAAGATTTCAAAGAAAGACGAATAAAGCTGATAATGAGATTTATATTCTTACTAGTCGTGATTCTCCAAATTTAATGCGGGAGATTGGCCGATTGAGAGAAATAACTTTCAGATCAGCTGGCGGTGGTATTGGTGAGGAATTGGATATTGATCACTACGATACTTCAGATGAACACCCTTACAAACAACTTATCGTATGGGATCCTTCTAACAAGGAGATTCTGGGAGGATATCGCTTTATACATTGCACCGGATTAAGCAAAGACATTCATGGGGAAGTCCCGTTGGCCACCGCTCACTTGTTCAATTTCTCTGATGCATTCATAGAGGATTACCTACCTTATGTAATAGAACTTGGACGCTCCTTCGTCCAGCCTGAATACCAATCCTCAAAAGCCGGATCCAAGGCCATCTTTGCGCTCGATAATTTATGGGATGGGCTTGGTGCTCTGATGATTGACTACCCTGAAGTAAAATATTTCTTCGGAAAAGTAACCATGTATACCAACTACAATCAGGAAGCACGCAACTTGATTCTTCATTTCTTTAGTCTGTTTTTCTCCGATCCGGATCGTCTGGTTTGGTCTAAAAATCCGATGATTGTTCCTGCTGATCAGGATAAAATTAAAGCGCTTTTTGAAGGTAAAAATTACGATGAAGCATACAAGACCTTATCCCAGGAAGTTCGGAAATTGGGAGAGAACATTCCTCCTCTGATCAACGCCTACATGAGTTTGACACCCAATATGCGTACTTTCGGAACAGCCATTAGTGATGAATTTGGAAATGTAGAGGAAACTGGCATCATGTTAAGTATAGAAGACATGTACGATATCAAAATCGACAGACATGTTTCCTCCTATTTAGAAGAGCTGGTTGAAAAACAAGATAATCCAAAGATGCGATTTCAATAAGCCCGTCCGTCTATTCCTTCAATATAGTTGATAAACGAGGTATTAACAACCTTATTACCACCCGGGGTCGGGTAATCGCCGGTGAAATACCAGTCGCCTAAATCATTTGGACATGCGATATGCAAATTATCGACCGATTGGTATACAATTTCAACCTCTGCCTTGCATTCTGCCGGTTTCAATAATTGAGCAATCTTTCTGGAAATATCTTCATCACTGAATGGTCTGTAAATTTCCTTCACATAATTGACCATCTCCTCCTTTGGAAGATTTTGCTGTTCCTTACATTTGCGATACACCTCATCAATTACGTTTGATTTACCAGTCTCCCTCAACAATGCGATGGTTGCTTCAAAGGCAACAAATTTGCCCAATATAGCCATGTCAATGCCATAACAATCAGGATACCTAATTTGTGGAGCAGAGGATATGATGATGATTTTCTTTGGTTTAAGCCGATCCAAACTTTTCAAGATGCTCTGCTTAAGTGTCGTTCCACGTACAATGGAATCATCAATAACGACTAGCGTATCTTTTTGATTTTCAACCACACCGTATGTAACATCGTACACATGCCCCACCAGGTCATCGCGGCTACTGTCGTCTGCAATAAAGGTGCGCATCTTGACATCTTTGATGGCTATTTTCTCCATCCGTGGCTGAACTGAGATAATCTCCCCTATTTCATCTTCCGTCATTTTATCGCCAAGGGCATGTATCTTCTCCTTTTTCCAGACCAAAAGATCGGCTCGAATGCCTTCCATCATCCCGAGAAAAGCAGTTTCTGCAGTATTAGGGATAAAGGAAAAGACCGTATTCTTTAAATCATTGTCAATAGCTTTCAGGATAACAGGCGCCAATAGGAAACCAAGTTTCTTCCGCTCCTTGTAGATATCCCGATCCGATCCGCGTGAAAAGTAAATCCTTTCAAAGGAACACGAACTACGCTTTTGCGGAACACGCACCAATTCTTCCTTGACTGATCCGTCCATCTTCACGATTAATGCATATCCGGGTTTAATTTCTGATACACTGTTCCAACCCACATTCATGACCGTCTGAATAACAGGCCTTTCGGATGCCACCACAACAATTTCGTCATCATAATAATAAAACGCCGGACGAATCCCCCATGGATCTCGAACAACAAATGCATCGCCGTGACCTATAATTCCTCCAATCGTATAACCGCCATCCCAGTCGCGGCTTGCCCTTTCTAAAATCTTGCGGATATCGATGTTTTTCTCGATCATGGGTGAAATTTCCGCATTCGCACAGCCATCATTCTTGTATTGCCTGAAAAGTAATTCGTTTTCCTCGTCGAGAAAGTGGCCTACTTTTTCAAGAATGGTAACTGTATCGTTAAAGCCTTTTGGAAACTGGCCCAGACCAACTAAAAGATTGAATAGCTCATCAACATTGGTCAGGTTGAAATTACCGGCCAGTGCCAGATTGCGCGACCGCCAGTTATTTTGGCGCATCACCGGATGGGTCGACTCAACGCTATTTCGTCCATAGGTTCCGTATCTCAGGTGACCCAGATAAAGCTCTCCTGCAAATGGCAGGTTCGCTTTTGCCCAGGTTGGATCCTCAAAAGCAAGTGGAAAATTCTGCTTCGCGAAGTTGAACTCTTTAAAGATTTTGGCGAAAACATCACGAATAGGATTTGTATCAATAGAACGGTGACGAAAGATGTATTCCTGACCGGGCGACAAATTAATTTTGACCCCAACAGCACCCGCACCATCCTGTCCGCGATTGTGCTGCTTTTCCATCATCACGTAGAGTTTGTTAATCCCATATTGCCAGGTTCCATACTTTAAACGATAATATTCCAATGGCTTACGAAGCCTGATCAAGGCAATTCCACACTCGTGTTTGATTTGGTCGCTCATCCCTATTTTATTTCTCCTTGAACCGCCAGAACAGGGAAAGCAATCTCGTCATTGACGATAAAAGCATTCGCGAAACTGGCAGTTAAACTCTTTAATACTTTTAATGCATCACTTTTTGTTCTGAAATCTCCTGCTCTCACAATAAAATCCGGGGATTTGAAAATAAGATAGACCCGGATATCAGGATGCAAAAAACTAAATTCTGACCTTAGTTTTTCGGCACGCACCCTCGCCTGTACGCCTGATCCAAAATATAATTGGAGACGATACCCCGAAAAGGTTCCTGATTTTCTGTTTTGATCGTATTGCTGCCTCAGTAGATCTGATATTTCGCTGCTGGCCTCTACATTCAACCGTTGCCAGATGAATGAGCCATCAGTAATGGCAGGAGTCAACATATTCGGTCTGGCTGTTTGTGCTTTTGTTGAGAAACTGAATACCAAGAAAATAAACAGAAGCAAAAACCCAGTTTTCCGTATTAAAGTAATCATATCACGGATAATTTGCTGCAAAGATAAAGGAAAAAGTGACGGAGAAAAACCCAAAAAACAGCTTCGTATACAAACATTCGCTGGATTTGACAAGCCTGGGTGGCAATTTTTGCAGTCATATCACAAATAGAACGTAACTTTGCAAATTAAAAATCAACCCTTGGGAAACTGAAGTTTGTGAATATGCCTCAGTTTTTCAATATCATGCTTTCTATGGAACAAAAAAAATTATATATCGAAACCTACGGCTGTCAAATGAATGTGTCTGACAGTGAAGTGGTTGCTTCTGTAATGGGTGATCGTGGTTTCGTTGTCACCGATCAATACGCAGATGCGGATGCCATTCTCGTCAACACTTGCTCCGTTCGCGACAATGCGGAGAAGAAGATCTGGAACCGGCTAACTTTTTTCAGAAGTCTTAAAAAGAAAAATCCAAAATTGGTCATTGGATTAATCGGTTGTATGGCCGAACGGATCGGCGATGAATTGATCGAGAAAAAAACGGTCGATCTGGTTGCTGGACCGGATGCCTACCGCGATCTGCCCTTCCTCTACGACAAAGCCAGTCACGGCGAAAGTGCGGTCAACGTAGAACTGACGATCGATGAAACCTACGATTCCATTATCCCGAAAAGAATTGGCGATGAAAGAATCACCGGATTCGTGTCCATCACCCGCGGTTGCAATAATTTTTGCACGTATTGCATCGTTCCCTATACACGTGGCCGCGAACGAAGCCGCGATCCAAAGGATATCCTCAACGAGGTGCAAGCCCTAATCGAAAATGGCACCAAAGAGGTGACACTTCTGGGGCAGAATGTCAATTCGTATGTTTGGCATCCGGAACCCACGCGAAAGTCCATAAAATTTCCGGATCTGCTTGAGATGGTAGCTCAGATCTCGCCTGCATTGCGCGTCAGGTTTACCACCTCGCATCCTAAAGATCTATCTGATAAACTATTAAAAAAAATGGTTGCCTATCCAAATATCTGCCGGCACATCCATCTGCCGGTACAATCGGGCAGTTCGGCCATCCTGAAAAAGATGAACCGCAAATATGACCGGGAATGGTACCTCGATCGTATCAAGGCAATCCGCCTGGCCCTCCCGGGATGCGGTATCACCACAGACATTTTCTGCGGCTTCTGCACCGAAACTGAAGAGGATCATCAACAATCCCTTCAACTTATGAACGAGGTTCAGTTTGACACCTCATTTATGTTCAAATTTTCGATGCGGCCGGGCACCTATGCTGCCGATCATTTTGCGGATGACGTGCCCGAAGAGGTGAAATCCAGACGATTGGATGAGATCATTCATTTACAGAATCGTCTATCACTTGAAAGCAACCAACGGGATATTGGTAAAACCATGGAAGTACTTGCTGAAGGCATCTCTAAGAAGAAAAAGAGTGAATTTTTCGGACGAAGCTCCCAAAATAAAATTGTGGTTTTCGCCAGCGAAGGAATCCAGATTGGAGATTTTGTGCATGTGAAAAACACCGATTGTACGCAAACCACATTGATCGGGGTGGTAATACACACCACCCCGGATATAACCACAAATTCAATATGAACGAAAAAATCAAAGAATTTCGCGACTACCGCGCAAAGATGAATGAAAAGATCCTTGCTTCCGACAACAAAGTAATGAAACGGATCTACAACATCGACACCAACACCTACATGGAAGGAGCGCTTTCAACCAAAACCAAGGAAATGCTCGGACTGGTAAGTTCAATGGTATTGCGATGCGACGACTGTGTTAAATACCACCTCGAAAAATGCTACGAACAGGGGGTCACTACTCAGGAGCTTTTTGAAATATTTGCTGTTGCCAACCTGGTTGGCGGAACGATCGTGATCCCTCACACCAGACGAGCAGTCGAATATTGGGATGCACTGAATGAATAATTTTGGATTTTGGAAGTTCGGAAGGCAAGATCTTCAACCCTATCCATATCCAATTGTTAAATAGGAAAAATATTGAATGCTATTTTATTGATTCGACAAATATGAAATATTCAGTACAAAAATTCATTAATCAATCTTTATAGCAAATGATCATAAAAAAGCAAATATTGCTGTGACGACCATTCCAAAATCGAAAATCGAAAATCGAAAATTGGAGCTCCTTTCTCCAGCAAAAAATCTGGAATGTGGTCTGGCTGCGATCCACCACGGGGCAGATGCCGTGTATATCGGTGCGCCGAAGTTTGGTGCCCGCGAGGCGGCGGGTAACTCCATTGAGGAAATTGAAAAATTGGCAACCGAAGCGCGCATTTTTGGCGTAAAGACGTACGTTGCCCTTAACACAATTTTGTACGATAATGAACTGGCTGAAGCAGAGAAAATTATCCAACAGGTCTATGAAGCAGGGGCCGATGCCCTGATCATTCAGGATTTTGGAATCCTAGAGATGAACCTGCCACCAATTGCCCTACATGCAAGTACCCAAATCAACAACTTCACGGTTGATAAAATAAAGTTCCTGGAGGCTGTCGGATTCAAAAGAGCAGTGCTAGCCAGAGAACTTTCGCTGCATCAAATCAAAGAAATAGCAGACCAAACGACCATCGAACTCGAAGCGTTTGTGCACGGATCGCTGTGTGTGAGCCTCAGCGGACAATGTTTCATGAGTCATGTAATGGGCGGAAGAAGTGCCAATCGCGGAGCCTGCGCACAACCCTGTCGCAAAAAATACACACTGACAGACGCTGCTGGTAAAACCATCATCCAGGATAAACACCTGCTTTCTCTCAAAGACCTCAACCGTTCAAAATCAATCCGCGAATTAGTTGATTCCGGTATTCGCTCCTTTAAAATTGAGGGCAGACTCAAAGATATCGACTATGTAAAAAACATCACCGCTTACTACCGTGAAGAACTTGACCGCATTCTGGAAGAAAGACCAGAATTTAGCACAGCTTCTCTGGGAAAAACCACCTTGTATTTCGCTCCAAACCCTGCCAAGACATTTCATCGCGGCGCTACGGAATATTATCTTCATGGACGAAAAGATCCGGTTGCAAGTATGGATAGCGCAAAATCTACCGGGGAAGAGATTGGTATTGTAACCAGAATATCAAGAGATTCATTCCAGCTTTCAGGATCGGCACAAGTTTCAAATAACGACGGATTAACCTTTACCGACCGACATGGCGAGAGTATTGGATTGAAGGTAAACAAAGTTGAAAACGGAGTTATTTTCCCTGATCGAATGAACGATGTGTTTGTGGGAGCCAAAATATCCAGGAATTACGACCATTCCTTTCAAATGGCTTTGTCAAAAAAAACCTCCGAGCGAAAAATACCGCTATCCATTTCCTTGCAAGCAACCGATGATGGATTTGAAATATCCGCAGATTTTGATTTCAACTATGAAATCAAAATTCCGAAAGTTCTTGCCAACGACCCAATCAAGTCCAAAGAAAACATCCTCCGCCAATTGGCTAAATCCGGCGACACCCCTTTCTTGATAAAGGATATTGATACCGGTGGCAACGAACACTATTTCTTCACTGCGCAACAATTGAACGAATTACGCCGTGGATTGCTCGATCTGCTGACCGAGAAAGCAAAATTTATTCCCGCAAAAGGGTCTGACAAGAATTGGCTTGAAAAACGCGTCTATCCTACTACGGATCTAACTTTCATCCCTTTTCCAACCGAACCGCTGCTATTCGAAAATAATATTTCCAATCGCCTGGCTAGGCAATTTTACCGCAAACATGGCATCGAAAACCCGGAAATGGGCGTCGAAAAAAGGGTTGTAACAGGCAAACTCCAGGTCATGATTACCAAACACTGCCTACAGTACGAACTCGGTTATTGTGCCCGGTTTGGGGGCAAATTCCCTTCCGAATTCGCAGAACCCTTTTACTTAACAGACGGGTCAACCCGATTTGAATTGGAATTTGATTGCAAAAATTGCATGATGCGGATTTTTAAATATATTTGATTTAAGTTCTTTCTGCATAAATTAATATTCATCTAACCTGATTCGTATGGAATTAAAAATCGACCTACTGCGAAAAAAAGAAAAATCAAAGACAGCCATCCTATTGGCATCTGTTTCCATTTTGTTTTCAATCATTTGGATTCCCATTAAATACTTGGATCACAAAATTTTAAGTGCAAGTGATTGGGTTTTTAGTTTCTATTTTGCAGTATATGGGGTTCTGGCTCTTCTAATGGGTTTTGGTTATCATTTCGAAAGGATTTGGGGAACCTCTTTCATCGATATCGACCATATTCACATCGTCGTTAAATCCGGCGTTTGGTCTAAAAAACAAGCTATCCTCTGGAATGATATTCAATCAATGGACTACAAAACCAATTGGTTTGAAATAAAAAAATATGATGGCTCTACATTTAAACTGAAATTGTCCGATCTGGAATACATTGTGCTTATTGAGACGAGGAATACCATCAATTTTATTGCCGCCGATAAAAGAATTGCTATTACCTAATGTAAGAACTCAGCCCTACCCAGACAGTTTTTTTAAAAATGGAGCCGTCAGAGGGTAACCTATGCTGTCATTTTTGAATTAATTTCAAAAATGACAGAACATGGAGAATAAAAATACCTTTCGAATAGGAATTTCAATGGCAGGCGCTGTCTCAGCCGGAGCTTATACCGCTGGTGTCATGGATTACCTGCTCGAAGCCTTGGAAAACTGGCAGAGCGCGAAAGAACTTGGTTTACCAGGGGTTCCTCAACATAATATAGTCATAGAAGTACTTAGTGGAGCCTCGGCTGGAGGTATGACAGCGGTGATTACGGCCGCCTCCGTGCAAAAAGACTTTCTGCACATTAATCAACAGAATTATTCTACTCAGACGAACAAAGAAAATCCGCTTTACGATTCGTGGGTGAACTTGACCGAACGGCCAAAAAGCGATATGATGAATCAAATGCTGAACTCTAAGGATATTACTGATTCACAGAACCTTAATCCGAATAAAGAGGTTCGATCTGTCTTCAATTCCCTCTTTATTGAAAAAATTGCGCGCCGCGTTATGGACACTACCGTGAAAGATCCATCGACCAAAAGACCCTATTTTGCGGAAGATTTAGAGGTATTTACCACGCTCACGAATCTTAGGGGATTTAATTACGAACTGGAATTTTTCACTGCCGCCGGGAAAAGAGAAGACCGAATGACGATGCACAAAGATCTGTTTCATCTTCAGCTTAATCCCTCCGGCGAATATAGAAATGATGGAAAAATCCCATTCCATTTTAATACCAGCGACGGACTAAACAAAAACCTTCTGATTGATGCAGCCATTGCAACTGGCGCTTTCCCGGTAGGTTTGGCACCAAGAGTAGTGATCAGAGATCCTAAATACATTAACGACAATCACTTGCTGAAAATCACACACGGAAAAGAATTCATCGTTGATCCGTTGGTCGATTACAAGGCCGTTTGTGTAGACGGAGGTGTAATTAATAATGAGCCGTATGATTTGACCGAAATAATCCTGACAGACAGGAGAGTAAAAGAGTTGCAAAATTCTTCAGACATAGAATCAACAGATAGTTATCAGTTGGCAAAAAGCCCTTCCAATTTCGATACCACCATCCTAATGATTGATCCTTTTCCAAGTTATGAAGAGATTCCCGATCCCAATTATTATGATTTGCAGGCGATAAAATTCACATCCACCCAGCTATTCGGTGCAATGCGTCAGCAACTTATGGTAAAAACGGATCTGCTCGCCAAAGCTTATGATGATGACGATTATACCCGATTCATGGTCTCTCCTATTCGCACAAAAGGAGGCGTGACACAAAAAAATAGTATTGCTTGTGGTTCATTCGGAGGATTTGGCGGATTTTTCAGCAAAAAATTCAGAACGCATGATTTCATGCTTGGCCGTCGAAATTGTCAGCGATTTCTTCAACACTATTTCTGTGTGCCTGTTCCTGCAAAAAATTCAATCATTGAATACGGTTATAGTAGCCTAAATGACAATGAAATACAATTCTTACAGCAGGATTATCACCAGATTTTGCCAATCATTCCTGATATACGTATTTCTTCAGACCTCACCTCTATCGTTAAACCACCTGTCGAGGATGAATTCTCCTATCCCTCCATTGGATTAAAATACCTCGTTGAATTGGAGAAAAAAGTTCAAACAAGATTTGGAATCGTTTTCAACAATATAACGAACAACTACAATCCTGAAAACACGTCGAAACC
>JBBQJE010000024.1:0-23410 GCA_038325635.1 Bacteroidales bacterium
GTCATTCCATCATAAGCGGTGTAAGCGGCATAATACGTTATTTCACCATCATCATTTGTAAATTTGACGAATCGGGCATCTTCGATACCCTTTTGCTCTGTGGCAGAAACCGGGAATATTACCCTCTCTGAAAGCACCGAATCAATTGAAAAATTAATCTCGTAGTGCGCAGAAGCCAGCCAAAGCATTTGATTAATAATTTTAATCTGGTCCTCTCTAAGATCAGGATCTTTTATGGCTATGCTAAGAGTTCTCATCAATTCACCATAGGTAAAACTTTCTCCTAATTTGTCCAGAATGAATGCAGATGAAACGATATTTTGATGTTTGGTTTTTTTTTCATTCTTATCTAAAATAGCTGCAGGAAGAACGTTTTCCGGATTTTGGATTTCTGCAACATTATCTGCAATAACAGGAGAAATGACATTTATTTGGGTTTGGATACCAGCAAGTTTCTCTTGAAAGCTCTTCTTATTGTAGATATTTCTGATAATCTTATCGGCTTCTGCCAGCATTTTACCCACAGGCTCAATACGAAGGTTATTGTTTTTGTCGAGAATACCTGAGCGAAAAACAATCGATGAGATATGACCTTCACCGGTAGCACGGAAACTGAAGACTACTCTTACTTCACCTGAGCTTAATCCGGATTGATCCGGATCTTCCATTATCGACGGATTAAAAAATGCAGCCGATTCAATGGAGTATTCCATGGTGAAATAGGAGCCTATCAGTGCTTTTTGAGAAATGCTCAGCTCTTCTTCATCGACTTCAATTTTATCGAATATTGGAGCCATTCGTGCAAAGTTGTTCTCAAATATGCGCGAAATATTTCGATGTCGCCGGGCAAATCCACGCAATAACTGGCTCATTGCAATATTTATTTCTTTTTCAGGAATTGCCAATACTTCTCTAATTATATTAGCAGCTCTTTCATCATTTATCTGTAGAAAACGTGCAATCACTCTGGAGGGATCAGGAGAAAATACGAACTTTCTTCTTACTACCGTTATTGGCATGATATGGTAATTAGTTATATATTCTTGAAATATTAATAAAATTTTGAAGTTTCATTCGCTACTAACTTTGTTTCTTAATTGCCTTATGGAATAACCACGAAGACTGCTAATTTCTGCAAAGCATATAGACATTCTAAAAGTGGGATTTCAGCGAATGAAAAGTGTTATATAAATTTGAGAAAGAGTTACATTATTCACATAAAAAAATCCCGCTTTTGGCGGGATTCTAAATCTTAAATGTTTATGCAGGTTTTCTAAGCTTGTCTAACATTTACGGCATTTAAGCCTTTGTTGCCTTCTTGTAAATCAAAAGTTACAGAATCATTTTCTTTGATGCTGTCTTTTAATCCTGATGAATGTACAAAGTACTCTTTTGTTGAATTTGAGTCTTTGATGAACCCGAATCCTTTGAGTTCATTGAAAAATTTTACTGTTCCGTTGTTCATAATATGTATTAAAAATATTCCTGTAAGATACGGTTTATTTTTGACAAACTACTATTTATTTTCAGAATATCAAATATTTACATTTTCGCCCGATTCTTATTAAAGGAGTTTCTAATTATATTATGATACCTTTACCAGATGAAGAAACTCCTGTTTTATCTTCTCTTCCTATTATTGCCTCTCATGAACAAGGCCAAGGTAGTAGAATTTGACGCTGTTAAGTTTGACCTAAAAGAGATATTCGCTTCTATAAATTTGGCTGGTACCGGACTATCAAGTGAGGTTTTTAATCTTGCCATCAAAGGATTTGCCAAACTTATTAAGGCTGGTAAGCTGCAAAATTCTGATATACTAACCATTGCAGATTATTCACAATCCAGCAATAAGAAACGGTTATATGTGATCGATCTGAAAAATAAAAGGCTTTTATTTAATACCTATGTTGCTCACGGAAGAAATACCGGCGATGAATTTGCCAGCTCATTTTCTAATAAAGAAGGTTCTTTTAAAACTAGTTTGGGGTTTTACGTCACTGAAAATCCCATTGTTGGATCGCATACGGGGTTTGCGCTGATGCTTAACGGGGTTGAAAAGGGGTTTAATGACAATGCGACTAAACGTGCAATTATTATGCACGCAGCGAACTACGCCACAGAGGATTTCATTAAAAAGAACGGACGGCTTGGCAGAAGCTTGGGATGTCCTGCACTTCCTCCTGCGTTGAATAAACCTATTATTGAAACGATAAAAGGAGGTACCTGCTTATTTCTATACAATCCGAACAACGACTATATTCACAGTTCATCGTTACTTAATTAATCCGTACACATCTTTGAGGAAAGTCACTTTGTTGTCTGCGACCATCAGTGGTACATAAATAATAAAAGTTGGTACTTTTTCAGGAAGCATAATTGTATTGGGCTCGTTGTCTTTCTTTCCACTTTTCAATGCTTCAATATCCAATTTACCTCTGAGTAATGCATCTGCCAGATCGAGAGGTTTCTCTAA
The DNA here is from genome assembly GCA_038325635.1 of Bacteroidales bacterium. Classification (GTDB taxonomy): domain Bacteria; phylum Bacteroidota; class Bacteroidia; order Bacteroidales; family Prolixibacteraceae; genus CAINVV01. The sequence continues at coordinate 2,474 of JBBQJE010000024.1, forward strand.
TCGGATACAACCATGACTTAAAAATCGGTTATCTCTTAAAAAGGCACCCGGATTGCTGGTTGCGTGCAGGAAAATACTGAAAGGGTTTTGCAAATTGAATTTTAAAACTCCGAGGGAATTCTCCGAACCGGTTGATTGCCGAAAGAAATAGGGAAAATTTCTTCCATTATAATCCTTCCAATTTATATCCGAATCATCAATCACATTGCCTTTTGCATCAACTACATCAAAATTATTTTGCTCCAGATAATTCTCGTTTTTCCTAATTTTTGGTATTATTTCTTTTACTGCAACATCAAAAGGAACATTCCAGTATGGAAAAGTGACAATACTAGTCACATAGGATGAAATGGTTGGCGTTGGCTTTGATTTTTTACCAGGTACCGTACGCATTTGAATTGTTGGCACATCGTTTTTGAAATAGGTGGCCTCGGCGGTTGGAATATTGACTAAAATGTATTCGGGCTGATGATAGGCTGTTAGATATCTCCTATAATTCATCGCAAGAACGACGGTTTTATACTTAAAACTAACCGTCTCTTTAATCGAATCATTTAAGTACTTTTTCAGAACCAGATATTCCGGATCCTTGCAATCCATTGAGGCAACTATCTTGGAGACTTTCCCTTCGTACCTTGAATCCATTAATTGAAAAATGTAGGATGAATCTTTTGAAGTCTTCACTTCATCATAGTCAAAATGGATGTTACCTTCTTTAAGATCCTTGATAAAACCAAGGACCATTCCGGTAATTTGTTTGTCTTTTTCTTCCTTGGCGACAGGATCTAATTTTTTCCGGTCGGATAATACGGATTTCATTTGTGCGATAAGGCTTTTGTCGGGACGAATGCCATATTGTTCAGAATCATTCATCTCATCAAGCCACTCCGTTGCCCTTCTGCTATTCCTGGCAGTATCAAACCAATAAATTGATTGATGATTTACGGTATAGAAATTTTTAATAATAGATGCTTCTTTAAGAATAGTTGGACTTGCATGACCATTGTAAATCAGGCAAGTGAATAGTATGATGGATAATAGAAATTTCGTTAAAAGTGCAGTTTTACGATCTGTTATGGTAGGCATGGAAGGAATTATTAAAGAAATTATTTTGTAATTGTTTGCAAATCAGACAATTCTCTGAAGAGTTGGATTTGCTTTTCTGATAAGTTTGTTGGAATATTAATGTGGTAAGTAACCTGTAAATCGCCAAAAACTCCCTCTCTTCTGTATAGAGGAAATCCTTTTCCTTTGAGTTTGATTTTACTGCCATTTTGTGTTTCAGGTTTGACTTTTAATTTAACCTGACCTTTCAACGTTTCAATCGTAATCTCACCACCCAAAATTGCGGTATAAAGATTAAGGTCGACGTCTGTAAACAAATTGTTTCCTATTCTTTCAAATTTAGAATCATTGGCAATAGAGAAGGTGATGAACAGATCACCATTAGGCCCTCCGTTTAAACCACTTCCTCCATGCCCTTTGATTCTTATCGTTTGACCGTTTTCAATTCCTGCAGGGATTGTAATCCGGATTTTTTGTCCGTTAACATTAAGTGTTTGCTTGTGGGTTTCGTAGGCATCAACCAGATTCAGCCGAATCTCGGTTTGATACTCTTCACCCTTAAATTTCATTTGTCTGCTTCTTCCTGAATTAGGATTTCCGCCGAACATAGAGGCAAAGAAATCGGAAAAATCGCTGCCTGGTGATTGATTCTGATACTGATGTGATTGCTGCGCTTCTGCTCCATGTTGCCAGTCTTTTCCGTACTGATCGTATTTTAATCGCTTGTCAGGATCGCTCAGTACTTCATTGGCCTCGTTAATCTGTTGAAAATTATGCTTGGCATCTTTATCATTCGGATGTAAATCGGGATGATATTTTCTTGCCAATTTCCGATAGGCATTTTTAATTTCTTTAGGAGTAGCTTTTTCCGCTACTCCTAAAGTTTTGTAGTAATCAACGAAGTCCATTATCTATTGCGTTGCCAGTGACCGGCTATCCAATGTTTACCCCTTGGACTATCTTGCCAGTGCCCTGAAATGTAAACACGGTTTCTAGCTGGTTTTGACCAATAGCCGTTCTTTTTTACATAGGAGTCATTTTGACGTCTGTATACCCAATTCCCATCGACCCAGATGTGCAGATTGCTTGGACGAGGAGGCCTGACAGTCTCAATGTATGTAGGCTCTGATGTAACATAACCTGCAGATGTGCAAGAATTTAGCAGGAAGCTCATCCCAACTACACTCGATACTAAAAGGATTCTTTTTATGTTTTTCGCGGTTTTCGTGCCGGTGCTTGCAGAACTTGATAGAGGCATTCGTGTTTCAGCAAACTGATCCAATTTCGGATTGATTTCGTTGTTCATTGTTTTTGTTTTTATTAATTGGAAATATTTCCACTGACACAAATTTGAGCATATTTACCACCTAATGTATTACACAATTATTGCTAAGAGTTATATCAATCACGCTTTTCTTCTCCATTTCTGATCTCGTCAAAAAATGGGGTTTTTCTTTCTTGTACGCATTTGGCGGCATAAAGGTACAGCGCTGCCGACCAGGTTTGCCAATCTTGTCCCATTGGTTTTCCTGTCTGAGATTTTATCCATTCGTTGAAACCAAAATCTACATTTTCGTAGTTGGTGAGTCTGACGAGCGAAGTTAGTGCCAGAAGTTTCTCTTCTGCCAGTTTGAACTTCTTTGCGGCTACAAGTGCAGCAACATATAGTCCGGCAATAAATGGCCAGATTCCGCCATTATGGTATTCACCTGGATTGTTGTAAATAGCGTATCGCGGTAGCCAGTCGGGATCAATCGGCTGAATGAAAGGGAAGAAATTGGGTGGCAGATCTACGGCTAATTCACCAGATTTTTGCATGGCCTCGCATTCAGCTTCAACCCACGAAATCATATCTTCAGCTCTCGTTGGCGAGGCTATACCGGATAGAATAGCCAAGCTGTTACCCAGCAAATCGAATCGTTCGCTACTATGAATTTTATAAGCCCAAAAAGCATAATATGGTTTGTGTTTTACAACAAGTCCTTCGTGAACGTGATGGTGCGTTGTTGCTCCACTTATCGTAAAACGAGCCATGTCTTTGCGCATTTTCTCTGCTCGTTCATTCTGATTCAGTATTCGAAGATAGCTATAGGTTACTGTGTTTACGAACAGGCCATATCCAGGCACCCATTGTTCATCGCGCCAATCGCTGGTTGGCTGTTGGGCTATCAAATTTCGATCCGACGGACTTTGAAATTCCATCCACGTCAGGGCTTTTTTTACAGCCTCCTGAAGAAAATCGGGATTTCCGATAACTTTCCTGAAAATTCCAACGCCTAACAAAAATAGGGGAGTGGTATCGCTTGCACCACGGTCTTCTTTGTCATGAACCAGCGAAGGAATATGGCCGCGTTCAGTCTGATTTTCGGCCAATGTTTCCAAAACATTTTGAATACTGTCGATGAGTTTTTTATTCCCAGACACAGAAACACCTAATATTGAGAACATTAGATCCCTTGTGTATGGTTCGGGATACCCCCAGCCAGCTGTGCGTGGTAGACCATGAAAAGGACCATGAGCATTATGCAGCAATACTTCCAATGCCGATTTCTTCGCCTCTTCAATTGATTGCAAATTTGTGGGTGTCATCGCTGGTTATTTTTTATTCTCTTCTTCTGCAATACTGAAAGCTATTGCTATTGCCTGTTTTTGCGCTTTTTTATTTGATGTTGGAGTCGATGTTCCGATCTTTCCCGTCTCATGATAACTGTGCAATAACTCCTCAATGTTGTGTGATATTGTCTTTTTAGACTTTCCTTTTTTTAGTGGCATTTTCTTGTGGTTTTACTAATTATTCAATGGTTGTATTCCAATAGTTCAATGATGATTAGCTGGTTTGCATTTTAATATATACCGAGTTTTTCATTCATAATTTGCACGAATCGTTTTGCGACTACACGATAGTCGAAATTTTCCACAACCCTCACTCTTCCTGCCTTACCCAGTCTTTCTCGCAAGGTGGGATCTGTCATCAGGTCCATCATGTACTTGGCTATCTCATCCACACTTGCCCGGTAATCGACGGTTCGCGGTTCACTGAATATTATTTTGTGATGATCTTCGAAACCAGATTCAATTCCCAAGATCACTTCATTCACTACAATTTTTTGCGCAACTCTTGCCAATAATGCAGTTTCTCCGTGAATAAGGGTATCAAGCATACCCATGGCTTTGATACTCAGAACGGGTTTCGCACAAGCTCCTGCTTCTACCTGCGGCATTCCAAAACCTTCTAACCTCGACGGAGCTGCATAAATGTCGCAGGCACCTACCAGATAGGGCATGAAATTCCGTGAAATGGTATTGGTTTCGTAAGTCACTTTTTTATCTATACCCAGCTTCATAGCTAATTCAAGATCAGCGAGATTCTGTAATTTTGTTCTTTGCTGCGGCCAAACTTTACAAACATATTTCCAATCCGGAGCTTTATTATCTATGATTGCAAGCGCCTGCATTACCTCCTGAGCGCCCTTGGAGGCTGCATCACCACCTACTGTAAGAATCATTAATTGCTCTGGTGATATCCCGAGCGCCTCTCGAACGGCTAAAATTTTCGGATCATTTTTGTCGTGGGGACAAAAAGAAGTGGTATCACATCCAACAGGTAATACTTCAATGCGGTCGCCGGAGATACCATCTCTGACATACATCTCTTTCACCCAATTGGAAGTGACCAAAATTAGCGGAAGGCTATTAAGTACCTCCTGGTAGTTTGCGATATATCCATCTGCCACTAGCCATGGAACTGGTTGTATTCCAAATCGTTGCGGATGAAGAACCAGTTGTGGGGTGTGCCCCCAATATCCTACTCCAACAACAACATCCGGATTAAACCATCGATAATACCATTCCTTTTCTTGTGCGGATTCAAAGTGAACGGCATGTGCGTCGATACCCATTTCCATTAAACCTCTGTATAAAAGATCTCCCTGTGTTGCGAGTCCTCCCGGGGATGGCGGGTAATCATATAGAACCAGTACTTTCATACTAAAATAATTTGTTTTTTAATGGTAGTATGGAACTCCATGTTGCCGCAAATTAGTATCATACCTTTGGGTGTTGTGTCGCAGCATGTTCGTTTCATTCTACAATATTATTAATTGGGATTACTTGACAATTTTCCACCTTTGGCAAGCCAGCTTTGTGCCTCATTTTTAGCTTTGAACTGCCAGAATGCCTCCTCTTTAGGCGTTGTTTCGGCCTCCCAGCTATCGCGGCTAAATCCGTAATTTTCAGTGATGATTTCGTATTTATTTTGCCAGATATTTTCCGGTAACGTCCAAAATATTGGAGCTTTTGATATCGCCTTTGGGAAATACTTTTTATGTCCATCCTCATACGCAAACATCCATAATTCTTGGGTGGCAATTTCCCCTTTTGACCACAATTGAATAACTGCCTTACAGACCTCCTCATGCCTTCGATGGCTGGTGTATTCTCCTGTTACGTTATGGGTAATGATCAGATCATAAGGTTTCTGTGGCAGTTGCTCCAAAATCATTTCTTCAATTTCAATGCTGGCAACAGGTGTCTGCTCTGGTCCATCATCCAGATCACCCATGTTTCCACGAGCTCCAAAATGATTTAAAGTTCTTTGAAACCGAGGAGCCCGATCACTATCATTTTTCCTGCAAAGAGAAATGATAAACCAATTCCAGGATGGGTGAAGTAAAATTATTCCACCTGTCCACAAGGTTTCATCATCCGGGTGTGCAACAATTACAGCAACGGTTTTTGATTTTTCCTGGTTCATTCTTGAGGTTTGAAATGGTGTAGAAAATTCTCTGACATGAATCCCTCCTGCTATTTCTTGAAGTCGGAATAGAAAATGGATTCTTTTCTTTTTTTACTAGTTCTGATCAGATCCAAAAGTTGAATATTGGGGGACCCCTTAGTATATTGGTAATTTTCGACCGTCAGTCGTGCCATTAAGTAGCTAAGGGTTGATTCGGCGCCTTGGTTGAGATTGATGTTGAATTCTTCTAATCCGTCGTAACACCCACCGGTGCAAGGATTGTATATTATTTGTTTTAAGCGATTTTGTCCTAAAAACCAATTGAAGGCTGTATAAAGTCTCTGAAGGTATTCGTCATTGTGAAAAACTTCATAGAATACGCTTAAAGTCATTATTGTATAAGCAACATCGATAGGCTGTTCACCAAAATGGCCTGCAACTTCTCCTTTTTTGTGCCAGGTTCTATTGGATATTACTTCAATCCCATTTTCGTTAAACGTTTTAGATAGAAGGAAATTGAAGGATGCTTGTGCAATTTTTTTATACTGAGAATCTTCGATTACCAAATAGGCATACAATAGGGCTTCTGGCAGAATACTGTTGGCATAAGTCAGGTAGCTTTCGAACCAATTCCAACCTTCTGATGATTCATGTTTGTACATTTCGACCAATCTGTCAGCCAGTATTTTTATCAACATTTCTTGCATAGACTGTTTAAATCCATTGTTGTAACAAAAAAGTCCTTTGATGGCAAATGCTATTGCCCGAGGCGAGTGAATGGTTGATAAATGAAGCAATGAATTATTAACAAGGGTTCCAGCCTCTGCGAGAATTTTTGCCGGAATAATATCGGTCAAGGAAGAAAGATAACCTAAAGCCCAGATTGCCCTGCCATTTGCATCATCCAGGTTTGTATGATTCATCGCCGTAAATTTCTTGTCTTTGTCGACGTAATTCAAAAAATTACCTTGCGATTGCTGGCAGTATTTTATAAAATTGAAATAAGTATGAATATATACCAGATCACTTTCATTCCTTGTTTGCTTGTAATGCATACATATTGCTATCAAAGCTCTTGCATTATCGTCAAGGGTGAAACCGGAGGTGATATCCGGCTGGTTAATTTTTGAAAATTGAATCATACCGAAGTCAGTGGTAAGTTTTTTTACATGACTCAGATTGATAGCCGGAAGTTTATATTTCAAAATCAGCTTGTTCTTGGTGATTTTCTCAAACAGACGAGCATGTGCAACTGCAGAATTTTCCCATGCCGTAAAGGCTATTTTTTGCAAGGTGTTTGTACTTAGATTTCTCCGCAACTGGTTGTCTTTTAATAAACGAACAACATCAATGGCCAATTGTCTCGAATCTTTGAAATCAAATATAATTCCGGTATCCGATGTCAATACCTCTTTTGCATGTGGAATTGGTGTGGAAATTATTGGGCAGCCACAACTCATTGCATAAGCGAAAGTCCCGCTCACTGCCTGATTCGGATCGTTGGTTGTAAAGATGTAAATGTCAGTAAGTTGCAGATATTCCAATAACTCTGGCAATCCAAGGTATCTGTTTATAAATCGAACGTTATACTCAATATTTAATGATTTAACCTTCTCTTCCAGCATAGTTCGGTAAACCTCACCCTCGAACTTTACGACTTCCGGATGGGTTTTTCCCATAATTAGAAACATCACATCCGGTTCAACTTTTATGATTTCAGGCAGTGCATCGAGTGTCGTTTCCAGACTTTTCCCTGAACTTAACAGCCCGAAAGTTGACAATACTTTGCGGTTTTTCAGGTCGTATTTTTCTTTTAAAAATGCCTCGCTTAAATGAGGAACCAGGTGAGTGCCATGCGCTATTACGGTGATTTTTTCTTTAGGAACATCATAATCCACAGAAAGTATATTGGATGAACTGCTTGTCATCACAATAATTGACTCACATCTATCGGTAATTCTTTTAACTTTTGTCTTTAGAAGTTCAATTGGTTTCGGTATAACAGAATGAAATACAATGACAATTGGTTTTTGGAGCTCTGTAATAAACTGTTGAAATGCTTCTTCTTGGTTCTGAAAAAATCCAAACTCATGTTGGATCAACACAAGACCAATTTGCTTATCCAAATTTATACGCCTGGCTATCTCCTGATAACTATTCGGATCAGAAGTATCAAGAATGAATTTAACCTCTTCAGGATAATTCAATCCTTGATTTCCTGATTCTAAAGCACACACTTTGATTGAAAATGAATCTTCGAATTTATTATTGAGCGACTTGATTAAATCCTGCGAATAAGTCGCTATGCCACATTCTCTTGGCGGATAAGAAGTGATAACAATAATCTCGCTCAAATTGCTATTCGTTTTTGAGTCGTTTTTGTATCTATTGTATTCCGTCTTGTTTTTCATTTTTAATCCAGTATGAAGCATTATTTGACCACCAATTCCGAAAAATCAGGAGTATTAGAATTTGAACGATAGTCCGAATTTGCCTCCGGAAAATGCATTGCCACCTCCAAATTCAAGATTCAAAGCGATGCGTTGAGTAAAGTAATATCGTCCTCCGATTTGACCACCCAAACCCAGACCTGATTTTCGCGAGCCAGAATAATCAGTTGGTGATGTCCAGATATAAAACCCAAGATTTAGTCCGGCATAAAAGTCCCAGTTTTGCGGAATATGCAAGGCTGTGTTAAAATGATAATTGCCATTGGCCGATAGACCTGTTATGCCATGATGGTATTTGTAGCTCTTATAATCCTCATTATAAGAACGATAGGATAATTCGCCTCCTATAGTGATATCCCGGTGGACGCTATGATCTAATCCAATGTAAAACGGAACTCCCCACTCTGATAATCCAACTCCAAAATTGAGTTGATTTCTTCCGACTGGTAGTGGGCTTTGGCTATATGAATAACCTGAAAGGATGGCCAAAATGGCTACTAAGAATAATTTTTTCATAATTTATTTAATAATTGTTTTTAAAAATTGCTTGCGTAAAGGTGAGCATGACGGCCTTTTATAGTGTTACATATATTTTGGAATAGTTTACACCTTTCACACATCAAGGAGTAATTCGTGCTGTTGAATTTTTTATCCCTATTTTTTCTCTTCCTGGGGGGCATTTTTTGCGTCTTCCTTCTTTTGCTCGGCTTCTTTCTCTTTCTTCTTGAAGTAGCCCTTAAGCAGGAAGTTGCTTTTGGCGGCTTTCATATTTTCATCCAGGCCTTTACTGCTTTTCTTAAGATTAATAATCGTCTGGTTGATGTTTTCTGAGATAGTAGTATCCTTTATAAGTCTGCCAAGAGTTCCTCTGCCGCTGTTTACTCTGGTCATTATTTCTGCCAGTTGTTCGGAAATGGTCTCCACATTTACAGCGGTTTTGTTAAGACTTTTTATAATTGCATCCATCTCAGTTGGTTCAGCAGACAGCAACATTTCACCCCCTTTTACACTTTGGGAATCTGCTCCTCCCTGGGTTACTATTAAAACCCGGTCGCCAATAATGCCTTCAGATCCAATAGTAGCCTGACAATCAGTTTTTATGAATGGCTGAATGTCTTTTTTGATGATAAAATCAATAAGGACAGTCGAATCATTAATTATGACAATATTCTCGACGGTTCCGACGTTGATTCCTGAAAATCGAACATTGTTACCAACTCGTAATCCGCTAACATTATTGAAAGTAGTGGTGAGTTTAAAGACCGGATTGAATAAATTTTTTTGTTTTCCGATTAGAAATATGCCAATAAACAGGATTAGAAATCCTCCTGAAACAAATAGTCCTAATCGTACTTTAAATTTTGTGGAATGCGTATCCATAATAATTGGTTTTAAATTGGAAAGATTATTTGAAGAATGATTTTATATAAGGATCTTGTGATTTTTCGAATAGGTCAAGTTTGCCTTCCATATAAACTTCTCCATCTTTAAGCATAATTAGTCTATCCGCCGTCATCCGTGCGCATTCGATATCGTGCGTGATGATTATGGAGGAAGTTTTATATTTTTTCCTAACGTCATTGATCAATGAGCTGATCTCGTCAGAAGTAATTGGATCAAGTCCCGTGGTTGGTTCATCGTACAGCATAATCAAAGGCTCCACAACGATAGTTCGTGCGAGACTAATTCGTTTGCGCATTCCACCTGACAATTCCGAAGGCATTTTATTGAGTGCATTGGCTAAGCCGACGTTTTCAAGCACTTCATGGATTTTTTCACTGATCTCCGTTTCGGTTAATTGTTTGTTCATTCTTCGAAGTGGAAATTCGAGATTCTGTTTGACGGTCATGGAATCATATAAAGCTCCACTTTGAAAAAGAAAGCCTACCTTCTTTCGAATTTCATCCAGTTCAATCCGGTCTAATGAATTGATGCTTTCGCCTAAAACAGTGATCGAACCGTCGTCGGAATTTAGCAAACGAACAATGCATTTAATTAGAACGGATTTGCCCGATCCTGATTTCCCCAATACTACCAGATTCTCTCCTTTGCGAAGCTCGAGTGAGATATTTCTTAATACGGGTTGATTGCCAAATCCTTTTTTTAGACCCATTATTTCTATCATCGTTTCCAGATTGGCTTTCACGGGTGCTGATGCGCTCTTATTTTCTATTTCCAGGTTTTTCATTATAGCATGTCTGTGATTTGTACTGCAATCATATCTACAACAATGACAAGAAGCGAGGCGACTACTACTGCCGAATTGGCTGCAATTCCTACGCTTTCTGTACCTTTCCCTGCATTGTAACCTTTGTAACATCCTACGAATCCGATGACTGCCCCAAAGAAGAATGTTTTAATAAGTGCCGGAAAAAAATCCATGAAGTCAATCGCGGAGAAAGCCTGTGAAAAAAACAGCACGAGATTTACATTTCCTTTGATGTTGACTCCTACCCAGCTTCCGAATAATCCGCACATATCTGCAAAAAGGACCAGCAGCGGTAACATAAGGGTAACTGCCAGAACACGAGTTACAACGAGGTATCTGATTGGATTTGTGGCCGAGACCTCCATCGCATCAATTTGCTCGGTTACTTTCATCGATCCCAGTTCTGCGCCAATTCCTGAGCCAATTTTCCCTGCACAAATCAAGGCTGTGATCACCGGACCAATTTCCCGGATAAAGGATACCGCGACCATTCCCGGCAGTAAGGTTTCTGCTCCAAATTGCAAAAGGGGTGGACGTGATTGGATGGTGAATACAGCACCCATAATGGCTCCGGTTGTAGCAATAAGTGGCAGAGATTTATTACCAACTTCAAAGCACTGGCGCAAAAATTCTTTGAACTCAAAATCACGTGAAAATAGCTCACTGACAGTTCTTTTGATGAATAGAGCAACATTGCCAACTTCACTCAAAAAACCATTCGCTATTTTTGTTTTCTCAAGTGTCTTTTCGCTAAGCTTAATGGATTGTCCGGTAGCAAAGCTTTTTACTTTCTTTATTTGGTTAATTGGCTTCATATTATTTTATTATGGACTTTTGCTTTACTATTTTGAAGTTGAAAATGTTTATTTCAGGCATTGTATCCCCCAGCAAAAAACCCCATGGTTTTAATTCTTCAATGTGATCACAGATTATTTTGATAATCGCAACAAGAGGAATGGAAAGAAACATGCCCGGAATACCCCAAATTGCTCCAAATACCAGCACGACAATGATCGAAACTAATGCATTGATTTTCACCTTGGATGCGACAATTTTTGGAACGATATAGTTATTGTCAATTAACTGAATGACATAGTGAACGATGAGTACATATACGGCAAACATCCCCGAAGATTTAGTGACTAGGGCTATCATCATTGGTAATGCAACGGCCACTATTCCACCAATATATGGAATGACATTGAGTAATGCGCCTAAAATCCCAAGCAGTATCGCATAGTCAATTCCGAGCGCTAAAAGACCAATAGAATTGAGTACAGCCATGATAATTGCTTCAATCACCAAACCAACCAGATACCGCTGAATTACCGTTTTTGTCTGTGTAATAATTTCGCTTACCTGACTGCGGTTGTCCGTACCAAAAAGCCTGCGAAAAAATTCCAGTAAAAGTGGTTGGTAAAAAAGGATCATGAAAATGTAGACAGGTAATAAAAACATTAGAAATAACCCACGCCCAACATTTACGATGGTTCGTCCAATTAATGAACTTATTGTCGCGAGAAATTCCCCTTTTGTTTTTGCTAACCAATCACTGATTTTTTGTGGACTGATATCGAAGTAATAAGAAATCCAAGCAGTTGTATCGCTGAAAATAGCGGAGAATTTCTCAACTAATATTGGCCAAGAATCGCTGAATTTAGTCACTTCTGAGATAACGAAAAGCACAAAAGCATTGATGGCTAAAATTGTAAGGGTTAAGGCAATAAGTATGGCAACAACCCTGTTAATTTTTCTTTTGGTCAGAAAATTCACAAGCGGATGCATTACAATCGCTATGATACCAGCGAAAATAATCGGTAGAATAATTCCTTTTGCGATAAAAAGAATGGAAACAAAGGCATATATCCCTATGAAAACCAGCGAGGCTTTCGCATAGAAAGGGAACACCAATGCCTTTAATTTCGGTACTTGCATTTGGATAGTTCTAGTCGATTCTACGACCCGATATAAGGCGTAGCAAGACAGCTATAATGGCGATAACCAGAAGGATGTGTATGATACTTCCCGCTTGAAATCCAACAAATCCAATAGCCCATAAGATTATTAATACTACGGCAATGATGTAAAGTAAATTTCCCATGACATACAATTTTAGTGATGATTTTAATGATTATTGTACCGTAAAGTTGGTTCTCTTTACCTCTTCATTTGTTACATAATTCCGGGGAAAAATTGCAGGATTCACACATTGCAGAACCCGTTTTTGGAGACATGTATTTTATTTGCCATTACCGGGTTTCAATTTAACCTGATTTAGGAAATTCAGACTTAAGACAAATCTGATCCGCTCTTTGATTGAACCGTTCTCTGAACTCATATTATTCGATACAAAAATTGGGAAATAGACTTCGAAAAGATCCCATATACCTGCTTTGAAACCTGCTTCATAAAATAGGGGAGAGGTGTGGTCGTTTGTAAAACCGTGATCGTTTAACAAAATGTTTGCAAAGGGTTTGATCGGAACTCGACTGGCTTTCCCCGGAAGGCTACTTGTTAACGAAATTGACATCAGCCATTTGCTAAATCCAAGTTTATCGCTCACAGGGGATACAAGACCACCCTCTGAAATATACATTTGGCGGGAGCTAAAGTCCTTCGGGAATTCACCGAAACGATTGCCAAAGTTACCCTGGTATAAATAGAGGTTGCGACCGCTTCTGGCGTTTGGTGATAAATTGTAAAATGGAATAGCGCTGCTGCTTTTTAGCATGGTTCCTGCATACATTCTTATATCCAGGCCGTTTTTTTGACCAAAATAGCTGTATTTGTAGTTGAATTCGACGGAGGCTTTCTGAAAAGATTTCCCGGTTTCAAGATTAGCTGAAAGGGAATATGGGTTAACTAGTTTGGTTTGTTCAAAGGTATATCCAACCTGAAAATAGGACAACATGGTTGCTTTCTCCATTTTTTCGATCTGGTAAAGATCGGAGGCCGCCATGTAATAGCCAAACACCTTATGTTTGAAGGTGGAATTGATTTTAATCTCTCTAAAATGAACTTCAATACCGGTTTTTATTTTACGAAAATTTTGATCTCCGGGGGCTTTGTATTGAGTTCCTTCCAGCGAAATTGTTGCGAGCCTGAAAAATTTGTCATAAGGGGTGATGTTGTAAGCTATCTTTCCATAACCAGCCAATTCTCCTGTATTAATTGAAATAAACGGCATGGCGAAATATTCGATTGGCTTGGGTAGTAAGAATCCGTTGTGAAAAGTGATTCCCAGCATTAGTCCATTTTGTTGATTCCAATTTATGGAAGGAACATACATCAATGTTCGTTTGTCGGGATCTTCGATCGAAAAATAAAACTGTGTTCGGATAGCATCCGCTTTGCGAAAAAGGCCGGTGGTTCGAATATTGTTATTTAGTCGGTACAATTCGGGCATTAAATGGAGCGGATCAATTTTCAATTCTGTATAGTTTCCGGATGGAATTTCAATTTTTGAAAGTCCTTTAAAACCCTCAAACCACTTCTGAAAGCAGATAGAATCTCCTTTCATGCCCGATAGTACCCAAGGCGAGTTCATCTCGCCATTGTTCGCCACAACCAACTCCCGGTTTTTTAAACGGACAATCTTGTAATCCAAACGCTTGGTTGTGCCGAGGAAATCGTCAAAAAACCAGGATAAGTCTTTTCCTGTTGTTGATTCAAATACGTTGCGAAGGTCGTCCGGTTGAGGATGCCTGAATTTCCAGTTTTCGTAATAATTCTGCATGGAGCTATCGAAGAGCGAGTCGCCCAGATAGGCTCGTAAGTAATTGAATCCAGCGGCAGCCTTGTCGTAAATGATCATCCCATAGTTTTTCGAACTATAGTCGGTTGAATTCAAATTAAGCGGCTGCTCTAAACTCCTGCGGGAAATAGTTAGCCATTCCAATTCCTGCATTCGTTGTACGGGTAGTTTTTCAACGTGTAGGAATTTGGCCAGTTTTAGCTTTTTTATGTAGATCTCCCAAAGTTTTTTCCCAGGATAGGTATGATTCATGTACCTTTTTTCATACAAGCTTGTAACACCCTCATCCATAAAAGGATATCTTCGTTCGTCTGAACCAAGCGCACCATAAAACCAGTTATGGCCTATTTCGTGTGCAATTACTTCATCCAGCGTATAGCCATTTTTAACCAACCCGATAACCGTAATTCCGGGGTATTCCATTCCGCTTCCGGCATTAAGGGCGCTTTGAACAGCAGTGAAATTGTTATAGGGATAATCGCCAATTAAGTTGGAAAAAAAGAACACTGCCTGATTAACATACGAAATGGATTTTTTCCATAGATCGCTTTGTTCATCCGTAAACATGACCCACGTAGTCACTTCTTTGCCGGATTGAGGAAGCCTCACACTCCCTTTTATAACATGAAATTGTTTATCTGCAAACCAGGCAAAATCGTGAATATTTTTCTCTTTGTATTGAAGTGTTTTTGTGCGTTTGGAGGAAATTGGCACATTCGGAAATTTTTCTTTTTTTGCATTGATCCAGGTTGTATCCGCAGCAAGATTTTCCAGCACTTTTAATTCCCGGTCGTTATGTAGATTTCCGGTGGCACCGACGATGTAGTTATCCGGCAAAGTAATGCTTACATCAAAGCTCCCAAATTCGGCATAAAATTCTCCCTGATCGAGATAGGGCATCTGGTGCCACCCCGTTCTGTCGTAAACTGCCGGTTTTGGATACCATTGCGAGATCTGGTAGGATTCGCCAATGTGACCTAACCTGGAGGTTACTCCTAAAGGAATTTTTACATGGAATGGGGTTGTAATTATTATACTATCACCCGGAAGGAGGGGATTGTCTAAAAAAATCCTGCAAATATCGGGCTGACCAGCTAAATATTCCCAACGAGCAAGTGAATCATTGATTTTAAAATCCAAAGAATCAATAAATCCTTGTAATTCCGGATCTTTAAACAGTCTTTCTTTACCTCTCGTGTTGAAGAGTTGCCGGGCTAGATCAGTCTTATTACTTGAATAGCCATTGGGCCAGAGGTGAAAATAAATGAGCTGGAGCGTATCTGGTGAATTGTTGATGTATTGGATTTTCTCGAAAGCACTTAATTCGTGCATTCGATCATTCAATGTTACATCTATCTTATAATTTACTTCCTGCTGAAAATAGTCCTGTGAGTTTGCTTTTTGGAAAATCCCTGTTGTCATCAGGATAATGAGCAACAATTTCGTGATGGACATAATTTTGTCTAATTCTTTTCTTTAGGAGGTTCGACCTCTTTTGGTTGTCTGCCTTTTCTTTTAGTATCATTGGATTCTGTTGCTTTTTGTTGTTGCTGTTGTTGTTGTTGTTTAGCTTGTTCTTGTTGCTGTTTCCTTTGTTGCTGTTGTTTAACCTGCTCCTGCCTTTGCTCCTGCCTTTGCTCCTGCCTTTGTTGCCGTTGAGGTCTGGCTTGTTCTTGTTGCTGCTGTTTAACCTGCTCCTGCTGCTTTTGCTGCCTTTCTTGTTGTTGTTGTTGCTTAACCTGCTCCTGCTGCTTTTGCTGCCTTTCTTGTTGTTGTTGTTGTTGTTGCTTAACCTGCTCCTGCTGCTGCTGCTGCTGCCTTTCTTGTTGTTGCTGTTGTTTAACCTGCTCCTGCTGCTGCTGCTGCCTTTCTTGTTGTTGTCTTTGCTGCTCTTGCTGCTGAGGTCTGGCTTGTTCTTGTTGCTGTCTCTGCCTTTCTTGTTGTTGTTGTTGTTGTTGTTGTTGCTGCTGTTGTTGCTGTTTAACCTGCTCCTGCTGCTTTTGCTGCCTTTCTTGTTGTTGTCTTTGCTGCTCTTGCTTTTGAGGTCTGGCTTGTTGCTGTTGCTGTTGCTGTTGCTGTCTCTGCTGTTCTTGTTGCTGCTGTTGAGGTTGTTGCGATTCTTGTCCGCGACGTTCTATTTGTCTGCGAGGTTCATCCTGCCTTTGTGGTTGTCGCTGTCTATTTTGTTGGGAAGGGTTATTTCTTTCTCCTGCAGGTTTGATATCCGTTTTGTCAGTAATCCGCATTGGTGCAGGTCTTCTGTCGGCTTCATTCGATTTTTGCACCTTAGGCCTGTATATTTCTAATTGATTGTTATTCAGCCTTTCGCCGGGGCGGTCATTATTTCGAATTTGGAAATTTTTGACCGGCCTTCCAGTAAATCGTTGAACATCATCACGTTTTGGTCCGTAAATATAGGTCGTATGGCGACTGTTATCTATGAAGGTATTATTTATGACGCTTGAGTTTTTGATGATCACATTATAATTGCTTCGATCTACGTAGTACCTGTTCATGTCTGATCTTCCGAAATCCCTGTCTCTGACAAAATTCCAACGATTCATGTCGTTGTATCCAGCATTAAAACTCAGATTGATACTGACTCCCGGTCTCATCGGTGTCCATCCATAATAACCGTCAGCCCGTCTCCAGGTGACCCAGGAAGGTCCCCATTCGGTGTCCGGTACCCAAAACCAACCAAATGAATTGTCATAATCCCATCTGCCATAATGAAATGGAGCCCATCCCCATTCGTAATCAGACGACCAAGTCCAACCGTAGTCGGTATTTACCCAATAACCATTCGTTGAATAGGGCTCAAAATTCTGATCAACATCAGGTATCCATACATAACCATAGCTTGGATAATCAACCCATTCCCCGTAAGGACTAAGCTGGTCATAAAAAACCTGCATACTTGGAGAATTTTCTTGTGCCGATGCATTACGCTGGAGCGCACAGGAAATATTTAAAGCCAAAAATAAAAGGATGGATAGTAAGTTAATCAATTTTATCTTCGAAAAAATTCTTCCTGTTTGCATGATGTTGATTGTGATTTTGTGAAATGTTGTTGAAAAAATGGAGTCCCATAATAATCTACAGAACTCCATTTTGGAATATATAGTGAAACAATTGAAAATTCTTATAAACGATATATTTTAGTGCAATGCAATAATAGTATCGATTAATCCAGGCTACTAATGTGTGATTGGTTGTATCTTACAATAAGATTATCAAAAGAATGATAACTAAAATTAGAGTTCCACCGCCAATGTAAACGTAACCACCGTCTTTTTTTACACTCGATTTTGTTGCTTTTAGTTCTTTGCGAAGTTCGCTCTTTTCTACGCTTGTAAGTTCAGATTTATCCATCGTACGGATTTCTTCAACTCTTTTGGTCATGCGGCTAATTTCCTCGTCGGTTAACCTGTTTTCTTTTGCGTCCGATTTTGCTGTGTTATCTGAAGCGTTTTTAGCAGTATTGCTTGCAAATGCAGTTGATGTGCTTACTACGAAAAATAATAGGAATGCAATAAATGTTGTCTTTTTCATTTTTTTTGTTTTTTGAGTTTTGTAAATATTAAAGTGCTGAAATTATTTTTTCTAATTCTTCTTTGGTCTTTCCCAGTTTGATTTGAAGTCTGCCGAGCATCTCTTCTTTCTTGCCCTCAGTAAACATCATGTCATTATCTGTTAGGATGGCAAATTGTTGTTTAAGCTTGCCCTTTTGCTCGTTCCAGTTTCCTTTTACTTGCGTCGTGTTCATTTTAAAGAGTTTAAATGGTGAATTAATTATTTTGATGTAAAGGTGGTTTGTATGACTGCGAATGATGTTACACAATAATTGAAATATTTTACATGATTCACTTATTATGCCTCGTCTTTTGTCGTCCGTACCAGGCTAATACCGGATATAAAGAATAGTAGCCCAAGAACTCCGTAAATAATTAACGATTTTACGTCTCTTGTACTGCCTGATGCATTCGCAAATACTACAGCCGTATAGATAAGCCCTCCTATGCCTAGCACTGTTAATATGGCTCCAAAAATTCTTTTAATATTCATGTTGTTTTTGTTTTAAAGTCCAATCCAATCATCGCACACATTCCTCGGATGGCAGTCATCAGTCTTTATGACCCTTTGTTTCATGCTTATATTCCTTTTTCGAATTGTTGTAGTTTCGGTTATCCCGTTGTTGTTCTCTGCGATCACGTGATCTTTCCAGAATTCGATTCCTGTCATCTTGATGATGTTGGTTATACTCACGGTAACGGTCATCTCTGCTATCGCGGATTACCTCTTGCTTGGAACGCATGTTGCGATATTCATTGCTCTTGTAACGGTTGGCATAATAGTCGTGACGCAGGTAAGGTTTTGATTCATTGACAACTACTTTGTAAGTTGAGTACAAGTTCACATTGCGATACCTGTAAGGCAGCCTACTTGAATAAGTCCACCTGGAGCCAACCCTGTAAACAAACTGTTCTCCCGGAGCATAATAATAGATGCCATATTCAGGCATATAATAATACTCCACATGGTCGTAATTGGACGGTCCCCATTGCGGTTGCGAGCCCAGATTTATGCTGAAACCAATCTGCGCATTGCTGGTGGAAGTGTTGATTACAAGGAAGGCAACACCCATTAACAAGATTAAACCTAATTTTTTCATTTTTTTATCTTAATAAGTAACATAATTATTACGCAGCAAAGTTGACGATCAATAGAATTGAAAGTGTTACACAATTATTTAATTTGGTTACATGATTCACACTTTCCGGTTCAAAATGACCAAAAAAACACCAACGTAAGGATTTCTCTTTACGTTGGTATTCAATTCGTTATCAGAAATTTGTCATAATTCCCAACTGTTTCAGATCTATTGTTTCGGAACTATATCAATGATAACTGTTCTGTTATAGAATCTTTCTTCAGGATATTTGTTGTCAAATGGAGCCAGATTCTCATCTTCACCAAAGCCTTTAACATCGAAAGTGACATCGCTTCTGCCTGCCAATGCCGGACTATTTTGTAAAATGCTTTTGACTTCATTGGCCCTGGCAATTGATAATTCAAGGTTATAAGGTGCCTCTCCAATGATATCCGTATAACCATGAATGATTACGGTTGCTCCAATAGGAATCTTTGGTGCTACAACATCGGTGAGGTATTTGTCGTAAATGGAGATAGCTTTCGATTCGTCGATTTCAAAGATCACGCTGAATCTCATGCCTTCTTCCATTTTTGCCGGAGTCCAAAGGGCAATATGGGCAGAGGTATCTTTCCTGTAAACTTTGCCTGATTTTGCCTGACCAACCATCACGATTTTGTATTCGCCTGCAGGTCTGGTACCTAAAATGGCTTTCCCGGGGATACTAACTTTTTCTTGGGTATAAGGACCAAAGTTTTGCATTTTTCCGTTTTCATCGCTGATTTCTAACGACCAGGATGAGTAGGCTTCTTTTGCTCCTTCAACATTGAAAGTCACATAACTATCAAATGGTGCTTCCTGTAAAGTAACGAATTCGACTGGTTTGAGTGGTGCATCCGGTCCGCTGGTGAATTCCATCAACAGTGAAGGTGAAGTGCTCTCGATGGTAACTCTGCGGTCTCCCTCACGAAGAAGTACCAATTCTTTGGTGCCTCCAAGTTTTTCGGATGGGATTCTTGGTTTCTTGCGGCCTTCGACAGTGATCCTTCCTACATTAATTCCGAATACATCTACCAGGTATGCTTTTACAGATTCGGCCATCAGTTTACCATCTTTTGGCCCCTTTTCTGATGATCCAACAAGCAAAATAGTCGTTGCTGGATTACTGTTCATCCTGTCACCCAGAATGTTCAGTACATTATAGTAGACAACCATTTCTCTTTTTGCACGGCCGGATTGATTGATTGGAGTAAATTGCTCCAATTGGTCCTCTTTGAAATCCTGTACCTTCGCTTTTTTAATCAAAACATACCGGCTAGGAATCTCGGTAGAGCCTAAATCAAAGAAAACATAGTTCCTCAATGGGAAAGTTTCTCTCACTTTGCGCTCTGCAGGTAAATTCTTTGGAGAGTTGACAGAAAAGGAAACCATCGGTTCAACCGCTTCTACAACTGCTACCACCGGAGGTTCAACAATTGCTACCGGACGAACTTTTCCAAATTTCAGGGCTAATCCCGCCCGAACTGTTTGCATGGACCAACTTTCAATGGAGCGTGGTTCTGCTCCAAAATACGGGTGATAAGAGACAAAGGGTGAAAGAGTTACTTGTTTCGAATCATCTTTTGAAGAAAGCGGAATGTCAATTCCCATTCCAACTTGAGCAGACAACTTGTTCATCCTGATATCACTAAAATCACCTTTTGAATCAGGTTGAAGTAATTGTGTGTAGTTGAATGATTTGTCAATATTGTAGCTATAAACTGCTCCGGCAAAAATGTAAAAACCGGAAGAGAAAGGAGCAATACGTATGCTCGGTTCAACGCTTATGTAACTCAATTTAGTATCTAAAGTCTCCGGACAGTTACAAGGAGCATCTACTCCGACGAATTTGCCACCACGGGCATCGTAGGCAAGGTTCAGCATCAATCCCCAAACTGGTTTTGGCCGATATTCAAATAAGATAGAACCGTACGGGGTTACACCTGAACCGTCGTGAAAAGCACCCGGGGCTTTCAGGGTTGAATTGAGAACCTGAGTGGTTCCTCTGTAGAAATTTACATTGGCTGCAGCAGA
>JBBQJE010000025.1:0-23323 GCA_038325635.1 Bacteroidales bacterium
AAGGATGAATCTGGCTATCATTTCGTCTATGAGAATGAATTTATAGCAGACGAAAGCGCTTATGCCATATCGGTAAATATGCCCAAATCTCTAAAAAAATTTGTCTCAAACAGATTATTTGCAAATTTTCAGTCCATCCTGAGTGTAGGGTTCAACAGGGAAATGCAATGTAAGGCATTGGGTATCGATCCCAATGATGATTGGAATCTGCTGATTTACACGTGCGGAAAAGATACCATAGGTGCAATTACACTGGAAATAATAGAAGAATAATGGCTTGCTGTAACGGATGTTTAAAGGAGAATATCAGTGGTTTTTGTCCGGCATGTGAAACCAAATTATTTGACAGGTCTAAAGCTCCCAGTCAGCTCGAATTTAATGGGAATGATACCCAGGATAGGTTCATGGGTCAGCATACAGCATTTAGCATTTCAGGCGTTCAGCCCAAAGGGTTTATCGGAAGAGATCGAAATAATCTTTTAGTTCCAAACAGAGACATTGAATCCATGTACATCATCAAGCCATTTTTGGATTCAAGGAGAATTTTATACCATGATTCTCCGGCAAATATGTTTTTGCTTGTAGATAAATCTTTTCTTTCTGATGACGGAAAGTTAAAGTACAAAGAGGTGGTGGAACTGAACCATCGTCAATTGTTCAATCTTTGAAACGGGAAGAAGACCCTGTCTGTCCAGATGATGGTACCAGATTGATCCTTCTTTTTGGATTGCAAAGTCGCGCCAGCGAGAGGTCACTTACAACCCATCCAACTATAAGTATTACGCGCTAAAAACATCAAATGAGAGGAAACATAATTCAGTTCCATCCGTTTAAAGTAAACAAAATGTATTCGTGTGAAAATATTTATTGTATTAACAGTCATTGTTATTATTTTAATGGTGCTGTTTCAATCCTACACAGTTATGTCCTCAAATAAAACCGAAGAACAAAAATATACCGTTATCTTGAAAGATAAAGATTTCGAAATCAGATTTTACCCATCTGCAACTGTTGCAACAATTAATTCGAATGCAAAAACATACAAAGATTTGTCAGGTCCGTGGTTCAGTAAATTGGCAGGCTATATTTTTGGAGGTAATGAGACGAATACCAGTATATCAATGACTTCGCCCGTTCACATGGATATTACTGATTCCGTTTCGAGTATGAGTTTTGTTATGCCATCGGCATACACTCAGGAAAACCTTCCCAAACCCAATGACCCTAATGTAATCATTAAAAAAACACCGGATGAATATGTTGCTGTATTGCAATTCGGTGGATTTGCATCGGATAAAGATCTGCTATTCTATTCCGAAAAGCTTCACGATATTCTGGTAAAAAAAGGCATAACTTCTTATGGACATGCCAGATATTTGGGATATAATCCGCCATTTCAATTGCTCAAAAGGAGAAACGAAATTATTGTTTCGGTCAATTGGAAACCATAGAGCGGTTTCTCTAAATTTAATTCCGTAATGCGGAGCAATCGGATTGCTGCGGGAATATTCATCAATTCAATTTTGCGGATCTCTTCAGAAGGCTTGGCTTTAGATTAAAATGAGAACTAAGATTACACAAATAAAAGATATCAAACAGAGTCATTTTATAACCAAATTAAAGGAAAAAATAGAAGAGATTTCACTAATTTCAATGCAATGAAAATCACCTTTACTGCCCTTTTCTTCCTTTTTGCCTTATCTGGATGCAATTCCAAATCATTGCAGACCGATCAGCCCCTTCAGCTCAATCTGATGACGTTCAACGTGCGATACGATAATCCTAGTGACGGCGCCAACAGCTGGAAGTTTCGTAAAAATTTCGTGGCCGACATGATCCTCAAAAACGATGTTGATGTGATAGGTACCCAAGAAGTTCTTGTCGGTCAGCTGAACGATATTCTTATTGCGTTACCACTGTATACTTATGCCGGTGTCGGCCGAAAGGATGGCAAAACAGCAGGAGAATACAGTGCCGTTTTTTACAAAAAAGAGAAGTTCGAATTGTTAAAGAGTGGTACATTCTGGTTAAGCGAAAAACCAACTTATATCGGAAGCATCGGCTGGGATGCCGCACTGGAGCGCATCGTCACATGGGTCGTGCTCAAGGATCGCATTTCAGGAAAAACATTTGCATTTGTCAACACCCATTTTGACCATATCGGGGTGGTTGCACGAAGGGAAAGCGCCAAACTGCTGCTTTCGAAAGCAGTAGAGATCGCACAGGGATTGCCGCTCATCGTTTCAGGGGATCTCAACTCAACACCTGATTCTGAGGCCATTAAAATACTGACCGATACCGGCAACGCCAGCCATCTGACAGATTCCCGTTCTATTGCAGCATCCTTGACAGGACCTGCCTGGACTTTCCATGGATTTGGCACCGTCCTGCTGACAGACAGAACTATCATCGATTACCTGTTCGTGAAGAACAATGTCACAGTTCGGCAAGTTTCCATAATTTCGGAAATGCTGGACAAACTGTATCTGTCAGATCATAATCCGATCCTAGTAAAAGCTACATTTTAAACTTTAATACTCAACTATCCTGGCTATTTCGCAGGGAAAACGAGGTGTTCGATTTCAGGAAGAATTACTAATTCATCGAAATATACTCGCTCGGAGTCTTGCCAAAGTGCTCTTTAAACGAGCGTGAGAAATAGGAATGTGAGTTAAAACCTGCCATTCCGCTAACTTCCTCTATGTTTTTACTGCCTTCCTTCATTAATCTGGCAGCATATTCCAAGCGAATCGTGCGTATAAAGTCCGTAGCCGATTTCCCTGTCAAAGCCTTCAGCTTACGGTACAAGGTGCTCTGACTCAGGTTTAAGTGACTTGCAAGCATTTCGATGTCCAATTTCTCATCTGTTAAATTTTTCTCGACAAAACGGATTGCTTTGGCCATCATTTTTTGATCAGGTGTATCCGGTATTTCTGTCTCAAATCCGAGTGCTATTTTTCGCGAATAATACTGTTGCATCGCTACCCTGCCTGCAAAAATATTCTTGATACGAGCCTTCAGCACTTCGCTGTTAAAAGGCTTTTCAATGTAATCGTCGGCACCGGATGAAAATCCCGCTATTTTATTTTCCACGGAAGTGAGGGCTGTCAATAATACAATTGGAATATGACTCGTTTTCAGATTGTTTTTCAACTCATGGACCAATTCTATTCCGGTTTTGTCGGGCATCATGATATCCGAAATAATGAGATCGGGGAGGTAAATTTGCGCTTTTTCGATACCTTGACTGCCCGTTGAAGCAGAAATCACCTTGTATTCTTCTGCCAGTATATGGCAAATGAAATTGCTCAGGTCGTGGTGGTCTTCAACCACCAGTACCAACTTCTCCAATTTCCGTTGATCCTTCTCCGAACTGTTCCAATTTTCGGTAAAGGAAGAGGTTTCTTCGTCTGTTTCGAAGGAAACATCAGCATGGACGGAATGGATTGGATGAGTCATTTTCTCATCAGCAATAGAATCTAAAAAGTCCTCCCGTTCGGGGATATATGGTAATCTTATCCGAAATACAGATCCTTTTCCAGCTTCCGATTCTAGTTCAATTTCACCTTCGTGAAGCAAAATCAGATGCTTGGTAAGATGAAGGCCAATACCGGTACCACTTTGTGGAATCTCACTATTTTCGACTCTGTAAAACCGATCAAAGACCTTTTCAATCGATTTCTGATCGATACCCGGACCATTGTCCTCAACCGATACCTGAATGAATTCATTCGTTTTCAATTCCCCGACAACAACTACGAGCGGGTTTACCGGGATAGACAGGTTTTTTTGTCCCTTCGTAATCTCAACAATAATGGTTCCTCGGTCGGGAGTGAATTTAAAAGCATTTGAAAGAAGGTTGAAAACTGCTTTATCAATCTTTTCGGTATCAAATGTGAGCAAAATTCGATCTTCGGAGTTAACAAAAACATAATTGATATTTTTCTGTTTGGCAACATCGAGGAAGTAATTGAATATTTCGTGTACAAAGGTCACCAAGTCGGCTTTAACAACCGTCATCACCGACTTATTCTCCTCAATCTTCCGGAACTCCAGCAACTGATTGATCAATTTAAGCAAGCGACCAGCATTTCGTTTAATGAGCGAAAGTTGATTAAAAGCTCCCTGATCAAGACCTGGAGTTTTCATCAGCGACTCCACCGGACCGGTAATTAGAGTCAGTGGGGTACGAAGCTCGTGGGATATATTCGTAAAAAAATTCAGTTTATTTTGGTGCGATTTCTCTTCTTCGAGTCGCTGTAACCGTTCGATTTCGATCTGGTGTTCGAGCCTCGTACGGTAGAGCATAATTCGTCTGATTATGATGCCAAGTGCAACAAGCAGTATCAAATAAACCAGCATCGCAGGCCAGCTTGCAAGCCACGGACGCGGAATTACAATTGTCAACCTTGCCGGCTCCATATTCCAAACCATATCATTGTTACAGGCGATTACCTCAAATACATATTTCCCGGGAGGAATATTGGTATAAGTTGCCTTGGAAAGTGAACCCGCATCAATCCAGTTCGGATCAAAACCGTTTAGCCTATACCTGAACTGATTTTTTTGAGGATTCAGGTAATTCTGGGCAACAAATTCAATGCTGAATGAATTCTGGCTTGATCCCAACCGAAGCAATTCCGTTTCATACAAAGGTTTCGTGAGTGGTGAATTTTCCTGCCCGGGTAATATCTCCTTGTGATTGATAAAGATGCGGGAGAAATAAATTTTCGGCTTGTAGGGATTAGCCTGCATGGTTGTTGGATTGAAGGCCACCAGCCCAGTAGTGCTGCCAAAATAGATTTTTCCGGATGAGACCTGACACACAGCTCCAGCGTTAAATAAATTACCATGAAGACCGTCGGATACAGTATAGTTCAGACTCTTACCTGTGACGGTATTAAAAGAAAAAATTCCATAATTGGAACTGATCCATATAGTTTGCGGGCCGGTAACAACCATGCTGTAAACCGCTACTTGCCTCCCATTGAAAGTGATGGGATAATGACTGACCGCATGCAAAGAATCGATTGAGTACATTCCCAGTTCAGTTCCCAACCAAGTCTCCCCATTTTTCCCCGCAGCAATAGAATAAACCTGAGCAGGACTTTTTGTTGTTTCATTTTCAATCAGAACTCGTTCAAAATTATTTTTTCCAAAGGGCTTAATGCTAAGTCCGGCAGTCGAAATAACCCAAAGATTGTGCGAAGCATCTAGAAATAATTTTCGCAGATTATTAGAAAGCAGCGAGGTGGTATCCCCATTTTGAACGGCAAATTGTTTAATTGACTCGTCCTTATGCCGGTAATAATAGAGTCCGGCTCCATAAGTGGCAATCCATATTCCATCGTCATCGCCTAAAATATCATATACATTTCTTTTATCCAGAATTAACGGTTTAATAGTCGTTTCTCCGGCATTTTTCAGGAAAACGCCTTCTCCATACGTGCCAATCCAGATATTTCCATGCTTATCAGAATAAATACATTTGATGTTTGTTACCGAAGTGTTTTTTGTTCCCTTTAGATCAACATGTCTGAATATATTTCGTTGTTCATTGAAGATATCCAGCCCTTGTCCGTCTGTCCCGATCCAGATATTACCATCAGAAGATTCGACAATTGTATTGATTAAATTACCACTTACAGAATTTTCGTAGGGAGAATGTAAATAGGTTTCAAAAGTATTGGCAAACGTATTCAGGTAGCAAACTCCTCCCCTCCATGTTCCGATCCAAAGACCTTTCTGACGGTCTTCCATCAATGACATAACCGAATTATCAGGCAAGGAGAATTGATTGTTGAAATCTGAAAGATATTGATTATAATTTCCTTCCTTCCACTCGATCAATCCTTTATAAGTTGCAATCCAAATTTTCCCATCACTTGTTTGCAGTATATCCCTGATCCTGTTGGAATAAGAATCTGTATTATCCTTATCGGTAAAATATTTGTCAATAAAAGTCCCTTCAACGGTATATCTTCTGATACCGAATCCATCCGTCGAAATCCACAATGTATTGTTTATTAAATAAATGCCAAATAATTTAAGAGGAGACAGATCAACATTTAACTTGGTTGCCTCTAATGTTTGGGCATTGATCATGTATAATTCGCCGGAGTTGTTGGCAGCATAGATGTGATCTTTCTGGTCAAAACAAAAAGTATTGATAATCAGTCGCCTATCATTTGATTTTACATATTTTAATTCCATCGTAGCCGAGTCGAGCTTGGCAAGGTTTTGGCTTTCCATCGTCCATATCTCCCCTTTCTGATTCTGCTTAATATCAGTTGGATACAGAATTCTCTTTGGCATTTCCCTATCGATAAGTCTGACGGTATCCAATTGCCAAGTATTCTTGTTAAACTTTGAAAATCCCGCATTGGTTCCGACCCAAATAGTACTCGATCTATCGATGAGCATGCTCGTAATGTAATTATTTGTATTGGTAACGCCCGACTGATATTTCGGTTCAAAGCTGTTGTAATCCTGTGAATTATATTGGTAGAGCCTTTCGCGTGTTGCAAACCAGATAAAACCCTGCTTATCTTGCGAGATTCGTATAACAGGTGATAGTGTAAACCCTCCGGCAGGCGAGATCCGTCTGAAAGGAAGATTTTGGATATCTGCCTTAGAAAGATTTGGTTGGCTTATCAGCAGTATTCCTATAAAACAAATAGAAAGTATTCTTTGAAATAACATTTACTTCTAGTTAGTTTCTCAAAAATACATAAAATATAGTCCTGCAGGAAAATAAATAGCGGGTCTGTCGTTTAATTATAATCATCCACATCGATTCGACTTGAATTATTCCATCAAAAGTGACTGATGTGTTCAAATTTGCATTGCTACTTCAAGAAATTGAAAGATAATTTGTAGTTAGCGTCGTGCAGATGAAGTAATTTCCGATCACAAACTATTAAAATCTCAACTTTATGAAGCATCGTCTTTTTAGGAGGCAGATCATTCCATTATTAGTAATGGCGATGGTTTTGTTTGCACTTAATGCGCAAGCTCAAGTTAGTACTATCCGTGGGAAAGTTGTCGCATCCGACAATTCTCCATTGCCCGGAGTTTCAGTGGTAGTGAAAGGTACGACTACCGGAATAACAACTGATATGGATGGCAATTTTACCTTAAAAATTCCATCAAGTGCAAAAACGCTGCTATTCTCGTTTATGGGTATGCAGACGCAGGAAATCCAGATTGCAGGAAAAACCACCTTCAACATTACCATGAAGGAAGAAACTGTCGGGCTGGACGAAGTGATTGTCGTAGGTTATGGAACTCAGAAGAAAAGAGACGTAACGGGCGCAATCACCTCAATCGACAACAAAATGATCGAAAAACGTCAGGCGGTGAATATTTATGACGTTTTACAAGGTGAAGCGCCTGGTGTATTGGTTGTGAGTAATTCAGGCGCCCCCGGTGACGACAATACCATTCGAATAAGGGGAACGTCGACTTTCGAAGGAGGCGTTAATCCATTGTATGTCGTGGATGGTGTTCCGTTAAGTGATATCAGTTCCATCAATCCGAACGATATCAAGTCGATGGAGATTCTGAAAGATGCTGCTTCTGCCGCAATTTACGGTTCCCGTTCTGCCAATGGCGTAATCATCATCACCACCAAAACAGGCGAAGAAGGAAAAGCCAAGGTCGATGTCAGGTATTTGCAGAGTTACAATATGCTATCGCGCAAAATTCCTCAGGCCAATGCCTTTGAGCGGAAATTGTTTGAAAATCGTGCCAAGCTTGACTTGTATACCAATGCCAACGATTCACTCGGACTAAGCTCCAACGCAAGTAATGATTACCAAGATGTTATTACTCAAATCGGTAAACGCAAACAATTAGACCTCAGTGTAAGCGGCGGATCCGATAAACTGAAATACTTTTCCAGTCTGGGATTTCTCAATGAAACCGGCATTGTATTAAACAGTTACAACAAGCGTCTGAGTGGCCGCATCAATTCCGACTTTCAGGCTACCAAAAAACTAAAATTTACTTCGCGAGTGACCTACTCCTATCAAAATACGAATAAGATTAATGAGGGAAAGGTCATTCAACAGGCGATGCAGCGTCCGCCACAGTTTATCCTTTACTATCCGGATGGTTCGTATGCTTTTGATATTGCCGGTCGTAAGAACCCTATCGCAGAAGCCTATTACAGGGAAAACGATTATAAAATATTCAATATCGGAATCTATCAAATGGCCGAATATAACTTCAATAAATACCTGAAGATACAGGCCGACGTAAATGGAAACTTCATGCTAAGTCGCAGAAATTATTTCAATTCAGCGCTATTAACGACCACAACACCTCAAGTTGCTGATGGAGGCGACGAAACGGATTTTGGAAAGAATTTAGCTGGCGAGGCCTACGTTTCCTATAACAGAACCTTCAAAAAAGACCATAATGTCTCAGCTGTCGCAGGAACAATTTTCGAGGACTGGTACGACGAATCAATGAATTTCAAGGGATCAAACTTCGTAACAGAAAACGTAACTACAATCAATTCAATTCAGGCCTTAGATCTTGCCGGAACCAGTACCTCCGGAACTGCGCATTCTATGGTAGGTTTCTTCGGACGATTGAGCTATAGCTACAAAGGCAAATACCTTTTTAATTCCAATATTCGCCGCGATGGTTCTTCCCGATTTGTGAATCAACGTTGGGGAACTTTCCCATCCGCATCTATCGGCTGGCGTATTTCGGATGAAAAATTCATGAGCTGGTCGAAGAAATACCTTAAAGACGCCAAGCTGCGGGCCAGCTGGGGTATCACCGGAAACCAAAACATCGGAAATTATGAATCCTTGAATTTATACACATTTGGTTCCTACTATTATCAGGGAATATCAGGTATTAACACCTCTGCATCGTTTGGAAATCCTGACCTAAAATGGGAACAGACAACTCAGACTAATTTAGGAGCAGACCTGACATTTCTGGATGGAAGATTGACCCTGAATGCAGATTATTACATCAAGAAAACAGATGGTCTGCTGTACAATTCATTAATGCCCTCAGAATTGGGTTATTCGACCATCAAAGTTAACTTCGGCTCTATCGAAAATAAGGGCTACGAAATCAATTTAGCTGGTACGCCTATCCAGAAAAAAGATTTCACTTGGCAGACTTCCATCAATTTCTCCGTTAACAGAAATAAGATTGTGAGTCTTGCCGGCGGCGATTATGTTTCAAACAGTGCTTGGCTCGTAGCTACCGGACAACCTATCGGACAATTTTATGGTTACAAAGCATTGGGTGTTTACCAGTATGATGAATCAAATGCCTATACATCAGACTATACGCAACGTCTAAATCCCTATTTTCAACGTGACACCCAGGGAAACGTGATTATTCAGGAAAACGGCAAACCAATTTTGCAAGGCTATACATACCAAGATGGTCGTGATTTTGCATGGAATGCGACAACGAATCCCATTTATCAGTTAAAGGTTGGAGCTGCTCCTTTCGTTGGAGGTGACATGATTTGGGAAAATGTTGACAAAAATGGTGTGATAGATGACAAAGACAGATCAGTGCTTGGAAAAGGTCTTCCATCTTGGTTCGGAGGATGGAACAACAACATCAATTATAAAAGATTCACCCTATCATTTTCCTTCTATGTAAACTGGGGTAACCAGATTTACAACAATGCAAAATATCAATTAACGACCTATTCAACCTCTAACGTTACACCTCAACCTTACGAAATTTACAACGCATGGAGATTTCAGGGACAGGTCACCGATGTTCCAAATGCACAAAAAGGGACGGTTCAGAATACTTCGCGTGAGTTGAGCAGCGAATTCCTCGAGGATGGTTCTTTCATCCGGTTACGCAATCTGAGATTTTCCTATCAACTGGATAATTCGATAGCCAAAAAATTCTTTTTACAGGGTGTAACTGCCTACCTCTATGGTAATAACCTTTTTACCTGGACAAATTATACCGGATTTGATCCTGAACTCGGCGGCGGAAATGTGCTGAATCCTGGTAAGGACAGCGGTTCCTACCCACGGAAAAGAGAACTGGGTTTTGGCATTAATCTTAACTTTTAAAAGAAGATGAAAATGAAAAAGATATTTAATATTTCAATGGCCATTGTATTTTTAAGTGGCATATTGCTAGCCGGTTGCGAGAAATTTCTCGATAAACAACCTATCTCCCAGCTCTCACGAGATTTATTTTGGAAGACTCCTAAAGATGCTGATATTTGGATTGCCGGCATGTATGACAGTATGCAGAAAACCCTGGGCAATAACTTCTATATCTGGGGTGAGGTTCGCAGCGATAACGAGCAATTATGCGGAACTGGAACCGGACAGCTAAACTTCCTTTCCAATACGCTCAATTCTTCGATGGGCGAAGTTAACTGGAGCAATCTGTACCGAACTATTTCGAGCGCCAATTTCGCCATCAAATACATACCGACGATTCCCGGAGTTGCTGCTCCTCAGATTGCTTCACAGTTGGGTCAGGCCTACGCCATGCGAGCTCTGATGTATTTTTATGCCGTTCGGGTTTGGGGTCCTGTACCCTTGATCACTGAACCTTACGAAGGATTAGCCGGACAGGAAAAAATTTATGACAGAAGTGATATCACAAAAGTAAAAGCGCAGATTTTGAGTGATATTGACAATGCACTGAAAAGTTTCGACGGTACACTGCCATCCATTTTCAAGCTAAACACCGCTTCAACACTGGCCTTACAGACGGATGTTGCGATGTGGTTTAAGGACTATCAAAATGTTATTTCGTCGTCCGACAAATTGCTTGCACTCAATAAATTTTCGCTGGTTACCAATCAAACAGACTGGAAGAGGCAGTTCATCGACCCTGCTACCTCGACAGAAGCAATTCTGAACATTTACTGGGATTATTTGGCTGATGGCGGAGGTAATGGCGTTGCATCTTTCTACGGTTCAGGCAGTAATACGAATCAGTACAAGATTAGGCAACCACTATGGGACACTCTTGTAACAAGAACTACTGATGCGAGATGGTGGAACATGAATGATACACTGGAATTGTTTTGGCTGGGCGCAAAAGCTAAAGTCACCTATGAATCCTACAATCTTCAGGTCAATAGCATGAAATGCAGCAAATTCTCCGTGTGGGATCCGGCAAAACTCAATGTAACCTATAAATACCTGGGTGGATACAATTACCCAAATAACATTGAATGTCAGGTCTATATACCAATTTATCGTTTGAGTGATATCATGTTATTGCGGGCAGAGGCGCTAAATAAATTGGGAAGAGCAACTGAGGCGATGGACATTGTTAATACGATTAGAAAAAGGGTTGGCTATATGAAGACTGTCACCTCAGTCAATACTGCCGGTGTCAGTAAACTGGAAGATGCGATACTTATGGAACGGCAGCTTGAACTTTGGGGTGAAGGCAAAAGATGGTTCGACCTGGTTCGTACCGATAAAGTGATCCCCTTCATGGATCCAATCCTCAAAGAACGCGGTATCTCAACGGGTTTCGGGGATGTGCGCAGAATTTTGTTCCCTATTCATTCGTCCGTTTTCGAGGCAAACCCGCTGATTAAACAAAATGAACCTTACACCCAAAACTAAAATGTACTCTAAAATGAAAAAGATAATAATAACCATTTTAGCTCCTGCGTTTTTTCTGGTTATCTTCCTGACAGGATGCCAGATTGCAGGACTGGATCTGCAGAAAGATTTCAAATTTGAATCAGGTCTTCGGGATAACAAAATTAGCATGACTGCCCTCGAATTCATGAAATCAAGAACCGATTTATTCTCAAGCATGATTGAAGGCGTAACATACGCCGGACTTACGGATGAATATACAAAACCTGGCAGGACTTTTCTTTTACTGACCAACAGGGCCTTATCAGATGAGACGTATGCCCCAGTGGCACCGAGTGTAATGGGCAGCTATTTCGCCTGTAACCAGATACCTAATGTAAATTACAGTGCAACAGATCCGACAAAAGGTCCCAAAATGCTTACTCCTGACACTTGGAGTGTCTATCCAATCGAAAAAGTTAAAGCATTTTTTCAGTACCACATTATTAAGGAAGCCGTCTCTTACAATAACGCAAAACCTTTTCCAACTTTTTATGAGAGTCTTGCCTTCAAAGGAGTTGGAGATACTACAATGGTTAGTATTCACCTGACAAATGACCGAAATGCCTATTTATATGTCAATGGATTTACCGGATCACGTAATCCAACTCAGGCTCCTCGTACAAGCGGTATTGATTGTGCCAATGGTGTAATCCACGTCATGGATGATTTTATTATTCCACCCACCAAGGCAATTCTTGCAGTAAAATAAGGTCTGTAACGATTAAATTAAATGAAAATGAAAAAATACATCTATTTATTTCTCATCCTTCAGGTGGCATTCCTTTCTGCCTGCAAGAAAGATGATGGAATGGTACGAATTGATACCGTTTCGAAAAATGGAAGCGAGTTCTTTATGGGACAAAAAGTGCAGGTTTGGGTTGGTGCCGAAGTAGGCGATCTGGCAGGCACAGCTTACGATTGGACATGCGATGAAGGTTCTTTTTCGGGTCCGGTCGGGCTATTTCAAACTGTTTGGGTTGCTCCGAAAAAATCAGGCGAATTTACTGTTACCTGTAAGGTTAATTGCAATGGCAAATCAGAAAGCCGGTCTTCAAAGATGACAGTTGGTGCCTACTTCTTTGATAAATTTGGTATAGCTTCTACTAATTTTACAGTAAGCAATTTTACAGCTACATATACCAATGGAGAAGTATTGCTGGTCGGATCAAAGGCCAATACCAGAGGTTCGTTTAGAAGGGAGTTTGGCGACACCGCTCTATTTAATCCTTTTACGTACAAAGCAGATATGGCCTGGAGAACAAAATACAAAAACGCAACCAGTTCAATGTATTATCGCCTACTTTTCAACAAGCCACTGAGGCACGACGGATCCAAGGTTAAGCAATATATTCGCGAAATCCGTCTTGAAATTTGGCCAACAGCAGCCGGCACAACCAACAATTATACCTTGTCGTACGAAGTCTTCAGCTCTGAATATTCACTATCAACATGGACCACTGCTGAGACCGGAAGAAAAACACCTTTCGTTTTTGCAGACGGATCAAAAGCAACGGATGGTCGAGGAATGAGGCCTATAACCCTCTCTGTCACATCAGATTACAAAATAAACGTATCACTTGATGGCACTTCCGTCCTTTCGAACGATGCTGTTAAGATTTGGAGAACAACCAACAACATACCCGATAAACTGAATTTGGGCAGGATATGGACCGAAGTTTATGAGCAGTCCAACTTCTACATGGATAATATCTTTTTGACGTTAGATTAGTATTTGTATGCCGAAAAAGAGTAACAGTTCAGGATCACCCCTGACTGTTACTTACCCATTTTATAACTTTCATTTAGTAACATGAATAATCTTCCGCAAGTTAGTGTAAGTCTAGCATTGCTGGCACTGTTCAGTAATCCTCTTTTGGCAAATACTAAAATTGACAATCCCGAAAAGCCAAATATCCTTTTCATTGCCGTTGACGACCTTAAGCCCTGGGTAAGTGCTTATGGTGACAAACATGCCAAAACGCCAGGAATGGATCGGCTTGCAAGAGAAGGTGTCGTTTTTCAAAACAGTTACTGTCAGCAAGCGATCTGTGCTGCCACCAGAGCAAGTATTCTTACGGGAATGCGCCCCGACAAAACCAGAATTTGGGATCTGATAACCGATTTCCGTCAAGTAAATCCCAATGCTGTTTCTCTTCCCGAATATTTTAAGAAAAACGGTTACGAGACAACAGGAATGGGAAAAATCTACCACATGGGAAGCACAGGACCAGGGCATGATGCACCCTCCTGGAGTGTCCCTTGGCGTGATCCCAAATGCCCAACTTACGCGCTTCCCGATGGCACCAATGCCCGTGGCAAAGGAAAAGCGACAGAATGCGCAGACGTTCCGGATGATACCTACCACGATGGCAAATTGACCGGAGTGGCTATCCGCATGCTAGATAGTCTGAGTCTGGGAAGTAAACCATTTTTCCTGGCTGTTGGGTTCTTAAAACCCCATCTTCCTTTTGTCTCACCCAAAAAATACTGGGATTTATACAACCGAGACGAATTTGAGGTGGCTCCATTTCAGCAAAAAGCGAAGAATAGTCCGGATGCTACCTATCACGCTTCCGGCGAACTGAAAAGCTATACCGATATTCCGCAGTTCGACAGCTATTCGGAGAAAGAGCTCGAACACCTTCCGGTAGCAAAACAGAAGGAATTGATTCATGGCTATTATGCTGCTATATCCTATACAGATGCGCAAATAGTTCAATTGCTGAATGAGCTCGACCGTTTGGATATTCGCAAAAACACAATCATCGTACTGTGGGGCGACCACGGCTGGCATCTTGGTGACCACGGTCTCTGGAATAAACATACCAACTTCGAAGAGGCCACGCATACCCTCTTGATGATGAGCATTCCTGGTAAGAAAGCCGGAATAAGACCGGTGGCGACCTGCGAATTTGTCGATGTTTTCCCAACACTTTGCGACTTAGCAAAAATACCTGTACCCAAATACCTTGATGGGGTAAGTCTTGTTCCGGCAATTGACAAGCCGACTCTTGAGGTCAAAGGTTATGCCATGAGCCAATATCCGCGCGAAGGCGCAAAAGTGATGGGTTACTCCATCCGCACCAAGCGTTTCCGCTACACAGAGTGGATGGACAACACCTACCGAACAAATATGCCTTATAGTGCTAAAAATGTGATTGGCAGGGAAATGTACGACTATGGCAAAGATCCCTTGGAAAAAGTGAGCGTCATCGGCCAGTCCGAATATAAAATTGACCAGGAAAAGATGGTTCAGCTGTTTCAGGAATGCATGAAACGCGAATTAAAAGGATGTACTGAATACACCAAACTGGCCGATTACAAAGAACCGATTCCTACAAATGATCCAAGTGCTAAAGGGAAAGGGAAGAAGAAAGCAAAATCAAATGAAGAATAGGAAAGTGTTACAACAACATTGAAAGTGAATTATTCCAAATATCAAAACCAAAAGTAAATTAAATCCAAAATTATGAATTATTTAAAATGGCTGTTTTGTTTGACAATGGTTCTTGCAGCATCTGCCTGGAGTGGGCAGAACAGTGCTCGTGCGAAAAAAGGATCACCCGGTGAAATTTCCGGTGTCGTAAAAGATCTGACTTCAAAAGAGGTACTTCCATTTGCAACTGTTGTAATTAAAGGTACTGTAACGGGTATGGTCACAGATCTGGATGGCGCATTCAGACTCGGAAACCTTCAACCCGGCAATTATACCTTGGTGGTATCCTATATCGGATACAGTACTCAGGAATTAGAAGTTAAATTAGTTGCAGGTGAAAAGAAGAAGGTATTGATTGATTTGAACCAACCTCTGGTTACGATCGGAGAAGTGGTAGTCAGCAGCCAGCGCCGGGGGCAAAATGCGGCTATCAACCAACAATTGAAATCCAATGCGTTGGTGAACGTAGTATCGAAAGATGCTATCCGCGAATTGCCCGATGTGAATGCTGCCGAGGCAATAGGTCGTTTACCGGGAGTATCCCTTATCCGCAGCAACGGAGAAGGTTCCAAAGTCGTATTACGCGGTCTGGATCCAAAGTTTAGCAATGTGACCATCAACGGCATCCAGCAGCCTTCCACAGATACGGGAGTCAATGGCGACCGCTCAGTCGATTTAAGTAATATCTCTCCAGAGTTGCTTTCCGGTATTGAAGTCTACAAATCACCAACTGCCGACATGGATGCAGATGCAATCGCCGGAACTATCAATCTTGTGATATCAAAAGCATCAGACGTACCAATCAATCAGATCAGATTATATGGCGGTTACAGCAATCTGTATCAGAAATTTGGCAACTACAAAGCATCCTGGGATTTTTCCAGACGATTTCTGGATAAAAAATTCGGCGTGATGGCTCAGGCCAATTACGAAGCCAGAGACCGCAGTGCACAGGGTCTGGATATTGCCTATTTCAATCCAAATGCTGAAAAAGCAGACTCCTTCTATATTGACAACACGACCCTGACTGAAAAGAAACAACAAACCAAACGCTTCGGTGGACTCGTTTTACTCGATTATCAGTTTAACAACGGGGGTATTTACCTGACCAACATTGTTAATTCATCACCCAGAAACAGCTTTACCCAGACAAAAAACATTAACAAAGCAGGACTTTTGACGCATACGGCAAGTGTGGATGAAAGTGTAACGACCTCTCTCAATAGCACTTTGGGTGGTGTGCTGAACCTAAATAAACTGAAGATGGATTGGAGTCTAACCAGGGTTCAAACGACCAATAACAACCCCTACGACATGAACATGTCCTTCGTTTTAGGTGCTCCCTACGGTTTAAACCCGGCTTATGTCGGCAAAAATATTTCCGACCCAAAAATTTTTGCTGATAATCTCACCTTCAGCAGCATCAATCAGAAAAAAGACACACTTTCTGCCTTAAATACCTCTACCTGGACTCCGGATACGTTAAAACAGACCAACTATACTGCAAAGTTAGATTTTGAATTACCCATAAAATTGGGTGACAAAATTGCCGGATTTTTCAAATTTGGAGGAAAATATCAGACCGAAACCCGCAAGCGCAGTGGAGTCCTTTTCTCCGACCAACAATATTATCTGAAACCAGCCCTAACAGATTTGGCCATAAAAAACGATCCCCGTCATGCACTGGCCGTTACTTCAGGGAAAATCATTCAGATGTCAAACTTTAATGAGCAAACCAATGTTCCTCTCCTGAATGGCGAATACAACATGTACCCTAATACTCCGGAAAGTCAGATAAGGGATTGGCGCACCTACCACATGAACACGTCGGAGTACGTTGAGGATCCCAGTAATGCGGAACTCAATTACGATACTTATGAGACGTTGGCAGCAGGTTATGCCATGCTGAAATTAAATTACGGAGATCTGATTACTTTCATCCCTGGTATCCGATACGAATATTCCAATAATACCTACCACGGAGTTTACTCTACCGTGAATGGTGCCATGGGATTAGCCGGTTATTACCAACCTGATACCACGAAACAAAAATACGGCGAATGGCTGCCAAGTGCACACTTAAAGATCAAACCTACTAAATGGATGGATATCCGGATTTCGGCAGCTAAAACCCTCACGCGTCCTAACTATATGTGGATAATTCCACGTTTCAGATACGATGCAGGAGGTTACAGCGTAAAAAAAGGAAATCCTGATTTGAAACATGCAACAGCCTGGAATTATGATGCTTCAGTCACATTTTATACCGGAGAATTTGGGTTATTGTCAATAGGCGGATATACCAAAAACATATCGAATATGTTCTATAATATCAGCGGAACACTCTCGCCTGAAGATGCCGTTAAAAACGGACTACCACCACAATCCTTCAATCTTACCGAAGATTATACCAACCTGGATAACTCTTATGTACGGGGTATTGAGTTTGATTACAAAACTCACTTCAATTTCCTTCCAAAACCGTTTAACCGTTTTGCTTTTGGAGTTAACTTTACCCGACTTTGGTCAAGTACCTATTACATGGTTTGGAAGAAAGTTGAAGATATTGTTATGTACAATAACGTCAGACCAACCTTGGTGGTAGACTTTACAAAATCCTATTTCCAGAAGACTGAAAGCAGGATGCCATCTCAGGTTGACTTTACGCTAAACACCTTTTTGGGATACGATCACAAAGGATTTTCCACCCGTGTATCAATGAGTTACCAGGGTAACAGGCTGACAAGCATTAATCCAACTACCGACAAACCCGGTTACTACAACTATACAGACGCCTACATGCGTTTTGATGTAACAGCCAAGCAGAAGATCAATAAATACTTCAGTGTATTGTTGAATTTAAACAACCTCACCAATGCAACTGAAAAAGGTTACAGGTATACTTCAGCATTCCCAACCTACGAAAACATGTATGGATTTTCAGCTGATTTTGGTGTAGAAATTAATCTTCAATAATATTCCCTATTAATTCATTTTACATAAAATCGTAAGAAAATGAGAACAATATATACTAAGTTATTTTTGTTAAGCGCGCTTTTTATGCTTTTGCACTTTGCGCATGCTCAACAACGTGTGGTGACTATTACGGGAATCACGCCTGGCCAACCCCTTGTATATGACCAGATTTATAATGCTATCAGCGCAGATGCACCGAACAGAGTAACCAACAAGAATGTGGTCTATGAATTAAAACGTGGTCAGGTCTATTTGAATTCCTCCACCATTAATTGTATAGATTTTGATTTGTATATCCGGGCAGAAGCCGGAACCGGATCGATCCCAATAATTTTTCATACGCTAAACAGTGCAGGTAAAGCCGCTAACATGATAGAGGCCCGAAAAAGCATGACACTTGAGAATATTGAAATTGACGGTAAGCATTCTGATGGAACTCTTGGAAACAGGGTTTTAAATATGTACGGATTGAACTTGCGCTGTACACTTAAAGGTTGCCGTATTTCCAACGATAGAGGTGGTGCAATTGCAATTCAGGTTGATGGAGTTAAACTTTACATTATCGACTGTATCATCGGCAATCTGGGTCACCAGATTTCATTAGGCGGCAATGGACGGGTAGTCGATATCAGAAATACAAACACAGTAGATACACTGATCATTCAGAATAGTACTGTTTATAACATGACTGACAGGTTTATCCGTAATATGTCACCAATCATCAATTACGTTAAGATCGACCATGTAACGCTTGTAAATGTTCAGGGTTACCATGGATGTCTTCAATTAGGCAAAACAAAAAATGCCGTCATCACCAACAATATTTTTGCCAATCCACTGACTCATGGTGACCGTTTCCCTTCCCGTTGGCGCGGCGAGCAAAATCAGCCAGACAAAGCGTTTGCCGTAATTACGCACGATAGTCTCTCTGCAAAATTACCTACTGCCACCGTGGCTATGAGAAACAATAACATCTATTTTGAAAAGAAGTTCGTTGATTTCTTTAATCTGACTCCTCCAAATGATTCAATTGGTAATCCTCGGGCAGTCAACAATGCCATCATCAAATTTGTCGGTCCGGAGAATATGGCTCAGGCCTATTTCGGTGAAGAGCTTGCTTTCAAAAACACCTCCTCTTCTCAGAAATTGTACGAATTTTTAACCTACTGGGTAACCCATCCAAAGGCATCTGTATATCCTAATAATTTCTCGGAAATCTATCCTTATGAATGGGATGTATCGTACCCAACCTCTTCAAAATCATACAAAGCAGGCGACAACGGTTATCCTATCGGTGATTTAAATGCATGGCCTTTACTGAAAGCCCAGTGGCAGCAAGGTATTGTTCAAAAAAGTGCCACATTGAAGTCGTTAACTATCGAAGCTGTTAGTATTGATAAGAGCTATCCAAATCCATTTATCGATCAAACCACCATCTATTATTCCCTTACTCAACCACAAAAAATTGATGTAAGCGTTTACAACTCGATCGGTCAAAAAACTAAGACGCTTGTAAACGGCGAATTAACGGAAGGTAGCTATAGTGTTGTATGGGATGGTAAAAATAGTTCCGGTTCTGCAATACCAAAAGGAATTTATTTTTTGCAGATAGCCGGATCAAAAGACAAGGTCGTTAAGAAGATTATCAAAAATTAATACGCTATAACTTACTAGTTAGCTGTCATACTGAACGGAGTGAAGAATCCCTCGATTAATAGCACGGATTCTTCACTCTGTTCAGAATGACACTATTATTTAACAAATTTCAGAAGTTATTAACTTTGAGGTTCAGTTTAAAAGACCGTGAGGGCTTGCTATATATTGATTCTCCATTCTGTCTTTTTATATCAAACTAAGAAAAATGCTTAGAAAATTTAGCTTTAGAATTCTGATAGGAATTTTGTACTGTTGTCCGACGGTTGCTTATTCTCAGCCTTCGGGCAGCCGTATTCTAGCAGAAAACAGCTATCAAAATTGTGTTGAACTTTCGAATAGTACTACCCGGGTTGTCCTTGAACCAAACCTTGGCGGTCGTGTATTGAAATATGAATTGAACGGGAAGAATGTTCTGTTCGTCGATCCAAAAGATGACGGTAGAATCTATGAAAAGGGCATTCCAATCCATCCATGCGGCGGACGAGCTGATTTTGGTCCCGAAAAAACGGTTCCTTCTCATCCAGCTTTGTTCTTTGGAAAATGGACGGCTAAAATCACAGGGCCACGTCAGGCGGAAATGATAAGCCAGAAAGATTCTGTAACAGGAGTACAGCTTATCAGACGTTTTAAGCTTGCCGAAAAAGGAACGAAACTGGAATTTACGCAAATCATTCGAAATGTATCGGATGAGTCAAAAAGCTATTGTCACTGGAGCCGTACATTTGTAAAAGGAGGCGGAATTTCACTCACTCCTTTACGACGGGATAGCCGGTATCCAAAAGGTTATATCACGTATGGACCGGGAGCTATCATCAATTTCAATCCTGAAAAAGAGGATAATGTATCTGTCACGGATGGAATTTTAGTGATGACTGGCACCCCAAAATTGCCCAAATTCATGACGGATGGCACCGCAGGGTGGCTCGGATATCTGACCAAAGACAATCAGCTATTCATAAAAACATACCCGGTATATCCAAACCAAATTTATGGAGAAATGGCTGCCGGAACGGCTTCTGTCTATTATTTCAAAGAGGAATATTGTGAAATTGAGCCAATTGGACCCATGGAATCTATCGCTCCCGGAAAAGAAGTGTCGTTTACCGAACAATGGTATCTGGTAGATTATGACTATCCAAAAGACAAAAATACAGACGTAATAAATTTACAATCAGCTATTTACAAGATTATAAGCAAACAAAGCAACAAATAATTATAAAACCCTCGAAAATGAAGTGCCTTTTATTCTTGATCCTGATTTTTTTTGCCGGAAATAAATTGACAGCCCAACCGGATTTTATCGCTGCCACAAAAGATCTTTCAAAAATAAAACGAACTCATCCATACCTGCTTTTTGACGAAAATGAAAAGCAAAAAATCCTTACCAGGATAAAATCAAACCAGACAGAAAGTGAAATATTTGAGAAATTAGTCTGGGAAGGAAGAAAATACCTCTATGCTCCCATGGACATGAAAGTTCCTGAGAAGAATATTCATACCAGATTTCTCGGGGAGGACGAATACAGAAAATACATGAACTGGCATAGCGAAGGTGCCTTGATAATGGCCTTTATTTACCAGATGACCGGTGACAAACAATACGCCGAAAAAGCCTTCGAATATGCTGATAAACTTTGTGCCTTGGATTCGTGGATCAACCGGGCACATTATTTTGAGATAATTTATCCACGTGTATGGCCTTACAATGTAAAAGATGACCAAGTCGTCTTCTCATTGGATATTACAAGCAGTCAATATGCTCAAAAATTAGCCCTGGTCTATGACTGGACCTACCCCGCCTGGACCAAAGCCCAGCACGACAGAGTCAGAGGTTCTCTCCTTGAAAAGATAATAACTGTTGTGAGAGGAAGTTACGAATACTTCTGGTGGGCATCGGCCTATAAATGCAACTGGTCGGCCATTTGTCATTCTGCGGTCGGTATCTCTGCCTTAGCGTTATTGAATGAAGATCCTCAATTAACGGATGTCATAGCCAGATCTTATGAAGGCGTCTGGAATGTATACCAAAATTTCGATGATAATGGCGGATGGCAGGAAGGCAGAGGATACTGGTCTTTCGCAATGGATCAAAGCATCTATTTCGATGAAGCACTTAAACGGATGACCTCCGGAAACGTTAACTTGTTTCAGCATAAAAAAATCAGCTCCAATCCATGCGATTTCGCCTTGTTTGGCCTGACCGCCGCATTTGGCGACGGTGGTGGCGAGCCGGTTGGCAACAGCGCCGTCATCAATAAGTTGACAACCGAAACTGGCTCTTCCACAGCTGCCTGGTACCGTAAAAAATTCATCAAATCTGCAGATGGCATTTTTGATCTAATCTGGCCCATTCCAACTATTGAGCCAAAGGAACCTACCGAATATTCCAAGCATTTCACAGGAATCGACTGGGTGGTTATGCGGAAGAATTTTGATCCCTCCAACATGACAATCGCCTGCAAAGCAGGAATGAACGACGATCCGCATCACGGCCATCTGGATTGCGGCACGTTTAGCCTCAACTTGTCGGGGCAATCATTTATCGGCGAACTCAAAGGTTCCGGATATGATGAAAGATATTTTGGCGAATTGCGCTGGGATTACCCTAAAGCTGGTAGCAAAGGACACAATCTGGTTATGGTAAACGGAGAGGAACAGATTGAAGCAAAATACAAGGATCAACCCTGGAAAGACGGTATCGGTGGGAAAATACTTGAATTCAAGACGGACAAATTATGGGATTACGTAAAAATTGACCCTACCAACGCCTATCCAGGAAAAGAATTGAAACATTGGATACGGTGGATAATTCTCGACAAAGAGAACAATATGGCTATCGTCCTGGACAAAGTCAATGCTGCAAAAGACGCCGAAATAGAAGCTAGATTTCAGCCCGGTGTTGAATTTTCTCAAGCTGATCACCGGATCTTGCTGAAAGGTGAAAAGGCCGAAATAGAGATGTTTCCGGTAAGTAATTCGAACTGGGAATTCAAAACAGGCAGAATTCCCAAGTTATCTTTGAAAAAGGACGAAGCTTCTGAATGGTATCATTACCTTGGAGTCACAACAAAAGCAAAATCCGGCGACAATTTCATCGGGAATGTATTTAAACCTGTAAATGGAGGTAAGATGACATGTGAACTTATTCAATCTGCAGGGATACAGCAGATTATTTGCCAGTTGGACGGGAAGCAACTGAAATACGAAATATCAGCAAACGCAGTAA
Organism: Bacteroidales bacterium; assembly: GCA_038325635.1. GTDB lineage: Bacteria > Bacteroidota > Bacteroidia > Bacteroidales > Prolixibacteraceae > CAINVV01. The sequence continues at coordinate 22,916 of JBBQJE010000025.1, forward strand.
GCAGAAGCTTCAAATGAAAATCCGGATAGCTATAAGTCTAATCATATTCTGGGCTGTCATTTTATCCTATTCAACAGCATTCGGACTCAAGCCAAAAACAATTGTAACTATTAAAGGATCTGATTTTTACATCAACAATGCAATCACCCTGAAAGGACGCACACTGGATGGAATTTCTCTTGAAGGACTGCTCCCTATCTCCCGCATGGTGCAGGGAATTTTTGACGATCTGAACCCCGAAACTCGGAATCTCTGGAAATACCCAGACACCGGGGTTTGGGATGCCAATCGAAACACAAATGATTTCGTTGCAGCCATCCCCGAATGGAGAAAACACGGATTACTGGCTTTCACCCTGAACATTCAGGGGGGAAGTCCGACAGGATATGGCAATAAAGGCTGGATCAA
>JBBQJE010000026.1:0-22200 GCA_038325635.1 Bacteroidales bacterium
GGAGTAGATGCCAAAAAATTATATGAAACTTGGAAATCTACTTCCGAAGTGATTAGTTGGGTGGATAAAATCCATTTCCGCCAGAACGATTTTGAATTTCTACCTGAAGGTTGCATGGATGGCGTGAGATTCCATGATGTCAATAGTTTTTGCCGAGTACCCTGTATGCCTGAACAGGGGGTCAGTTCAATTGGAGATTTTGTCATAAAGGGCAAAATCGGAACGGAACTGACACCATTCGACGTGGCCGAAAAACTGGATCAAGCCTGTAACAATTTGCTGCAGGCTAAGTCAATAAAAAAATCAGGAAATGCCGAACTTGAGCAAACACTCGGCGACCTGTTGGCACTGGGTTACCTTGCAAAATACTATTCCTGCAAAGTCCGTGGAGCCACTTATCTTTCTCAATACCGTTATGCGGGTGATGAGACAAACAAGAACAAAGCCATTGCTGAACTTGAAAATGGTCTTCAAGCATGGAAAAACTATGCGAATACTGCAACTACCTATTACAAGCCTCAGCTATTAGCCCGAACACAAGATTTAGATTGGATTGCACTTACAAGAAGTGTGGAACAAGATATAACAATTGCCAAAGAAGCTAAAGTTGGGGAACCGGTTGAGGTGTCGGGAAGCAATATTTTATGGAGTAAAGATAGAAGATTCCAGTAAGCCTGATTTGTTTTAATCATGCCAAAATAAAAAAACATAATCCTATTCAACGCTATAAAGAAATATAGATTGGACGAAGTTCCCGATTCAATTTACCACAACTAACTTTCTTATCTCGGATAAACATGAAAATATCACTGTCTATAATTTTAATCTGTCTTTTTCTTCAATCACAAGGGCAAAGTAGTAGCCTAATAATCTTAGGAGACCTTCATTATGATCGATTGGAAGATCATGACATGGATTGGCTTGGTAAAAAACCCGATGATTTAAGGCAGGTAACAAAGGAATATACGATTTATACCAGGGAGAACTGGCGTGATTTTATGTCAATTGTCAAAAAAAGGGTTGAAAAAGAGAAGCCACCGGTAAAAGCCATCCTTCAACTTGGCGACTTGTCGGAAGGTCTGGCTGGTTCGGAAGAAAAGGCCGGACAAATGGCATTCAATGCTATGAAAGCAATTGATGCAACCAGGATGCAGGTACCTTGGGTAATTGCCAAAGGAAACCATGATATTACCGGTCCGGGAGCGATGAAGGCCTTTCAGGATTATTATGTGCCAATGATCCAAAAACAAACTAACAATCCAAGCGTCAATAGTGCAACCTATTCGTATAGTTATGATAACGTTCAAATTATCAGTCTGGATCCTTGGGACAAAAACGTTGATATGAGTTCATTTCTTGATAAACAATTTTCCGGGTCAATGGCAAAATATAAATTTGTAATGGTCCACGAACCCGTAATCCCTGTTACTGAAAGGTGCTGGCATATCTTACGAAATGAGAAGGAAAAACGAGAAAAATTACTTGAGGTAATTGCCAGAAACAAAGCTATTGTTTTGTGCGGACATCTTCACCGTTACTCAGTTGTTCGTCGCAAAACAATCTATGGTCCGATTGTGCAGGTAATGGTAACGAGTGTTGTAAAAGACAGAAATTATCAAAAGCCGCTAAATATGATTACAAAGTATGGACCTTCGCTCGCAGAAAATGTTCCGAATTGGCAACCTGAAACCCTGATCAGCAGAAAGGCCATGTTATCTGAAGAAGCAAAATATGTAACCTATTTTAAACAATCTGATTTACCCGGATATGCTGTCATAAATATTGATGAAGAGAAGGAACGGATTACTCTAAAATATTTTGCTGCATTTGGAAAAAACCCTTTTGATGTAGTTGATTTGTCCGAATTGTTGAAACAGTAAATGCTCCTCTCCCTTTTTTCAAATGTAAAGTCTTGCCTGGTATGCATATAATACTCATAATCTAATTTTTAATGCATTAACTAAAAATTAATAAATTATTATATCACTATTTGCCAAATATTAATCGGAGTATTAATAGGGTGTGATTTTATTTGTTCTAAAATTATAAACCGAAAAAATTTAGTGCCCATGAAGTAACTCTGGTTCATACCTCTTTAATCGCTCGAAGGAATCTATGTACTTGAGCTTGCAAATTAAAAATGTAAATCGAATAAAAAAACTATGAAAAAAAACCCTTTATTAAAAAGAAGGCTTTGCTTTAGGCGAGCCTGTGCTTTTTTGCTCATTCTGATGAGTGTGCAGGTTTTTGCCTACGCCTCAGAAACTGGCGGACAAAGTCGGACTGAAACGTCGCAGCAGAAAAAGATCACCGGTACGGTCAAAGACAATACCGGGAAAACCGTTCCAGGAGCAACCGTAATTGTGAAAGGTACCACGAACGGATCTATCACCGATGCAAATGGAAATTATTCCTTAAACAATGTGCCATCAAATGCTGTAATTTTATTCTCTTTTGTTGGGATGTCAACCGTTGAATCCAAAGTCGGAACCCAAAGCGTCATAAACGCAGTTTTGGCCGATGAATCGATCGATATTGATGAGGTAGTGGCTGTCGGTTACGCAACCCAAAAGAAATTGACTATCACTGGAGCCATTTCTTCGATAAGAAGTGAAGAACTTTCTGTTACTAAAAACGAGAACGTGTTAAATTCTTTAACTGGTAAATTACCAGGAGTACGCGTTGTTCAAAAAAGTAGCGCGCCTGGCGATTACAATACCGTGATTGACATCCGTGGTATGGGTACCCCATTGTTTGTCGTTGACGGGGTGACTCGCGACCAGGGTTATTTTGCCCGAATGGATCCGCAAGAAATCGAGAGCGTATCCGTATTGAAAGACGGTTCAGCGGCCATCTATGGTTTGCGTGCCGCAAATGGGGTCATTTTGGTCACAACGAAGAGTGGTACCTCGCAAAACGGGAAAGTGGATATTACCTATTCAGGTAACTACTCCGCGCAACAGTTCCTGAATGTACCACAAGGGACAAATGCCCAGGATTATATGTCCTTGCGCAATGAATCAACCTTCCAAAACTTCGCCAATAACTATTTAGCGCGGCAAAACCCAATGTTCACTCAGGCTCAAATGCAGCCCTACATCGACGGAAAACCGTCTTACAACTGGATGGACGCCGTATTCAACAAGACTACACCGCAGCAACAGCATAACCTCAGCATCAATGGAGGAAACGATAAGTTACGCTATTTCATGAGCCTTTCGTATGCTCAGCAGGAAGGTAACTACAAGGGCGGTGGTTTTAATGACGACAAATATAATTTCCGTTCGACTGTTGACGCCCAGATTACCAATCGTTTGAAAGCAAAAATTTCATTAGGAGCCATCCTTGACACTCAAACCTCCCCAACTGGAACCGGCTGGGGAACCTATAAGGCAGCATGGCTGATGCGGCCCGATGCCCCGATCTATGCAAACGACAATCCACTTTATCTGAACGGTGATGCATCGCTACTGTATGACGGCCATAACATGGTTGCAGAAGTCTCGACAGACAAAGTGGGTTATACCATAAGCAAAACGCGCCGACTTAACGGCACGATGCAATTGACCTACGATATTCCGGGAATAAAAGGCTTGTCAGCAAAAGGGTCGTACGACTATGCCATGAGCTTGCCCGATAATACCACTTTTAGAAACACTTATCCGCTCTATGTTTATAACGCTGGCACGGACATTTATACTCCCACCACTAAAAATTCACCTTCCTACACACAGCGAAGCGCTAACTTCAACTTCGATACCGATATGCAGTTGGGATTGAACTATACGAACAAGTTTGGCAAGCATAATGTGAACAGCTTTCTAATTTACGAAGAGGCATACAGTAACTGGGACAGTTTTACCGCTTACCGCGAATTACTTATTGCTTCCGAGTATCTCTTTGCCGGTGAAGACCTAAACCAAAGAGCTACAGGTGGTCTTCCTGGCGACCGCTTGAGCAAGTCTTTGATTGGTTCGTTTACCTACGATTTCAGTGGTAAATACCTGTTTGATTTCAAATTCCGTTACGACGGGTCTTCCCGGTTTCCGAAAGGCAGCCAATGGGGATTCTTCCCATCTGTTTCAGCAGGGTGGCGCATGAGTGAGGAAAGTTTCATAAAGGACAATTTTACATTTATCAGCAATCTGAAACTAAGGGCCTCTTTCGGGGAAATGGGCGACGACGGTTCGGCAAGCAACTATCCTCCAGTTTTGGGCTACGGCTTAACTGATAAGGCCAGTTGGGTATTTAACAATGTAATGAGCGGGGGCGTTCTATCACAGGCAATTCCCAACCCGAACCTGACTTGGTACCATATCAAAATGTATAACTTAGCGATGGATTTTGGAATATTGAAAAATAAGCTGAGCGGTACTTTTGAACTTTACAAACGCGATAGAACAGGTTTGCTTGCAACAAGCGCCGCAACAGTTCCAGGTACCGTTGGAGCTAATCTGCCTCAGGAAAACCTGAACGCCGACCGCAACTTCGGTTGGGAATTATCCCTTGATTACCGCAATAAATTCAGAGATTTCTCTTATTTTCTAGGCGGCCAAATTTCCGGAACAAGGAGTATGCGCACTGATTGGCTGGAAGGTGTTGCCAACAACCAGTATGACTATTGGCGCAACCGTACCAGCGGCCGTTATAACAATATCTGGTGGGGTAACGAATCAGACCACATGTTTTCAAGCCTGGAGGAAATCCGGAACTATAAACTTCCTATGGGACAAGGCTCAACACCAGGCGACTGGATCCTGAATGACTGGAACCAGGATGGCGTAGTTAACGCTGATGATACCCACCCGATCGCAACGTCTGGTATGCCACTTTTTAACTTTGGTATTAATATGGGGGTCTCTTGGAAGAGCTTTGATTTGGCAGCGAATTTCCAGGGAGCTTATGGGATTTATGCCCAATATGGGGAGTTGCTTGCCTCTCCGTTGGCTTTTGGCGGACAAAATACTTTATCTTACTTTTTGGACAGATGGCGCCCAGTTGACGCTAATGCCGACTATTTTAGTCCCAATACCCAATGGATCCCGGGTTATTACCCGGTTACCAGCCATGACGGTCGCAATACGGGAACAAATCTTGTCCAAAATGCTTCCTATGTGCGTCTGAAGACTCTGGAACTAGGTTACAACTTACCTAAGCGCTTAGTATCAAAAGCAGGAATAAAGGATTTAAGAGTTTACCTGAGTGGTTATAACCTCTTAACATTTACCGGCTTGGCTAATGTAGATCCTGAACGTGCGGGTGCTGATCCAACAACTAATAGTGTCCCTTATGTGGATTACTATAGCTACCCGGTCAATAAGACCTATACGCTAGGGGCAGTCATTAAATTCTAAAAAAGTGAGAATTATGAAAAATAAATTAATAGTATTTATAGCAATTTTTGGGTTTGTCATTTCTTCATGCAAAGATTTGGTGTTGGAACCCAAAGGGATCTTAGGTGAGCCCGAACTATTTGGTACAGCATTTGGCGTTAAAAAATATTTTACCGGGATCTATTTCAAACTCCCAATAGAAGATTTCGTCTATTACTCAAATACTGGTTATCAACCTGCTAACAACAATTCTTGGCAGGCATATAAAAATAACTTGGATCAAATGTGCGGTCAAACTTATGGGTGGAACGTCGCGATGAACAATGGTTTTGGTTACTGGCCTTATGACAATATCCGCCTTGTGAATGTATTTATTAATAATTTCCCCAATTACAAGGACAAGTATGATCTTCCAACTTATAACGCTTTATTGGGAGAAGCACGTTTCCTCCGCGCTTTCTTTTACGAGTGGATGGCCAAACGATACGGGGGTGTGCCAATTGTTACAGAAGTGCAGGATCCGGTGAACAGTGAACGGGAACTATTGAATGTTCCACGTGCAAAAGAGTATGATACTTGGAAATTTATTTATGCTGACTTGAAGTTTGCCATGGATAATATGGCGGCAAGCAGCGAATCCGGGCGCGCCAACAAATACGTGGCTGCCTCTCTAATGTCACGTTCCATGCTTTATGCAGGCAGGGTTGCTAGATATACCCAGTACCTGGGGTTTAGCACAGAAGCTTCCGTACAACAAGGTTTTGCAGGAATCGACCCTTCCAAGGCAAATGAATTCTTCCAGTATTCTTATGATGCGGGCAAGATGGTAGAAATGGGACCTTACGCGCTGTATACGAAGAATTATCCAGATAAAGCAACCAATTTTGCAAATCTGTTCCTCGATCTTTCATCTTCCGAGACCATCTTTCTCAAAGATTATGACGGACAGACGTATGGCCATTGTTATGATGCACTAATGTTACCAAATCCGGATTTCTCGTCTTTTGTTGGCACGGAAGCAGCTCCTCCACTGAATGTAATGCAGCTATTTGACTTCCCCGCCCTCACAGACGCACAAGGGAAACCAGTCCGTTTCACCAACCGAAGCGACATTAAAAATGATATGGAACCCCGTTTGAAGGGCACCTGCTATTTTGATGGCGATGTGGTTCGCGGAAAAACGTTCAGTATCCAGCGGGGTATTTACGCTAAGTTTACCGGGATGGCATCTGATGCGCAAAGCGGAAGTAATAATGCTCCGGTTAATGCTACATCAAACCGTATTTTAGGAAACCTGGGCGATAAATATCAAGGTGTTGCTATCACCGGAAATCATGGGATGTTCAGTGGCAGGGGCGCTGAAAACAATGCCTTTATGGGCGCTTTTATCCGAAAATACATTGATCCAACTTTGACTGCTGCTCAGGCAAATGTGAACAAGTCGAGCCAGCCGTGGATTGTGTTTCGGTTAGGTGAAATCTATTTGAATACGGCTGAAGCGGCTTACGAATTGGGACAAAGGACCGTAGCCTTGGATTACATCGAAAAGATTCGTGTACGTGCCGGTTGCAAAGTAACACGCCCGGTTCTGGATCAGACCGTAAGTACGAACTATGGCTACCCGATCGAGAAAAGTATGCAATTTATCCGCGATGAGCGTGCCCGCGAACTTTACGTGGAGAGCCAATATTGGTGGGACATCCGTCTTTGGCGCATTGCTGACCAAGTGTTAAACCTGTATTATCCGCATGCGCTGTCCTGCTATTATGTTTTTGATGAAGGCAAGTATATTTACCTCGATGAAATTAACAGAGATAACCGTGCCATTACAGCTCAAAAACGTGCGGCGTATGAACCCATTCCTCAGGGAGAAATTAACAAGAATACCAATCTCCTGCCTCAGAATCCGCTTTATTAATTTATATATATTAATAAAAAATTAATTATGAAAAATATATTTTATTTAGTGATAGGAGCCACCTTGTTGAGCTTCGCTTCTTGTAAGAAGATCGATAACTGGTCCGAGCCGGGTTCGCGACTCTATGGAAACGTGATAGATTCTTATACCGGAAAAAATTTGGTGATGGATCAGAACGACTGGCAAATTCGAATAATTGACAGAACCTGGGAAAATATGAAACCAGGAGCGAAAGCCCAATATCAAAGCTTGGCGGTTCAGCGGGACGGTGTGTATAACAATGCCAAACTGTTCTCGGGAACGTATGACATGCTTCCTTATGATGGACCTTTCTGGCCCGTTGATACCGTAAAAGGAGTAATCTTGGGAAATGAGACCCAACAGGATTTCACAGTAAAACCTTATCTGCAGGTTCTGGACTTCGCCGCTACCTTGAATGGAACAGCTTTGACGCTTACTTGCCGCATAAAAGCACCGGTTCTAACAGGCCTCCCCAATCTATACGAGATCATGCCTTTCTTAAGTCTGACAGCATTTTGTGGGGCCTCTAATTATATTAATATAGGCGATTATACTACGAAGAAAATATCCATCAATAAAAGTTGGGCAACGTATGTGCCCGGCGGCAGCGACACTACTCCCGTCATAACCATGGGCCCTTTTCCTGTGAAATCGGGTTATACCTATACCGTACGTATAGGGGCTAATGTAAATGCATTGAGTAGGAGATATAACTACTCGCCGATTGTCAAGGTTGTCGTTCCGTAATCAAGAACGGTGGATTTATATTGACTATTCTGTCTAAAGCTTTTTAAAATATCCCGGCGAAAATTCAGTTCATCGGGATATTTTTTTCCTCTCTGTCATTCACTTAAAGGAGAAATATCGGGTTACGCCGTACCTTGAAAAATATTTTGCTGATGAACGCTAGGATGTTGTGACTGTTCAGGCAATTTGGCTACAGTATTAAGGCCTGAGAACTGTATAATGTTACTTCCTCTATATTAAGCCTTAACCATTTTTGGTTGGTTGTTAAATTTTTTATTCGTATTTTTCATCCTGAAAGTAATGCATTTTGCTTGTCTTTTTTGTTATAAAACTCTAACAACAAGCAGATTAAGAAAGGGTATCCGGCATCCATCGGCATCTGGGGCATTGCAACTCTCGGCTACGCATTAGCTCGGTCGTGGATAGGTTTTGCTGTGGCTCGTTTTGGCCTGGGTGTTGGTATGCTGTAATTGTTTGGTTCCTTGTGGGATACGCTTCAGGAATACGGAAAATATGAATCGAATTTAAGTACAAAAAATAAGCTCATAATGAAAATTATTCTCGTATTTTTCCTTTCATTTTCCGCTGTATTCAGTATGGCACAAGGGACGACCAAAAACCCGTCTGAAAATGTGGTGATAACATCCCAAAACAAAAAAACACAGGTAAATACCAACGAAAAAGGGGAATTACTGATCAATGTCTCCCCTAAGGATGTTCGCAGATTTAAAGCCAACGGGTTGATCCGCTATAGTGACTTCGGTGCCAAAGGCGACGGAAAAAGCGATGATATGGACGCCATTGCTGCGGCTCATGCGTTCGCCAATCAGCACAGCATCAATGTGAAAGCCGACGAGGGATCCACTTACTACATAAGTGGAAAGAACCGTACGGCTATCATCCAAACCAACACCGATTTCGGCACGGCAACCTTTATCATTGACGATTCTGACGTCAACAACCGTAATACACAAGTTTTCATAGTTAGTTCCAGCCTGAGGCCTTTCAAACTTGAAGGGATATCTTCCCTTAAGAGGAATCAGGAGAAAATTGACGTCTCCTTGCCCGGAACCTGCCTTATCAGCGTCACCAATTCGAAGTTAAAACGTTACATCCGGTTTGGGGCGAACCAAAACAACGGATCTTCGCAGACGGATATCCTTATCGTTGACAAAAACGGTAAGATAGATATGAATGCTCCGATCATTTGGGACTTTGACCAGATCACCGATATCACGGCCCTTCCCATTGACGAGACAACGCTGACCATCTCAGGAGGACGTTTCACCACCATTGCCAACCGGGCAGAATCGAAGTACACATACTACAGCCGGGGAATTGGGATCAGGCGTTCCAATGTTCTTGTGGATAGGCTGGAACATCGCATTACCGGCGAACCAGACCATGGTGCACCATATAGCGGCTTCATCAATGTCAGCGACTGCGCCTACGTAACGATCCGCAACACCATCCTGACCGGACACAAAACGTACCAGACCATCGGCTCGGCAGGAGTTTCGGTCTCCATGGGAACTTACGACATCTCCCTCAACAAGGCCCTCAATGTATCACTCGTGAATTGCAGTCAGACGAATGATATCAACGACAACAGGTACTGGGGAATCCTGGGATCCAATTACTGCAAAAATCTCGTTTACGACCATTGCACCTTATCACGGTTTGATGCCCACATGGGAGTTGCCAATGCCACCCTCCGCAACTCGACTCTGGGACACCAGGGAATAAATGCCATTGGATGCGGAACCTTTACAGTGGAGAATTGCACTATTTACGGAAGTAGCCTCATCAATCTGCGCTCCGACTACGGCAGTACGTGGCAAGGAGAACTCGTCATTCGCAACAGCATTTTCGTGCCCTCAAACGGCAGACCGACCATTGCCAGCCTAATCGGCGGATCCTATTCCGGGCAGCATGATTTTGGTTACGTCTGTTATATGCCTGAAAAAATCACCATTGAAAACCTTCGTATCGACGACTCCAAACATCCGGAGGAGTACCAGGGACCCGCCATCTTCGCAAATTTCAATCCGTCTATGACCGACGATTCCTACCTGGAGAAGTTTCCATATATCAAAACTAGGGAGGTCATTCTCCGAAACGTGACCACCGCCAGCGGCAAGGCCTTAAGGATCAGCAATAACCTATTCATGTTCAAAGATGTCAAGGTAAAAACCAATTAAAATAAATTACAAAAATATGAATTGTGTGAAAATAATTTTTTTCCTATTTTTTCTCGGTTTCAGTCTTCAAAGTGTGTCAGGACAAAAAAACAGAAGCCTGAAAAATTCCTTTTTTGTTTTCAACAACGGGTTGAATAAAAAAGACCTTCCGTTTATCCCTTATGCCGAACAGGCCTCGATATTAAGGAAATACGGGTTTAACGGCATTGAGCACCGTGAAACTGCAGGTATATTGGAATTAAAGGAAGCCATCGAAAAACAGGGGTTGAAAATCTATGCCGATTATGTCGCAATCGACATCGACAAGGAACAGCCCTACCTTCAAGAGTGGAAAGAGGTGATCCCCAGACTGCAAGGTACCGGTATTATTCTTTGGTGCCACCTGCATTCGGCAAAATTCAAACCATCGGATGAGACTGCCGATGCGCTGATTGTTTCGATTTTACAGGAGCTGGCTGATTTTGCCAAGCCTTTTGGCGTGAAATTGGCGATCTATCACCACGCTGGACTTTTGGCCGAAAAGGTGGAGGATTCCTTTCGTCTGGCTCAAAAAACCAACCGCGAAAATGTGGGCTCGGTATTTAACTTGCCTCACTTTCTGAAAACGGATTCTGCAGAGAACCTCACAAAAGTCATTGATCTTACATTGCCGAAACTTTTTGCTGTCTCTATCTGTGGAGCTGATGACGGTGATACAAAAAACATGGGTTGGGATCGGTTGATTCAGCCTTTGGGAAAAGGTTCCTTTGATGTGTACCGTCTACTAGAAATATTGGCCGATAAAGGATTTAAAGGTCCGATCGGCATCCAATGTTACGCCCTGACAGGGGCACCGGAAACTTATCTAAAACTAAGCGCCGAGGCTCTGGGAAATTTTAAAGAGAAATATTCTGTTCCGGTCAATTCAATTTCTTTAGCAGAAAAAAAGGAGGGATTTAAACTCTTATTTAACGGAAAAAATACCGAACAGTGGCGAGGCATCAATCAGAAAGCTTTCCCTTCAACAGGCTGGAAAGTGGAAAACGGAGAATTGATCGCCTGTGTCGACGGCGGTAAAGAATCGGATAATGCCGGAGACGTCATTACAAAAAAGAATTATGGCAAGTTTATCCTGAAGTGGGAATGGCTGATGGAAACAAAAGGAGGAAACAGCGGGGTGAAATATTTTGTTCAGGAAGGGATAAGTACCAATAATAAATACGGTTTTGGACTGGAATACCAGCTTTTGGACGATAAATACCATGAGTGGATGATCCAGGGAAAGATGAAACCCAATGATTATCACACGCTTGGTTCATTGTATGAGATGTACGCTGCTTCACCCGAGAAGCACCCCAATCCGCTAGGCACCTGGAATGAAAGCATGATTGTTTGCAAGGGAAACCTGGTAGAACATTGGCTTAACGGGAAAAAGATATTGGAATACGACCGTGGAAGCGATGATTTTAAAGCAAAAATTGCTGCCAGTAAATTTAAAGACGTTCCGGGTTACGGGGTTCTGCCCGAGGGTCCAATTTTGTTGCAAGATCATGGCAGTGTCATACACTACAGAAACCTAAAAATCAAACAACTATAATCGACCAACTAGCCAGAAATCAACACGAAGCGGTTTTTAAAAAAATACCACTGCCGAGGCTGCCGGATCGCTTATTACCCCAACCATAGTTCCATCCACTGTTTTTGGCAGTTCGGCTCCGTCAAACCGGATTAATGTAGCAGTTATCGGTTGGGGCAGGCTTGGGAAGTTCCTTTTACTGAAAATAGGGTTCATACAAATAAAGCTGACGGTTGGTATATTTACTCGCAAAAGGGAAGCTATCGACAATTCAAACATCATTCCAAAAAAGGCAAGGTTACTGTGAACGGCAGGCCAATTGAGACCTTAGAACAATTTCTTTTGAACAGTATTTTTAAACAGGCCGGGTGGTAAAGTCCCAACTCATAAAAAGCAATTATCATGCAAAAAATTAAAGTAGAAATAGGCTGGCTCGACAACTATGGAGCAGCAAGCGAACAGGTTTTGGGATGTGTTGTGTGCAAATTGTGTGCAAATACCAATAAAAAAACACCTAAGAAATAAATCCTACGTGTTTTATTTTCCGTAGCGAGGGCGGGGCATGATCCCGCGACCTCATGATTATGAATCATTCAATACATCCACCTACTATTTGTCATCTACTTATATTACTTGTCATTACGATTCTCCTCTTGTCATTGTTTTATCATCATTTATCTTCTGTTTTCTTTTTATTAGGCAAGGTGTTAGGCAAGATTTCTGTGAAAGATTTCTAAAGAAAAGCAAAAGATATTTCTGCATATGATTCCCACTAATTTTGAAAGATGAATAAACTTTGAAGATCGAAAAAATTGTATCTTTACAAAAAACAATTAGTATGCTTGTGGAAATAACTAAGGAAACCGCTGTTGCTAAGCTAAATGAGACATTGAAAAAATTAAAACCTGGTAAATCATTCAATGCAAAAAAGCACAGTGGAAAGGTGAAATGGTCCATTGATGGGCTCATTTACCAAAACAGTATTCGTAATGAATGGGATTAGCGTCATGATTGATACAAATATTGCCATTGCACTTTTGGATGGCGATATGACGCTTTCAGAAATGTTTGATGGGAAAGATGTACGGATTTCATTTATTACAGAATTGGAATTGCTTTGTAAGCCAGGGATGAGTGCTTTAGAGAAAAAATATATCCTGGATTTTATTGATAATTGCACTGTGCTTGAGATCAATTCCACTATAAAGGAACTCACCATATCAATCAGGCAAAAGAATAAAACCAAATCTTCCTGACGCCATTATTGCAGCCACTTGCATTTATTGGAATCTACCGTTTTTTACCCGTGATGCTAATTTTAAAAACATCAAGGGATTGAATTGCTTTTTTGTAAATTTCTCAGCTTAACAGAAGACTCAAATAACATTTATCCTAAGTTCAAGTCTCGCTAGGATACAGCAAATCTTTAGAAATCTTTTCCATAAGTTCCAGTTTCAATTGCCTCTATTGAAGTGATGTCTCTCATTTATTTCTAAACAGAATGCTGAATCAAAAATCGATTTTTCAATGGAACTCAGGCAAGATTCAGGCAAAAAAAAGGAATTAAGAGATTTCACCTTCTTAACTCCTTGCTTTTCTCTGTAGCGAGGGCGGGGCATGATCCCGCGACCTCATGATTATGAATCATGCGCTCTAACCAACTGAGCTACCTCGCCATTATACTTATATGCTCTAATCCCGACGCTTCGAGAAGCAACCTCGCCAAATATTTTGATAAACGATAATCAATCCATCACTTATTGGATCCTGACGCTCTAATCCCGATACCTCGGAAACCTTCCTTGCCAAATCTCAAATCTTTGAGCCTGCAAATATAATACCTTTCTGTTTTTGGGCAAGACCGTTTTAAAAAATAAGTGAATTATTTGTTCGCTTTCATTTTTTTTTGTTTTAGACGAAAAAAATGGTACTTTGCAGAAAAACATATCGAAAAAATCTCATCTACAGCATTTGTGTATAAATGAAAAGAATTGAACTCGAATATCAGATAAGGTCATCTCCCTCGGTTATATTCAGCCGACTTTGTACTGCCTCCGGTTTGGCTGAATGGTTTTCTGACAATGTATTAGTGGATGGATCAAAATATACCTTCGTGTGGGGAAAAACTAGTCAGGCTGCAGAATTACTCGCCGTTAGACCACTCGAATCAGTTAAATTCAAATGGCTGGAGAACGACGAACCCTCCGAATTTGAATTTCATATTGTTATGGGTGAGATCATTGAAGATCTTTCCTTGATTGTTGTCGACCACATTGATGAGGACGACGAATCCGATTCTACCAAACTTTGGGACGCATCAATTAACCGCTTGCGCAAAGCCATTGGCTCTTAAACCTTCCGATAAATCATAAAAAAGCATTAGCTTTGCCCTCGAATCTTCATCCAATTCATGAAGCGATTACATCTATACATTGTCAAGCGTTTTATTGGTCCGCTATTCGTTACCTTGTGCATCAGTCTGTTCGTCCTTCTGATGCAATTTTTATGGGTTTATCTCGACGATTTGGTGGGCAAAGGACTGGAACTGAATATAATCATTGAATTTTTGATCTATACCTTGGCCATTCTTATGCCAATGGCCTTGCCGCTCTCCGTGCTCTTAGCCTCCCTTATGACCTTTGGCGACCTTGGCGAAAACAACGAACTGCTGGCCATGAAAGCAGCCGGAATCTCCCTCTTCAGGATCATGAAACCAGTTATCGTGCTGAGCATTTTATTGAGCATAGGCGCGTTCTATTTTTCCAATAGGGTGATACCTGTTGCTTTTAAAAAGATGTTCGCACTCATGGCAAGTATCCGCCAGATGCGTCCTGAAATTGTGGTTAAAGAAGGCATTTTCTCGAACGACATTGACAACTTTTCCATAAAAGTCGGGCGCAAATCGTTAGACGGATCAATGCTTTACGATATCATGATTTACGATCATCGCTTCGATAAAGGGAACGAAACAGTCACCGTTGCTGACTCCGGCACCATGAAAATCACTACCGACAAACGGTACATGATCCTTAATTTGTATTCCGGTGAAACGCATGCAGAAGTTCAGACCGACAACAAAGAAATCAATGGATATCCAGTCCGTACAGATAAATTCGCTAAACAAACCATGTATTCTGAGCTCAAAGGGATGGAGTTGGAACGCAAAGATGAAAGTATTTTCCGCAATTCATATAGATCGCTAAATAACAAACAATTACAGTATTTTTCAGATTCCATTTCGAAACAAGTTGAATTTTCTAATTCCGAACAATCGCTCACTTTGTCTTATCCCTCGACTATATCCATTTCGTTGAATGCCCTGGTTCATAAGAGTCCTTTACCGGTTGCGCCTATCAGGCTAAGTAAATACATTGACATTGACAGTGTGATGAAATATACTATTCCCACAGTGCGCAAACAACTGATAGAAGCCGCATTAACCGGAGCGAGAAATAATATCCATGCGATTCAACAAGCGAATGAACAAAATATCTCAAATATTAGGATGCTCAACCGCTTCGACACCGAATGGCACAAAAAATTTACCTATTCCATTGCCTGCCTTATCTTCTTCTTTATCGGAGCCCCACTGGGTGCCATCATCCGCAAAGGCGGATTAGGTACGCCATTGGTTGTTGCCGTAATGCTCTTTATCTTTTATTGGGTCATTTCAACCACCGGAGAGAAATATGTTCGGGAAGTCACTTCAAACTTGTGGATCGGCGTATGGTTTTCTACAATTATTTATTTGCCGGCCGGAGTATTCGTTACGTATAAAGCCGTAACGGATTCTACCCTATTAAACATGGATTCTTACTTCGAATTCTTTAAAAAATTGCGTTTTTGGAAAAAAAAACCGGATGTCACCGTCTGATTTTATTCCCTTTTACATTTCACATTAACTTTTTTACTATGAATGACATAAAATTAAATACGATTGAGGAGGCATTAACTGCGATTCGCGAAGGGCAGTTTATTATTGTCGTTGATGATGAAGATCGGGAAAATGAAGGCGATTTCGTTGCCGCTGCCGAAAAAATTACCCCAGAAATGGTGAACTTCATGGCAACAGAAGGACGCGGATTAATCTGCGTGCCCATTACGGAAGAACGTTGCGAAGAATTGGAACTGGATATGATGGTGGGTCAAAATACATCCATCCACGAGACTCCTTTTACCGTATCCGTGGATGCTGTCGGCGACAATGTTTCTACCGGCATCTCGGCACACGATCGGGCCATTACCATTCAAAAATTGGCATCGCCGGATACAAAGCCCAGTGAGTTAGGTCGTCCGGGGCATATTTTTCCGCTTCGTGCTAAAAGCCGCGGTGTTCTTCGTCGGGCCGGTCATACAGAAGCTACCGTGGATTTGGCCAGACTAGCCGGATTGCAACCTGCCGGTGTACTGGTCGAAATAATGAATCCGGACGGCTCAATGGCAAGATTACCTCAGCTCTATGAAATAGCCCAAAAATTTGACATAAAACTGGTCTCAATAGCCGATTTGATTGCCTACAGACTTGAAAAGGAAACACTCATCGAAAGAGGCGAAGAAGTTAAATTACCAACTGAATTTGGCCATTTTCGGCTGATTCCCTATCTGCAAAAATCAAATGGCGTTGAACACATCGCCTTGATAAAAGGAACCTGGGAGCCCGATGAGGCCATCCTGGTAAGGGTTCACTCTTCCTGCGCTACCGGGGATATTTTCGGCTCCCTCCGTTGCGAATGCGGCGAACAACTTCACCGAGCCATGCAGCTAATCGAAAAAGAGGGAAAAGGCGTAATTGTTTACATGCAGCAGGAAGGTCGCGGCATCGGACTGATGAACAAAATCAAAGCATACAAGCTTCAGGAGCAGGGGCTCGATACCGTTGATGCAAATATCCACCTCGGATTCGATCCTGATCAGCGTGATTATGGCATTGGTGCTCAGATTCTTTCTGACCTTGGCATCACAAAAATGAAGTTGATAACCAATAATCCGGTTAAGCGGGTTGGACTGGAATCTTATGGACTAAAAGTTGTTGAAAGTATACCGATCGAAATAAAATCAAACCCGTTTAACGAGTTCTCTCTGCAGACGAAAAGAGACCGAATGGGGCATTCGCTGGACTCGACGTTGTAGGAAGAGTATTGGACGTTTGGACATAAAGGAGAGAAGACTTTTGTACTGGAAGACTAATGTAATTTTTGACAAGATGGTGGATAACATCAAATACGGTGATGAACTTATAAAGGGCATAGATTACGAGCTATCGCCGGATGGCTATCGTGTCATGTCCGAAAAATACCTGAAAGAACGAGGCTATTGCTGCGGTAACGGATGTAAAAATTGCCCCTACTTCCCGAAAGCCACAAAGGGAAATACGAATCTCAAATAATGAAAAATGAAAAATGAAAAATGGAAAATAAAGAACGGACTTGACAAGTTTTGATGGATAATACACTAGATATTTGCTCTTAAATTATGATCCGGGCACTCTTAATTTTTCATTTTTCATTTTTCATTTTTCATTTAAAAAGCTATGACCGCAAAAAACCTCCGCATCATCTTCATGGGTACCCCCGACTTCGCAGTGGCCAGTCTGACCGCTCTGGTTGAAGATGGTTACCAGGTGGTTGGGGTAGTAACAGCACCCGACAAACCGGCTGGCCGCGGACAAAAAATGCATCAGTCGGCCGTTAAAATCTATGCTCAGGCACATAACTTGCCCGTTCTCCAGCCAGAAAAACTGAAGGATGAAAATTTTCTTGCCGAATTAAAGTCGCTAAAACCTGATCTTCAAATAATTGTAGCCTTCAGAATGCTCCCTGAAGTAGTTTGGAAACTACCTGCTTTGGGAACTTTCAACCTACATGGCTCACTCTTACCAAGGTACCGCGGTGCAGCTCCGCTCAACTGGGCAGTGATGAACGGTGATACCGAAAGTGGCGTTACCACCTTTCTGCTGAAACAAGAAATCGATACCGGGAACATCCTGTTTTGGGAAAAAGTGCCAGTTTTGCCCGATCAGACTGTCGGAGAATTGCACGATCAACTCATGGCCATCGGAGCCGGTTTAGTCGTAAAAACGGTTAAGGCTCTGGCCGATGGCAGTGCAATTCCGATTGCTCAGGAGAAGTTGGAAATTGAACCAGAAAAATTACATGCTCCAAAAATATACAAAGAGGATTGTCGGATTAATTGGGAACTCGATTCACAAAAAAATCACAACAAAGTTAGAGGATTAAGTCCCTACCCCACTGCCTGGACAGAATTAGCTGCTCCATATAAAGAAAATATTTCCCTCAAGATTTTTAGAACTAGTCTGGAAAAAGACGCTCATGCCTACCCACCCGGCACCATCCTGTCCGATCAAAAAAAATGGATGAAAATTGCCTGTTCCGACGGCTACTTACTAATTACAGATTTGCAGTTAGCAGGAAAGAAAAGAATGGGAATTGAGGAGTTTTTGAGGGGATTTCCTGGAATAGAAACTTATAAAGCGGTATAAGGAGTGAAAAATGAAAAGTGAAAAGTGAAAAATGAAAAATGAAAAGTGAAAAATGAAAAATGAAAAATGAAAAATGAAAAATTAAGAGTGCCCGGATCATAATTTAAGAGCAAATATCTCGTGTTTTATCCATCAAAACTTGTCAAGTCCGTTCTTCCATTTTTCACTTTTCATTTTTCACTTTTCACTTTTCACTTAATTTTCCTCCTTAGCGACAGCTTCGAGCCAATTTCTGCTTCCGTGGTATCCGAAAGATTATTCATCCTCCTCAACGATTGAAGTTTAACTCCATACCATTGTGCAATAGATCGGAGCGTTTCACCTTTTTGAACCAGATGGAAATCATTGCCCCGCGGAGCCTTTGATCGCTTGGATTGCAGAAATACCGGCTCTCCAACTTGTGGAATATCTCCAGATCTGGCGTCATTATATTGGTAAATCTGCCAGTCTCTTTTGCCAAATTCATCCGCAATGCGGGCATAATCATCTCCTTCAATGGCAATAAATGCTTTACGTCTGTTCCTTTTTTCAATCGCTCGAGGTAGAAAGCCGGAGGCAACTCCAAGCTTTTGCTCCGCCGGTTTCCTTTTCAGGAAGCCAAACAGTGAAAAATGCTTTCGTTCTTTCTCCCCTGTTTTGACATATTTCCAATCTATCTGGTCCAATTCATACAATCGGAAATCATCGATTATTTTTATCAATTTAGCCGGATAAGCCGGATCTGTCGCATAACCAGCCGATTTCAATCCGTGCGCCCATCGTTTAAAATCTCTGATGTCATAGCCAAAAAGAAATTTGTACCTCGGACTGTTGACAATAAACAAAGAATGATCACTAAACGACTCTTCTGCAGTGCTGTATTTCCGAAAACATTCATTGGCTTCATCGTCGTTGTGCCTTACCGAAGGGCCCGTCCAGCTGCTTTTGCATTTGATGCCAAAATGGTTATTCGATTTTTTGGTTAATTCGGAATTACCGTCCGACGATTCAAGACATGCCTGAGCCATGGTAATGCTGGCCGGAACATGGTGCTCGATCATTTCCATCACAGCTAAACGCGCAAACTTATCGATGTATTGCTGGCGAGTCTGCCGTAAAGGGGCAGCAACCAGAATAACGGTCGAAAATAGTGAGAAAAAACAAAGTGGTATAAACAGTCGAAACACTTTCTGCATCTGGCATTGTTTGCTCCAAAGTTAAAAATATATGCTTACTTTTGAGATGCAAAAATCAGATAAGGATGAAGGAAATACAACTTGAATTTAAAGTCAAAACTTATCAGTCAATTGAAGAATTGCCCGAAATCACTCAAAAGTTAGTTCTACTTGCCAGAGAATCAGCACAACGAGCTTATGCTCCTTATTCAGGATATCACGTAGGAGCCTCAGTTTTGTTGGAAAACGGTGAAATTATTACCGGAAACAACCAGGAGAATGCTGCATATCCATCCGGTTTATGTGCCGAAAGAACAGCTTTGTTCTATGCATCTTCCAAATATCCGAACATTGCCATCCAGGCACTGGCCGTTTCCACGCTATCCAACGGTTTATTACCGGATGAATTTGCCAAACCCTGCGGCAGCTGCCGTCAGGTAATTGCCGAATACGAAGATCTTTTTGGAAAACCGGTCGAAATTATTTTGGATGGGAGTTCAGCTATCATGGTAATAGACGGAATAGATACCTTATTACCATTTCGATTTAAAAAAGAAGAGCTGAAGAAAAAAAGTGAAAAATAAAAAATGAAAAGTGAAAAATAAAAAAAACTGAATTGTATAAATTCAGGTTTTTTTATTTGATTTAGCATTGGCTATTGGCCGCGGTTTTTGCGCATCTCTTCTTGTTTCGCTGTCCATTTTGCAAACTGGTCTGCACTTAATACAGTCTTCAATTCAGCTTCTTGTTTGTCCATAAGAGCCTTTTGTGGTTCGCGTCTTGCTTCACGATCCGGAGTTTTTTCGCGAAGAGTTGCCATCTCCTTACCGTATTTTAAAAGAATTGCTTCAACTTTGGTTGCTTTGGCAGCATCAATGCCGGTAGCTTCTTTGATCATTTCAGTCTGACGTTTTGCGCGTTCTTCGGGAGTTCCTCCTCTTTGTTGTGCATTTGTTGTAATAGCAAGCATCAACACGATGGTTGCTAAGAAAAATAATTTTTTTATCATACTATTCTATTTTAAAGATTATGATCATTGGACACTTTCAAGTTAAATTGGTTTAACCTAAATTAAATGAAAAATGAAAAGTGAAAAGTGAAAAATCCGGATTCCAGCTATTTTTCACTTTTCATTTTTCATTTTTCATTAATTATCGTCTACAGTTGCTAATTTTGACGGGATATTATAATCGAATGAATGTAGACCACTTTCCATCCAAATTACTCGAGAACGCAGTTACCGAATTCGCCAAATTACCCGGTATCGGGAAGAAAACGGCGTTGAGGCTCGTTTTGCATCTACTCAAAAGAGATACAGAAGAGGTTCATCGCTTTAGCGATGCTTTGACACGCCTAAAAGATGAGGTGAGACATTGTCATGTCTGTCACAACATCTCGGATACAGACATCTGCAATATTTGCAACAACAGTTCGCGTGATGGTGGCTTGGTCTGCGTGGTCGAAAATATCCGAGATGTGATGTCTATCGAAAATACACAGCAATTCCGCGGCGTTTACCATGTTCTTGGCGGCATAATCTCGCCAATGGACGGGATCGGTCCTTCTGACCTCGAAATTGAATCATTGCTCAAAAGAGTGGAAGAAGGAGGCATCCGGGAGGTCATTTTCGCACTGAGCACTACCATGGAAGGCGACAGTACTAATTTTTACCTCTTCAAGAAGTTGAAAAACAGCACAATCCGCATAACTACCTTGGCTAGAGGTGTTTCTGTAGGTGACGAGCTTGAGTTTACTGACGAACTAACACTCGGTCGGTCGATCGTAAACCGACTTTTGTACGAACAAATTATTTCCTGAAAAACTTGTACCATGAAGCTGTTCTTCAAAGACGACCTGATTACCTTACGTGCCTTGGAGCCTGAAGATATCGACCTCTTATATGAATGGGAAAATAGTGAGGAGATCTGGACTGTCAGCCACACGATAGCCCCTTTTTCAAAACATCTTTTAGCCCTGTACATCCAAAATTCGGACAAGGATATCTATGAATCCAAACAGCTCAGAATGATGATTGAAACGACTAATGGAGAGACTGTTGGGTGCATTGATCTCTTCGATTTTGATCCGCTCCATGCCCGCATAGGAATAGGAATACTCATTCACAGAAAGGATGATCGCTCGAAAGGGTATGCTACTTCCGCGTTAAATCTGATGGTTCGCTATTGCTTTGAGAAACTAAATCTGCATCAGATTTATGCCAACATCCTAACTGATAACGAGATAAGTCTAAGACTCTTTCTCAAATCCGGGTTCGAAATCACCGGAACAAAAAAGGAATGGGTGAGGGAAGGAAAAAATTGGAAAGATGAGATGCTATTGCAAAGGATAAAGGATAAAGGATAAAGTAAGGAACGCCGAGATCGGGCTGAAAGCCCAAGATATCCTAGCCCAATGGCAACGCCTTGGGTTTTTAACAACATAACCAATGCAGCAGGTCGCCCTGAAAGGGCTATATATTACCTTGCCAAAAAAATCAAATAATCATTTTCAATGTTGCCCTTGCAGGGCGTGCAATTGTTGAATCATTCAATAATCCAAGGCGTTGCCATTGGGCTAGGATATGCTGCCACTTCGTGGCGAACAAAACGGCGGCCGCTAACGTTCTCCTTGATTAATTTCACCATACTCCGGAATCTCTTTCAGAAATTCGTACGTGAGCTTGCTTTTGTCAATTTTGCAGCAAAAATGCGAAAGGCCATTGGTGACGATCAAAAAATCTACCTGAAATTCAAAATTGTACCGAACAATCTG
>JBBQJE010000027.1:0-21730 GCA_038325635.1 Bacteroidales bacterium
GAGCTCCTGCACTCGAGACCTTGTTGACGGATGAAAGATTACCTGCACTGTCGACATTGAAAAGCTCGACATAGCCCATACTTTGATTTTTTTCGTCGAGTGTTTCCCTTACAGCCAGCAAGTGTTTCCCATCCTTGGTCAAAGTTAGATAAGAAGGATTCTCAGATAAAACGGCCAGTCCATTACTATGCATTTTTCCAGTTGAAACATCTAATTCAAATCGATAAATACCTTCACTCCCACTATCAGTATAGGTTCCAACGTAAAAATGACGTATCATTTTTGTTGTAACAGTCTGTGAATTAGAATTTAAATAGAATGAAATAAGAAGAAATAAAGGAAGAATATGTTTCATGCCAGAGAGTTTAATTTTTAGGTAAAATTTTGTATCCAATGCTAAGTTAATACTTCATTTTGAAATTATAGCTTCCTGATCCAACCTTGCAATAATATTTTCCGTCGGCGGATCTGGAAAGCTTTATACTATTTCCCTTTTCAGTGACCTCTGTTTCTGACTTTATAGGGAAAATGATGGTGGAGGTAGTGTTACAAGGAATATCAATCTGCATTTCTAAAATAGTATTCTCTCTCTTCCAATTGTTTCTGATTTCGCCATATACTGACATATAACTTGTTTTCACGAAGGTAATATCGCCAACTATTTCAGGTCTGATTACACTATTTTTAAAGGCAATGCTGGATGCTTCTTGTTTGATTCCGCCTAGGCCGGTATAAAACCATTCCATCAAATGACCAAGCATCAGATGATTATTTGAAACCTCCGCCAGGGCAGGCCAAGATTCTGTTAAGGCAGTGGCTCCCTTCTTTAATTGAAAACCATATCCCGGAAGGTCATTTCGAAAATTCATGTCATACAAGAGCTGAGAACCACCATTTTCCTCTAACGCTTTCACTAAGAAATGGAAACCGACATCACCGGCCGTTAAGGCGTTATTCGAATTTGCGATTGAACTCACTAAATTTTTAACGACCTCCTTTTTATCTTTTTCTTCGACCAGCCCAACGCATAAAGGCATTGCCATGGCTGTTTGACTTCCTGTTGAATATACTTTTGTTTTTGTATTGAAGAATTCTGAGTTAAAGGATTTTTTTACTTCTACACCAAGTGAATCCATTTTTACTGCCTCGGCTGGTCGGTTACAAATTTTCATCATCCGGGAAAGCAATTGAATATCATAATAATAAATGGCAGTGGCAGTCAGCGCTTTTGGAGTGAGCTGAGCTACTCCCGGAGATTTTGGGCCATAATCGAACCAATCGCCAAGGCCATGGGATAACATATTACCAATGGATTTCGTTCCAAGATACTCAACATATTTTTTCATCATTGGCATAGACTCTTCAACAATGGAAATATCACCATACCAATCATATAACATCCAGGGAAGGATCACGGCTGCACTTCCCCACTCCGGCGAATCACGAAATCCATTTGTAAACTCCACGTATTCGGGAGCAATATCTGGCACTAAACCATCAGCCGTTTGGGCATCAATCATATCTCTGATTGCCTTCTTATACAAAGGATAAAGCTCATAGTTGTAATGCAAAGATGCTCCCATTAGATAGGTTTGTTCGAGCCAACCTAATTTTTCGCGATGCGGGCAGTCCGTAACAACACTCTGGAGATTGCTGCGAATAGCCCAGTCGATAAGGGTATATATCTGATTGAACAGCTGGTTTGAACTGGAAAAACTCCCGACTTTAGGAGAAGAGTTGCAGGTGTGAAGCATCTCTAAACCAATAATGTGTGGTAGATTATCGGTTGAATCTTTCGCATTAGGAACAGCTCCTTCCACCATCACATACCTGAAACCGTAATAGGAAAATTTCGGACGCCAGACTTCAATACCATCTCCTTTCAACGTGTAGGTAAAATAATACGGAGACCCGGATGCTTTTTGATTGATCTGTTTATCGATTGTAATTAGCTCTCCCGGAGTTAGTTTAATTATTGATCCCTTTTTGCCACGGACCTTAATCTCGACAATTCCGGAACCATTCTGACCAAAATCATAAAGATACTCACCTGGAAGTGGATTCTCTATTTTCTTTACGTGAATCGTTTGATTTACAGCTACCGGATAGTCGGCCTCTGCCGACAGTCTGCCTGTCGGAACCTCCGCGGATAATGCAGTATTCCATTTTGAATCATCGAATCCTGGTTTATCCCAACCTACCTGCTCCAAAGTTGCATCGTAATCTTCACCACCATAAATACTTGAGAACGTTATCGGCGAAGGGGTACACTTCCAATCAATATCAGAGGCAATCTCAGTGAAAGAACCATCGCTAAAAGCTATTTTCAGCAAGCAAATCATCTTAGGATACCCGAATGCTATGACCAGTTTCCGGTATCTTTCTCTGTTAATGTTGTAAAATCCATTACCTACAACAACACCCAGAACATTTCTTCCTTCCTGAACTTGACTAGTAACGTCATAAGAATTGTAAAGACACGTTTTATCATAATCGGTCCATCCGGGAGTCATAAAACTTTGACCAATTTTACTGCCGTTAATAGTTGCTTCATACTGACCTAATCCACTGATGTATAAGGTTGAATTTGTAATCCTTTTCTTTAGTTCAAATTCCTTCCTGAATAGGGGTACAACGCTTTTTTTAATGCCTCTATGACCCAATTTATCACCAAATCCATGAATTCCAGGCACAATTCTCATTGAGTCAGGAAGATTCTCGAATGCTATCCAGCGGGCTTTACCCCAATCTTTCAAAGCTAGCAGTCCCATCTTAAACCAAGCTTGTTCACTCCAAGTAGATTCATGTCCGGACGTATCTTTAATCAATACCTTCCAATAGTACTTTTTGTCAGCAACCAAAGGTAATCCTGCGTAAGCAACCTGGTTTGAATTCTCGGAGAGAATTGTTTTGGAGTCCCAGCAATTACCAATATTCCTGTTCAGTTTTTCCGGCGTATCGGCCACGAGGATTCGATAAGACGACTGAGCGGTATTTCTGGCAGAAGAGTGAATGATCCAGCTAAAGTGGGGCGTCTTCGCATCAATTCCAATAGGATTAACCATCGACTCACATTGAAGATTTGTTACAATCAACGATTTCTGAGCAGAAACTGCTGAAATAACCGAAATAAGGATGATTGTCATCAAATACTTGGAATTGATCATTTTAGCTGAATTAATTTGTTAAATACATCCCTAGACACTTTAAATGCAGCACCATGTCTGACATTCTTGGGAAATGAGATCTGGTCGGAAACATCTTCCCAGGTTTTCATGTCTTTAGACCTGACAGCTCCATATTTTCCATCTCGGTATTTATCAAAATACACATAAACATACTTACCAATGATGAGTGAAGTTGGTCCTTCAGCCCAGTATTTTCCAGTTATTGGCGATGAAACAGTGATCGGATAAGGCCCTGCTGCATGCTTTGATTGGGTCATCCGGATATTTTTCTCCGAAGGATTTGGATTCTCATTTTTAAGAAACATAAAGTATATTCCTTTTTTAAAGATTATTGTCGCATCAATTACACTAAAGTCAGGATTAAAAAATAACCTCGTAGAACTAAACTTTTCAAAATCCTTGGTGGAAGTGCTATAGATCCGGTGGTTTAACCCCTTTTCCCTTTCTGAATCAGCAATATCCTTGTGTCTGCCTGGTATGGTGGTAGCCCAGAAGATTATATAGTTTTCATTTTGACGATCATAAACCATTTCAGGAGCCCAGCAATTTTTGGCTGTAGGCTCATGATCCATAACTGGGATTGCCTTTTGTTCCGACCAATGAACCAAATCTTTGGAGAATGCGTATCCGATTTGCCGTTCCTTCCAGCTACAAGTCCAGACCATGTGAAATGTGCCATCTTTACCGGGAAGTATAAATGGATCGCGCATCAGCTTATCCCCTCCAACCGTTGGTTTAACCAATGATTTTCCACCATTCAGCTCTTTCCATTTTAATCCATCCATACTGTATGCCAGATGTAATCCATCCTGACCATTGTCAATAAAATAGGAAAATATAAAACGGTTGTTGTCCCCTCCTTTGCACATCAGAGTGGAAAAAACCAAAATAAGAAACAGATATCGCATTGTGAGAGTTTATTCGATTAGAAAGATATATTTTATCTATTTTTGCTGGAGAAGTTGTCTTATCAATACAAATATAAGCAGCAGACCCATAAAAGAAACAATTAGCCTTAATTTTCTGCTCAATAAATGCAAACACCACTATAAAACTACTATGAAGTACATTATCCTATTTTCAGCTATTATTTTAGCCGCATGCACCACTACCGTGAAAACTGAACCTACCAAGATGAATAATCCGCGACTTTCCGAAAAATGCATTCAAACTACAATCGATTCATTAGTCCAAAAACATGGCAAAGCATGGATTCAACCTATTCAGAAAGGGGTTAATCATGTAGCCTCGCTTTGGACCAACAAGGATGGAACAGAGAATGAATTTATCAGTTTTTGTTCTGCAAATTTCATAGGAGATCAGAAAAGCAGAGACCTTCTTCTCCATAAACTATCCGCCTATTTTGAATCCTTGGGAGGGCACTTCAACAAAATCTCCTTAGATCTTCGTCAGAATGTTGATTTGAACAATGGAGAATTGCTCGAAATTGACAAGACCTTCAGTGCATATTCTGTTGGAGCCCACCTGCAGGACGATTTGTACAAAAATAAAATTGCCTTCGTGGTAGCACTGAATTTTCCCTTTATCTCGTTAAAAGAGAAAGAAAGTGAAGGAAAAAATTGGAGTCGTGCGCAATGGGCTGCCGCAAGAATGGGTGATCAGTTTGTATCCCGCATTCCTGCTGAAGTGAACCAGCAAGTGGCGAAAGCCGGCGCTGAATCGGATATCTATATTTCCGAATACAACATTCAAATGGGATCCCTGCGATCAGAGGACGGAGCACAACTCTTTCCTGATAAGATGTCATTGTTATCCCACTGGAATCTAAGAGATGAGATTAAAGCTGATTATGCAGATAAAGACAAAGGATTGGTGAAACAAAAAATGATCTACACTGTGATGCAGCATATTATCAATCAGGATATTCCTGGTAAGGTGATCAATAATCCCGCCTATATCTGGAAACCCTATTCAAACCAGGTTTTGGAGAATGATAAAGTGATAATTTGTGCCGCTGAACCTAATTCAAGGTATCAACAGATTCTGAATAATTTCCATGCTCAACAAGCTGTTGATCCTTTTGAACCGAATTTGAACACTTACATTCAGCGAAAGTTCTCGGGAGAAATGGAGATTCCTCAGGAAGAGGTAGAAGCCCTTTTTGACCACTATCTAAAATCTCCACAGTTAGTTAAGGTGGGTCAGAATATTTCTGAACGACTTGGAAGAAAACTGGAAGCATTTGATATCTGGTACGATGGGTTTAAAGCCAGAAGTGAATTTCCTCAGGAAAAGCTTAATAACATGACAACCTCAAAATATCCCGATCCAATGGCATTTCAAAAGGATATGCCAACGATGCTGGAGAAATTAGGCTGGAGCAAAGAACGGGCTGCCTATTTGGCAGAAAAGATCGTTGTTGATCCGGCACGCGGTTCAGGCCATGCCTGGGGAGCCGGAATGAAAGGCGAAAAGGCTCATTTACGCACCCGCATCGCTCCTACCGGGATGGATTACAAAGGTTACAATATTGCTGTTCATGAATTTGGGCACAATGTTGAACAAACAATATCTTTGTATGATGTTGATTATTTCATGATGAACGGAGTTCCAAGTACCGCATTCACAGAAGCACTGGCATTTGTTTTTCAAAGTCGGGATCTGGCTCTTTTGGGATTGTCCGGACAAAGTCAAAATCTAAAGAAGTTGAATATACTCGATGCATCTTGGACTCTAATGGAAATTATGGGTGTAGGATTGGTTGATATGCGTACCTGGAAATGGATGTATGCCAATCCAAATGCAACCGCTGAGGAGCTAAAAAAGGCTGTTATTCAGATTTCTACAGATGTTTGGAACGATTATTTTGCTGCAATTTTCGGAATCAGGGATCAGCCCATTTTGGCCATCTATTCACACATGATTTCTAATCCGCTGTATCTGGCAGCATACTCCTACGGACAAATCATCGAATTCCAACTCGAAGATTTTCTGAAAGGGAAACGATTCTCAGAGGAGATTGACCGCATATATAAACAAGGCAGGTTGATTCCACAACTCTGGATGCAGGAAGCAGTTGGAAATAAGATTTCAGTGGATCCACTGCTAAATCAGTTGGATGAGGTTTTAAAATAGTGAAAAATGAATAGTGAAAAATGAAAAATGGAAGTCGAGGTACTTCCATTTTTCATTTTTCACTATTCATTTTTCACTTAAGAAGTATTTCTTTAATCATTTTTTCGAACATTGCCTTCGTCTCTTCCTTCCCGGAGGCAATACCAGCACTCATCGTTGGTTTTCCATCTTTAGGAACCCACAAAAAAGCAGGGATACTTTGAATTCGAAAAGCGCTTGCAAGCTCCTTTTCCTGATCGGTATTAATTTTATAAACCACAATCTGACCCTTGTATTTCTCCGCTAATTCTTCAAGAATTGGGGAAGCAATGCGACACGGGCCACACCAATCGGCATAAAAGTCAACAATACAAGGTAAATTTCCGGTGTATTTCCAGGTATTGGGATTCTTTTCCAAGTTCATGATTTTCTCATAAAAATCAGCTTTTGTCAGCTTTTGAATGGAAGCATTATCCGTGTTAGCCGCCATAAGGGTTGATATCCAAAACACCAGAACGAATGAAAGTATGACTCTATTTTTCATCATAATATAAATTAACAGTAATTTTTAACCCACAAAGAATTGCTATTTTTATACGGAAAACTTCAGAATTAATTACAGTCTACAAAATTAAAATAATCAATGTGCATTTTCAATTGGTAAGATGAAAAACAAAAATAAATTCAAAAAATTAGATGTCCACAAGTTTGTTCCTCGGGCATCCGGGAAAGGCACTCCTCCAGGAACCATTCAATACGTTGGTATCCCTCGTGCAGTAACAACTAAAATTGAATTAATTGAATACAATGAGAATGAAGTAACTGAATATGTTTTTGACCAGCCTGAACAGGTAAAAAAATTCATGGATTCTGACATGATCAAATGGATTCAGGTGTCAGGCATTCAGGATGTGGATAAAATTACTCGTTTTGGAGAATTATTTCACATCAATCAGCTTGAGCTGGAAGACATCTGCAATACGACACAACGACCCAGAATGGAAGAAAGAGATGATTATATCTTCCTTATATTTAAAGCTTTATTATTAGATACTGAAACTAACGAAGTTAATATTGAACAGGTGAGCCTGATAATGGGGGATAAATTTGTACTCTCTTTTCATGAAACTGAATCAAAATTGTTCGATTCACTGCAAAAAAGAATTCTTACCAGTAACGGAAGAATACGCAAAATGAAAAGTGATTATCTTGCCTTCACGATAGCAGATATACTTATCGACCAGTACTTTGTTATAATTGAGAATATTGGCGACTCCATCGAAAGTATAGAAAGTGATATAATATTAAATCCCGGCAATGCAAATCAGGATGTTATTTACAGAATGAAACGCAGATTAGTATATGTCAACAGATCGATCTGGCCTGTAAGGGAGTTAATCAGTAAAATGGAGCGGTCAGATCATATATTTGTGCATGATGAGACCAGAATTTATTTCAGAAATATATACGATCATACCGTTCAAATAATTGAAACATTAGACAGTTTGCGTGATCTTACCTCAAGTTTGATGGATCTTTATCTTTCCAGTGTCAGTCTGAAATTGAACGAAATTATGAAGGTATTGACCATTTTCTCGGCACTTTTTATTCCGCTTACTTTTTTTGCAGGGGTGTATGGAATGAATTTTAAATTCTTACCCGAACTGGATTGGCATTGGGGATATGCGATGTTTTGGTTTGTGTGTATTGCAGCAACTATTTTTATGCTGATGTATTTCAGGAGAAAACGGTGGATGTAGGATGAGAGAAATAAGAAATAAGAAATAAGAAATAAGATTTTAGAAAAGATGGTGGTTGAAAAGATAAGATGCGGATAAAGACGAATTTTGATACGTCCTTACCAACCATACATTAATTTGAAATCCGGAAAAATATATACGCTTAAAATAAATTGATAAATAAATGAAACCAATAGTAACAGCACTTTGCTCTTTTGGAATGTCTGGACAAGTATTCCATGGTCCTTCCTTAAAAGTCTTACCCGAGTATAAAATACATAAAATCTTGGAGCGAAACCTGCGAATATCTGAAAAAATGTACCCTCAGGCCATCATTGTTAAAGATTTTGAAAAAATATTGCATGATCCTGTTGTTGAACTGGTAATTATCAACACGCCCGATTATCTCCATTTTGAAATGGCGAAAATGGCCATGGAATCCGGAAAGCATGTTGTTGTAGAGAAACCATTTGTCAAAAATAGCGAAGATGCAATTGCCTTAATTGAAATTGCCAAACGAAACAATGTCTTGTTAACAGTCTATCAAAATCGGAGACTAGACGGTGGATTTTTAACGGTTCAAAAGATTCTCAAAGATAAATTAGTTGGGAGGATGGTAGAATTTGAATGCCATTACGACCGATACCGCAATTATGTTCAGGAAGGGTCGTGGAAAGAAGAAGGCGACGAGCGAACGGGCGTTCTTTTTAACTTGGGATCTCACGTCGTAGATCAGACTTTGGTGCTTTTTAGCAAACCCGAAGCGGTAACTGCTCATCTTTCAATACTTAGAACAGGTGGAAAAACGACCGATCAATTTAGTATACGCCTTCATTATCAGGGATTTGATGCTATCCTGCGTTGCTCCTATTTAGTACGAGAGATGGGACCACAGTTCATAATCCACGGAACAGAAGGCTCATTTGTGAAAATTGGATCCGATCCACAGGAGGAAATGTTAAAAATTCATCGCCTGCCGAATGAACCGGATTGGGGCAAGGAATCAAGGTGCGATTGGGGTAAGCTTAACACAAATTTGAATGGTTTACATTTTGAAGGTAACATTGAAACCATTCCGGGAAATTATGCTAATTTCTATAAAGACCTATATCTCACCATCCGCGAGGGTGAGCAGTTGAAGGTACTTCCGGAAGAAGCGTTAATGACCATACGAATTCTGGAGGCATGCCTGACGAGTAATAAAGAGCAAAAAACAGTCAAATTCAATTGATTGTGTGAACCAATATATTGATCTGCATACCCATCGTTTGAATCAGAAGGAATTCGTTATTGCCGTGTACAATCTGTTGTTACATGAAAAAATGAATATTCCTGATAGCCCGTTCTCTGCAGGATTACATCCATGGTATGCAGACCGGCTGTCACTTGACGAGCTTGCATGTTCACTCAATCAAATAGTTGGAAATTCCCATTTAGTCGCTTATGGAGAGATTGGTCTTGATAAGGTTTGCAAGATACCAATGCAGTTGCAGCAAGATGTCTTTGAATTCCAATTAAGAATTGCAACTAATCAAAAAAAACCTGTGATCCTGCATTGTGTCAAAGCATGGGATGAATTGATAGAAATTTGTAATAACTACTATACAATCAAAATATTACACGGCTTTAACGGAGGTATAGAATTAACTGAAAGGTTACTAAAAAATGGATTTTGTTTTTCAATAGGACACGGAATTATGAATCCTTCAGCTAAAATTCAAGCGTCAATTCAATATATTCCATTGACTTCACTTTTTTGTGAGACAGATGATTCAGAAATTACCATCCAAGCAGTATATAAAGTAGTCTGTGAGAAGTTACAGATTGAACCAGAAGAATTTAAAAACATTCTCACCGGCAATTTTACTAGATTAAGAAGTGAACTAAAATTATGAACTCCTTTCCGCTTTCAGAAAATGACTAATACACACTATATCAATCAGATAATAGGAATTCCTCCAAACTTATGTAGCAATTTCGGTCGTTATCAGGATGAAGGAACTGCACCAAATATTCTCATTGCTTGCGCAATTCTGGTTCCATAAGTATCCGGAACGATTAAATTTGAGCGTTTTGTAGGGA
The DNA here is from genome assembly GCA_038325635.1 of Bacteroidales bacterium. GTDB lineage: Bacteria > Bacteroidota > Bacteroidia > Bacteroidales > Prolixibacteraceae > CAINVV01. The sequence continues at coordinate 10,085 of JBBQJE010000027.1, forward strand.
TTAGTTGGGTGACAGCGGAAGTTAAGATATCCCGAATGTCAATACAAAAAATAACCGGCGATTTGCCGGTCATTTTTTGTATACTACAATTAGTCTGATACTCCGGCAGGATTTCCTCCTGAATTTTTCCACTGGAAAGAGTGAGGCCATTTGGCGGTCTGGTTTGTGATCTCTGTGTGGCAGGTGTGACATGCAATCTTAACCTTTGGCGAGGCTCCGGCATGTTTTTCGGTAAAGTCCTTAATCGAAGCGTCACCTCGTGAACTTTTGTGGCATATACCGCAGCTGCCCATGGATTTTACCGGACGGTCAGAACCTTGGTACTGTAGTTCCTGGTAGTTATCTTTTGCGTTCAAAGAAGGAACCATAGCATGTGGACTGCCGTGGCAGGCAGAGCAAAACAAATTACCGTGTCCATGACTGTTTCTGAAGAGTGCTGTTCCGGTATCAACTCCAGAAACTCCAGGGTGGCACGTTACGCATCCCGGTTCGTTGACCCAAGGAATTCTTCCTTTAGCAATTGTTGATGCTACATTGGCCATACTACCGTGACAGGTTGAACAATTTCCGTCGGCTGCCGTGTGACGTGCACTCCTGTTACATTTTGTTATTGTTCCGGGGTGACAGTCGTAACAGGTAGCACCTTTTGTAGCATGGGAACCATGTAAAGCTTGAGATAGGAACTTACCTGAACTGCCTGGATTTGTTGATCCCAAAGCAGGGGAACCATGACAACCTGCACATAATACAGGTTTGCTGCTCATCAATTTTGTTCCGTGAGCATGATCATGTTTGGTCAGAATGTCATCGAATGCATTGGAGCCATGGCATTTGGCACAACTTATCTCGTCGGAGGTAGGAATAGTTGCCTTGGTTGTTGCCACAATTTTGCCGGCCGCATCTTTTACAGTTATCGTTGCCTGCTGGTAAGGATCTTTCACGCCAGAGTCATATACCGGTACCACAGGGATACCCTCCGCAGTAAAAAATCCGGCATCTGCCTTCATCTGACCAGACAGACCATTTCCGGTTAAACCAATGTTGGGCGCAAGTGTTACACCAAAGAGATTCTTGGAATAGGTCCAAAACTGACCGTAATCTCCTTTTCCTACCGAATAAGTGTTGTTGTCGATCGAATAAGTAACTGTCAAACCTGAAGTAACCAACACAGGTACTTTTCCCCTTTTAACTACCTGAACTTTCAGGTTGTTGTATGGAGGCAAAATAACCATTTTGTCGTAAGAAGGATTTAGGCAGTGCATGCCTAAATCATTCCAGGCAAAAACCACATAGGTGCTGCTTCCTCCAAATATCACTTTATTGGTTTTGGAGTCTTTGTCAACGTGGACTTCAGAAAAATTCGTCTCATCATCTTCCCTGTTATGTTTGGAGCAACCCCAGGAAATCAATAAGAAAAACAGAATAACTTTCCCTGTAAATGCCAATTTTTTCATCTTACTATAATTTAATTTAACGAATTAATTTCTCGCCGATTATAGAGATCAAGCAAGCTTAAAGCGAAAATAGAAGAATAGTAATCCAAACAATAATATTATAAGCGAATACAAATCAGTACTATATATATAGATTCTAATTAATATTTTAATATATACATATATATCTATATATTAATTATTTGTATTAGAATCGGAACTTAACTTCCTTCAATTTGTTGATGTAATATAGAATAATCCTAAATTGAAAATCAGTGAATCTGGAGAATTCACAGGAAATTAAATTCTAAGCAAATGAGATTATGGACTTGTTCAAAATCGTATGTTGTACTTTATCTTAAATCTCAAGGCGCTTTCGTCCATGACGTAACGTTCAAGAGGTTTGGATAACTTTGATGTCCAGGCTATAATGATTTCATTTCCAGGTTTAACGATCCACTGAAATCGGGATTGGACACCTACCGTTTTGGAATTATTATCGTATTGAAAATAGTTGTTGAAAGTTAGTTCGGGACTGAACAGAATGTTGGCATTGACCTGATAGATTCGTGTAATGAATTCTCCTTCGGGCAAACTAACATCGTTTTGTTTGTATCTTACACCGATGAAAAGAGGAACAGCGACTTTATAATTGATACCTACATTGATATCTTTCCGAGTTCCATTGTAAAAGTTTCCAAATATATAAGAAATGTCGCCTGCAATATTTCGACTTCCCGCACTAACAAGGCTAAAGGCATGTCGATAAAAATTATATGTTCCAATCGGAATTACATAATTAGCATAAATATTAAACTGCTTTTCGAGGTATTCATATTCACTATTGATGGTGTATGAAAATTCCTCACCAGACTTAAAACGGATCTTTATGGGCAAATAACTTATCTGGCGCGATTCCAAAACATTGGAGAAGTTAACAATGTGGTTGAAACCAACTCCTGTCAAAGTTTGTAATATCCCCCATTTATTCAGTCTTGGGCCAATTTGAATATTTCCATAGGATTGTTTAATATCCGTTCGAGGGACGAAGCCCATACCAGCGACGAAATTTTTCCCAATTTCGTGGTGTCCAAGATTGAATGAAAGAAAATCATTCGGATATGAGATGGTACCGCCCCATGACAAGTCATCATTTGACAGCCCTTTGGTAGTTGACTTCAGCCCAAATACTATTAGCGAGAGATTTTTGTTCCCTTTAAATTTCGAAGTAGCCAATTTCATGTCTAATCCGCCAACAAAATTTTCTGCCGTTGAAATAGCATTTCCATAAGTGCCGATGGCTCCAATGGATGATTCCGAACCTATACTACGTGATATTCGGGCTACTGAAAAATTTGAATTTCCGGAAGTATGTTCATCGTTGACATGCATAACGCCAATATTCCACTTGTTGATGGTACCTGTTAACTTTGCTGCGTAATTAATTTGAATCCTAGATCCATTGGTGTCCAGTCCCATCCGTCGTGAAAAAAACGGAATGATACCTTTCCCATAAGAATTAGCATCATCTCCTTGTATGCCAAAGGAAAATTGGCTGGATCCATCCAGAAAAAAATCTCTCTTTTCTGGAAATAAAAGTCCAAATCGGGTAAGATTTATCTGTCGATCATCGACTTCAGTTTCGGCAAAATCAGTATTAATAGACAATGAAGACTTCAAATTGGGCGTTATCTGATAGAAAAGATCCAATCCAGCCTTAGACATATATTTATTTTTGGTATCCTTCTTAGTGTTCAATCCACCAATTACATAAGGCGATATATCGAGTCCGATACCTTGTGTTATGTTATGGATCCCTTCAAGCAATCCGGCATCAGAAACCTGAAATTTATAACTATTGACATTCGCTGAGGGCCAATACGAGCTTTCTAACTTCTTTTTAATATGCCGGATGAATTTTATTCCCCAGTTTGGATTGTTTTTATCGAAACCCAATGTTTTAAAAGGAATTGCCATTTCTGCTTCCCATCCGTCAGCCACGATACGAGCCTTCCCTTCCCAAAGACCATCCCAGTCTTTGTTGAAGACAGCTCCATTCTCACTGATGGTTGCATCACCTATAGATCCTCGCGGACCAATCTGGAACCAATATCCATTGCGGTGATCGAGGTATGTATCCAGAATTACCTGAACTCTGTCGTCATTTCCTAAACTGACATCACGCGCCATCTCCTTGGCTGTAATTTTTTTAGGATCGTCGAAACATTTGATACCCACATAAAGAAAATTGGCGTCATAGCAGATATGGAAATTGGTCTTTTCTGATACTGGCTGACCAACATTGGGTTCGCGTTGGACTAACTGATCCACTTTTGCGGCACTGATCCAAGCCTCGTCGTTCAAAAAACCGTCAATTGACGGACCCTTGTTTACAAATATGGCTTTAATAGAGGGCTGGGCAAAGCTAAACGTTGAAATAAATAGTGAAATGAAAAGAAGACGGAGAGAAAAATTCATGGTGATGTGTGTGTCGCCGAAAATAATAAAAATATCAAAGCTCGGGTTCGCTGCGGTTAGCTTTTATTGATGCGTTAATTCTTTTAGATTCAAGTCTTCTCTCAACAGATCCTTTGGTAGGTTTGGTTTTATATCGTTTTTTTTGGGGCATTAATGCTTTTTCTATAAGTGAGTAAAATTTTTCTATGACTTTATCCTTATTCCTGAGTTGAGAGCGATCAGCCTGTGATGTAAGCACAATTTCATTCTCCTTATTAATTATATTGCTAAGTTTTTCGCCTATTAATGCTTTTTCTTCCTCATCAAGATTGGCTGATGTTAGATAGTTAAACCGAAGTTCAATTTTTGAACTGACTTTGTTGACATTCTGCCCTCCAGGACCACTGCTTCTAGATGCCTGAAAAACGAATTCACTGCCGAAATCCCTATCCTGAATATACATCTTGATTTTTTTACAATGGTAGTAAATTATTACGATTAGATCGTACGCTATATTACCTTATGGTCATTCCGGCTTCTTTTCGTATTTGATCTAGAAGATTCATCAATTGAAGAGAATTTTGGTGGCTCATGACTTCACTTTCCAATTTGTTGTGCACGAGACAATTCATTGCATCCAATGCTTCAAGTTTATAACCGCATTCTGACTCGTGCCACTTTATTATTTTGATAGGTTCACCCGGAAGGATGAGCTCCAGCCACTGGTCGACAGCCGAGGTCCTTCTAAGTTTAAGTGTACCCTTCTCACAATGAATGTCAGTACCAACACCTATTGCCGAGAGAAATGAGGTAAAAAACGAAGCACTCCTTCCTCCTTCAAATTCCATCATTACAGACATCGATTGATCAATCTTTTGATCGGTAAGATCAGCAAATACACTAATTTTGGACGGATTTCCTAAAAACCAAAGAATGTCGAAGAGTGGATATAACCCAATATCCAGCATGGCGCTGCCTCCCAAAGCAGGATTATAGAGTCTGCCATTTAAATCATAAGGTGATTTATTGAAACCAAACCATCCATGTAAATGTTTTATATCGCCTAAAAGTCCGGATTTCAGTATTCTAATGGCTTCCCGATAGGATGGCTGATGAGGGGTAAAGAAAGCCTCCATCAGAAACGTTTGCTCATTATGAGCTGTTTGAATCATATCTCTAACCTGATCAGAATTCATCCCAAAAGCTTTTTCACACAATACAGCCTTTTTATGGCGAAGGCACATTTTGGTGTGATCGGCATGAAAGAAATGAGGAGAGGCAATGTAGATTATATCGACATCCGGATCTTTGGCTAGATCCTCATAGGATCCATAACAACGATCAATGCCGAATCTTGAGGCAAATTCTTCCGCTTTTGATAAAGTTCTGGAGCCAACAGCCAAAACTCTGACATTTGGAATTTCTATTAACTCTGAAACAAATTTTCCAGCAATATTTCCAGGTGCAAGTATACCCCAATTGTAGGTCTTTGTCATGTTTTAAAAGTTAGAAGTGAGCTAAAACGACTAAAGTGACTAAAGTTAAATTCCTGGAATAAATTTTGATCCGAGAATTTATCTTTAGTCACTTTAGTTTACTTTGGTCACCTTAGTTCATTTATTTCAATGAAGACTGCTCAAAAGGTTTTGGTTTGAATAAATTGAGCAGAAAAGAACGAGCTGAATTTTCTACCGGTGCCTGACCTTTTATCATAAACTTACTGGCAATAGTTGACTGTTTCACCTCTCTTATAATCTCTGCCTTCTTCTGCGAAATAACAGAATCAGCTTTAGGAGACCAGAAATTCATGCTTACCAGTCTTTCATATACATTTTTATGTTGAGCAAGTAACCATTGGTATACATTTTGTTCTGAATAAACATGGTGAATATCATGCCCTTCACCTTTCAATACGGAGAATTTTGGCCTGTTGCCCATACCTTGCATTGCTTCAACCATCTCCTCGGATCTGGTTAATCGTACTTTCTTGTCCTTTTCACCATGGAATACCCATGTTGGCAAGTCTTTAATTGTTTCTGCCATATCTGGCCTGCCACCTCCGCACAAAGGCATAATGGCAGCAAAATATTGAGGATACCTCGATGCAAGACTCCAGGTTCCGAAACCACCTAAGCTCATTCCTGTCAAATAAACCCGGGAAGGATCTACGTGGTATTTTTCTAAAATCTCGGAATAAAATGATTCAAACCAATCTCCGATTACCCAATTACGGTTGGAAGGGCACTGAGGTGAAATAACAATTGCATCCACCTGCATTCCTCTATCCAGATAAAAGGGAGGACCATACTTTTTTAAACGCTCCAAATTACTGCCTTTACAGGAACTACCGTGAAGATATATAATCAAAGGCCAATCTTTTCCAATAGACTCCTGATACCCGTTTGGCAAATAAGCCAAATAGGGATAAGTCTTCGATTTCTCTTTCTTTTGTTGTGGGTTTGCCCCGAGGATGTTCCCTTCAAATAGAAGAAAACAAGCCAGAATCAAAGTCAACATTTTACCTACCATGCTTTCAATTTTAATTCAAAATCTAAACAAAAATAAACATTCTCGTCAGAAAAATGGCTCATATACATTTTTTAACGTTTTGTAACGTTTTCATTATGAACCTAAATTGTTAATTTTCATCTGAAAAAGAAATACAAAGGTCTGATAATGAAGATAGATTTTCAAATCCTTTTTTTAGATCAAACCTTTATCTCGGAGTAGATTTTTCATCTCATTTCGGGTCTCAAATGCAGCTTCACCCGCTTTTTCGGCAAAATTAATTTCCGAAGAAGCATACAAAATGGCGCGCGAAGAGTTGACCAATAATCCACATTGATTATTCATTCCATACTTTGCAACTTCATTCAAACTTCCTCCCTGAGCACCAACTCCCGGCACGAGTAAAAAATGCTCTGGAACAATTTCCCTGATTCCTTTAAGCTCCTCTGCTTTTGTTGCACCTACTACATACATCATATTCTCTGCACCCGCCCATTTTTGAGAAATCCGTAAAACCTTTTCAAAGAGCTTTTCACCACTTTGATCGGTCACAAATTGAAAATCGCAGGCTCCCTTATTAGATGTTAAAGCGAGCAATATGACCCACTTATCTTTATAACCCAAAAATGGAGTAACTGAATCCTCTCCCATATAGGGCGCAATAGTAACTGCATCGAAGTTGAATGTTTCGAAAAACGTACGGGCATACATAGCAGAAGTATTGCCAATATCGCCTCTTTTAGCATCTGCGATCAGGAAAATATCCGGATATCGTTCCCGAATATAATGAACCGTTTTTTCAAGACTGTTCCACCCTTCCAATCCATTAGACTCGTAAAATGCCAAATTTGGCTTATAGGCAACCGCGTAAGGAGCAGTTGCATCAATAATTTTCTGGTTGAAATAAAACAACGGATCTGAAGTATCCAGTAAAAATTGTGGAATCTTTTGGATATCAGAGTCTAATCCGACACAAAGGAAGGATTGTTTTTTTTTGATTTGTTCGAATAGCTGTTGTTTATTCATAATTCTGTTTCTTTCAATCGTTCCACGTTCTCCTCGTAACGCAATTTATCGATGATCTCACCAATATCTCCATCCATGATGGCAGGCAAGTTATATAGGGTGAGACCGATACGATGGTCTGTCATACGTCCTTGCGGGTAGTTATAGGTTCTGATTTTGGCTGAACGGTCGCCCGTCGAAACCATGGTTTTACGTTTACCGGCTATTTCATCCAAATATTTCTGATGTTCCATATTGTATATCCGGGTACGAAGTTCGGACATGGCCTTTGCCAGGTTCTTGATTTGTGATTTCTCGTCCTGACAGGTTACAACAATACCGGTGGGTATATGCGTTAAACGAATTGCTGAATAGGTCGTGTTAACACTCTGCCCGCCTGGTCCGGATGAACAATACGTATCTTTTCGAATATCACTGTCTCTTAAATCGATATCAAATTCTTCGGCTTCCGGCAATACTGCCACTGTTGATGCTGAAGTATGGACTCTTCCCTGGGTTTCGGTCTGTGGTACACGCTGCACCCTGTGAACGCCCGATTCGTACTTCAATATTCCATAAACATCTTTCCCGCTTATTTTAGCAACTAGCTCTTTATAGCCTCCGGAAGGCCCTTCAGAGAAGTTAGTGACTTCCAATTTCCATCCTACCCGGTCGCAAAATTTGGAGTACATTCTGAAAAGGTCGCCTGCGAAGATAGCAGCCTCATCTCCCCCAGTACCACCACGTATTTCAAGTATCGCATTTTTGCTGTCTTCTGGATCGGCTGGTACCAACAACATTTTGATTTCGTCTTCAAAAGCAGTTACTTTTTGAGAACCTTCTTCCAACTCTTCCCTGGCCATTTCACGAAGATCTTCATCTGTTTCGTTTTCCAAGATGGCTTTGGCTTCGGCAATATTTTGCAAATAGTTATTGTAACGGGTAAAAGATTGAACCAGTGCATCGAGTTGCTTGTATTCCTGGTTAAGTTTTACATATCTCTTCATGTCTTTCATGACATCCGGATCAGAGATTTGTTGGCTAACCTCATCAAAACGGATTTTGATGCCTTCGTATTTTTCTAGTAATGAATTATCAGACATAATTAAGTGAAAAATGAAAAGTGAAAAGTGAAAAGTGAAAAGTGAAAAATGGGGAATGGATAAAATATAATCTGGTGGCAGAGCTAATACTCAAAGGTACCGAATGGGCTTTCGATGGTTACTTTTTTACCTTCGAAAGATTCAACACGACCGATTATTTGGGCTTCGACATTGAAGCTTTTAGAAATTGTAATAATATCTTCAGCAGCTGCGGGATCAACATAGACTTCCAATCTGTGTCCCATATTGAATACTTTGTACATTTCTTGCCAATCGGTTCCGCTTTGTGCTTGGATCACTCTGAAAAGCTCTGGAATTTCAAACAGATTATCCTTAATTACATGAACATTTTTTACAAAATGAAGCACCTTAGTTTGAGCTCCTCCTGAACAATGAATTATTCCATAAATACTATTACGAAATGAATTCAGAAGCTTTTTTACAATTGGAGCATAAGTACGTGTTGGTGAGAGTACCATTTTCCCAGCATTGATTCCAATAGATTCAATCAGTTCTGTTAAGCTTAAATTACCCGAATAAACCAAATCTTCCGGAAGGGTCGGATCAAAACTTTCGGGGTATTTCTTCGCGAGGTAGTTCGAGAAGACATCGTGCCTTGCAGAAGTTAGTCCATTACTGCCCATACCTCCATTGTACTCCTTCTCGTACGAAGACTGGCCATAAGATGAAAGACCAATTATCACATTTCCAGGCTTAATGCAATCTGCGGAGATCACGTCTGATCGCTTCATCCGACAAGTAACAGTAGAATCAACAATAACAGTTCTGACCAGATCACCAACATCAGCTGTTTCGCCACCAGTTGGAAAAATGGAAATTCCCAACTCACGCATCTCGCTGCAAAACTCCTCTGTTCCATTGATAATGGCAGAAAGAACCTCACCCGGAATCAAATATTTATTTCTACCAATTGTCGAGGAGAGTAAAATATTTTCAGTAGCTCCAACACAAATCAAATCATCCAGGTTCATGACCACCGCATCTTGAGCAATTCCTTTCCAAACCGAAAGATCGCCAGTTTCTTTCCAATATAAATAGGCTAATGAAGATTTTGTTCCGGCACCATCGGCATGCATCACATTGCAATAAAGTGGATCACCGCCCAAAATATCGGGAACGATTTTGCAAAAAGCATTAGGAAACAGGCCTTTATCAATGTTCCTGATTGCCTGGTGTACATCTTCTTTGGAAGCAGAAACTCCTCTGCGATTATATCGTTGATTATTGCTCATGACTGATGCAAAATTACAACTTTTTCCTGAACAGAAATACACTAAAGGCTAAAGCTATTAGAAGTCATTCCTTATACTTTTCTCTGTATTCAGAAGAGGTCACTTTGAATTCCGTTCGACGATTAAGCTGGTGACAAATTTCACGTTCTTCCTCCTTTTTTAGCCCTTCGATAAACTGGCAAGTAAGTAATTGACCTTTCTTTAAAAATGGATGTGCTTTCAGCATCTTATTATCAACTGTTTTTGGAATTTTTTCCCCGTATCCCTTGGCGGTAAGTCTTCCTTGCTGAATTCCTTTTGAAATCAAATAGTCAACCACAGATTGCGCTCTTTTTTGAGATAATAGGACATTATCGGCATCATTTCCTCTGCAATCTGTATGCGACATTAACTCGATTGCAACTGTCGGGTTCAAATTAAGTAATGAAACCAAGGTATCTAGTGCCGCAACAGATTCAGGCATTAGATCCCATTTGCCAAATTCATAGAAAATATTGTCTACATTAATTGGCTGATCAACAGGGGTTAAATCAAGTCTCACCGTGAAATTCTTTCCCTGATCCAATCCCACCGTCGAAAGGGACGCTTTCGCATTCAGAAATCCTTTTTTAAATCCGGTTACCAAATATTCAACTCCTGGTTTCAATTTAAATTTGAATCCAGCATTTTCAGATTTCAACCGAAGCATGGTTCCATCGGTTCCAATTAACCGGACAAAAGCACCGTCAATTAGTTCATTGGTCTCTTTATTGTAGAGCTTTCCTTCTACACCGTAGGTTTTAGGTGGTAGTAGGAAAGAGTAAATATCATCCCCTCTGCTACCTTCCCTGTTACTTGAAAAAAGACCTTTTTCCTCTCCGGGATAAAAAGAAATAGTAAAGTCATCACCGGTCGAATTGATTGGAACACCCATATTTTCTACCTTCCACTGATCATTGGCAATAGGTGAGGCTTTAAAAATATCGAGTCCACCTAATCCGACATGTGTATCTGAAGCAAAATAGAGTTCCCCGTTGTCTCGGATAAACGGGAACATTTCATTACCCGGAGTGTTGATTTGACTACCCAAATTCCGGGGTGATCCCCATTTCCCTTCCCCGGCTTTTTCTGACATCCAAATATCGTTTCCCCCTTGACCGCCAGGTCTGTTGGATACAAAATAAATTTTATCTCCTTCTTTTGATATGGATGGATGCGCAGCTAATAAGCTATCGTTTCCAATCGAAAGTTTAACCGCTCTTCCCCATGTTCCGCTAACCAGGGTAGATTCGTAAATTCCAACTTTTGCATCACTTCCCTTTTCTGAAATGGAGCGTGTAAAGTAGAGCGTATTTCCACTCCTATCGAAGTTTGGAGCACCTTCTTCGTCAATAGTATTTACCATTAACGACTCGTCCATTCTCTTCGGCAAATCCCATTTTTTCTTCTCCGCATTGAATAAAGATCTGTAGATATCAGCGTTATACTCCCCTGCAACAGCATTTTTCTTTTTGCCGGTTGCATCCTCCCTGGTAGAAGTAAAAACAAGCTCTGTCTCAATTAAGCCGGGATAAACACCAGCATAATCTGACCAGCGGGAATTGATCTCTTTCAGATTTTCGATTATGTAGAGGGACTGGTTTTTTAATAGTTCAGTGCAGGTATTGCAGGAAGTTATACCATTTAAAGCGCGTAAATCTTTTGGATTGGAAACAAGAAATTTTTTATAATTTTTGATTGCCTCCTCGTATTTTCCATTTGCCCGTAATACTTCAGCATACCTAAGAATTATCGTGATATCAGAAGGATCTTTAAAAATGGCACTCTTAAAGTAGCTTTCTGCCTGGCGATATTGGCCAATTCTGTAAAATGCTTCTGCAATTTTAAGTTGGATAGCTGCCTTATTTT
>JBBQJE010000028.1:0-21293 GCA_038325635.1 Bacteroidales bacterium
CACAAAGAAAACCGGGACAAAAAGAGTCCGCTAGGTTATTCCATACAAATACTGAAGCTGGAAGTTGCGGAAGCAGAGAAAGAGACCGTTTTGTACAGTCAGGATGAAGTGAAAGCAATGTCGTGGAAAAAGTAAATGTACATTGGAAGCCCAGAGCGATTTTTCATCTGAAAATGCAGTCTAAATGGTATGCCGAAAATAGGACATTGTCCAACAAGCTGTTTTCTCCATCAAGTTTGTGAAGAAAAACGTTGAACTGGTTTTCATTCCCCGTGCCGTTGCTTCCGTAAGCAAGTGAGGAGAGTAATTTTTTGTGGCTAATCTAAAATCTGAAATGCAAACTGATCGAATTCCTTAACTTTAGTTCACTTTAGTCACTCCTTACTTTTTTATATGATATTTGCTATCTTTGTGACCTTAAAAAAAAGGGAGCAGTATCACGCTATGAGTAAGAAATTTAGGGAATACAAGGAGTTTAATCTTTCGCAAATTAACAAGGATATTCTTCAGTTTTGGGAAGAAGACGATACTTTTCACAAATCGATCACTACCAGAGCTGAAGGGAAGCCGTATATTTTTTACGAAGGTCCGCCGTCGGCGAACGGTCAGCCCGGTATTCACCATGTCGTTTCCCGTGCCATCAAAGATATTTTCTGTCGCTACAAAACCCAGCAGGGCTTCCTCGTTAAGCGCAAGGCGGGCTGGGATACGCACGGACTTCCAGTTGAACTAAGCGTCGAAAAATCGCTCGGCATAACCAAAGAAGATATCGGAAAAAACATCTCCGTTGCCGATTACAACGCTGCCTGTCGCCGGGAGGTAATGAAATACACCGACCTTTGGGAAGACCTGACCCAAAAAATGGGCTATTGGGTCAACATGGACGATCCATACATCACCTACGATAGCCGCTACATCGAAACGCTATGGCACCTTTTAAAGACTTTTTACAACAAAAACCTGTTATACAAAGGGTATACGATCCAGCCCTACTCGCCTGCAGCCGGAACCGGTTTAAGTTCGCATGAACTCAATCAACCTGGATGCTACCGCGATGTGAAAGACACCACATGTATCGCCCAGTTCAAAGTGATCCGAAACGAAAAATCGGCTTCGCTTTTCGACCAGGTTACCACTGATTTATACATTCTGGCCTGGACAACCACGCCATGGACACTGCCCTCCAATACCGCATTGGCCGTTGGCGCATCGATCAAATATGTTAAGGTACAGACCTTTAATCCATATACCGGCGAGCCGGCTACCGTGATTTTGGCTAAGAATCTCTTCCGCCACTATTTCCCCGAAAAAAACGAGGAACTAACGCTGGATAGTTTCACCGGCGAAGGGAAAAATATACCCTATTTGCTGCTCGGAGAATTTTCAGGCAGTCAGCTGGTTGGTGTCAATTACGAGCAGCTTTTCCCTTGGGTAAAACCGATGGGAGATGCATTTCGGGTGATACCGGGCGATTTTGTTACCACGGAAGACGGTACAGGAATTGTGCACATTGCGCCCACTTTTGGTTCGGACGACGATAGGGTTGCCAAGCAGACCGGTATTGTTCCGTTGCTTTTGATGGATAACGAAGGAAAACGGCAGCCGATGGTCGACCGTCAGGGACGCTTCTTCCGTCTGCAGGATCTGGATGCAGATTTCGTAAAAACGAACCTCAACCGCGAGCTCTACAAGGAATTTGCCGGTCGCTTCGTGAAAAACAGTTACGATCCCAAGCTTAGTGAGACTGATGCAACCCTCGATATTGACCTCTCTGTTCAGCTGAAAAAAGAGGGAAAAGCATTCAGGGTCGAAAAATACGAACACAGCTATCCGCATTGCTGGCGGACAGATAAACCGGTACTTTACTATCCGATGGATTCGTGGTTTATCCGCTCAACTGCGGTTAGGGATCAGATGATTGACCTCAACAAAACCATCAATTGGAAACCGCAGTCGACGGGTACCGGCCGTTTTGGAAACTGGTTGGAGAATTTGGTCGACTGGAACCTTTAGCGTTCCAGATACTGGGGAACTCCCCAGCCAATCTTGCGTACCGAAGATACAACCGAAGAGTTGTGCATCGGTTCTGTTGAAGAATTGATGTCCGAAATTAAAAAATCCGTTGCTGCCGGCTTCATGACGTCAAATCCTTACCAGGAATTTGTTGTTGGCGATAATTCGAAAGAAAATTACGAAAAGATCGATCTTCACCGTCCTTTCGTGGATGATATTATACTGGTTTCCCCGAAAGGGGTAAAAATGGTGCGCGAGCTCGATCTGATTGATGTTTGGTTCGATTCGGGTGCTATGCCATTTGCGCAGATGCATTATCCCTTCGAAAACAAGGAGGAATTTGACAGCCTTTTCCCGGCCGATTTTATCGCAGAAGGGGTAGATCAGACGCGTGGCTGGTTCTTTACCTTGCACGCAATAGCCACCATGGCGAAAGGTTCTGTTGCCTTCAAGAATATAATCTCCAACGGTTTAGTTTTAGACGCGGCCGGCAACAAAATGTCGAAGCGCCTTGGCAATGCCGTGGATCCGTTTAGCACCATCGAAAAATACGGTTCTGATCCGGTACGCTGGTACATGATCACCAATTCGCAACCGTGGGATAACCTGAAATTTGACCTTGGCGGTGTGGATGAGGTGCGGCGCAAATTCTTTGGAACGCTCTACAATACCTATAGTTTCTTCTCTTTGTATGCCAATGTGGATGGTTTTACCTACAAAGAGGCTGAAATACCATACGCCGATCGCCCGGAATTGGATCGCTGGATACTTTCGCTGCTGAATACCTTGGTAAGAGAGGTCACTGAAGCCTACGAAACGTATGAACCTACCAAAGCCGGAAGAGCCATCTCCGAATTTGTTTCGGAAAATCTCTCCAACTGGTATGTTCGGTTAAGCCGCAAAAGGTTCTGGGGAGGAGAGTATGATGCGGACAAGATTTCGGCCTATCAGACTTTGTACACATCGCTCGAAACGATTGCTAAGTTAATGGCTCCAATCGCACCATTTTACAGCGATCAGCTATATCGAGACCTGAACAAAGTTTCGCACCGTGCTCAGGATCAGTCTGTTCATTTAACGAGATTTCCGGTAGCCGATGAAAAAATGGTTGATCAGGCCTTGGAAGAGCGGATGGAATTGGCCCAAAAAGCATCCTCCATGGTACTCGGCCTTCGCCGGAAGGAAAAACTAAAAGTTCGTCAGCCGTTAGCCAGGATCATTGTACCCGTTCTGAATGAGAATTTCCGCAAGCAGTTCGAGGCTATTGAGAACATTATTTTGACGGAGGTTAACGTAAAAAAGGTTGAATATCTGACCGATTCATCCGGTATTATTCAAAAAAAGATAAAACCTAATTTCAAGACGCTCGGACCAAAATATGGCAAACTGATGAAACAGATTGCTGTTATGGTAGCAGCGATGGATCAAAAGCAGATTGCCGATTTCGAAAGAAACGGATCTTTTAATACAACTGTTGAAGGAGAGGCTGTCAGACTTGTCGCTGAAGATGTGGAGATCATGACGGAGGATATTCCCGGATGGCAAGTAGCCAGTGATGGCAACCTCACCGTAGCACTTGATATTCACGTTTCGCCCGAGTTGAGGTTGGAAGGGATTGCCCGTGAGTTGATTAACCGGATTCAGAATCTCCGGAAGGATAGTGGGTTTGAGGTAACCGACAAAATTGAACTGACGGTGGGTCGTCACGCGGATTTAGCGGAAGCAATGGAAAAATTTGGGGATTATATTTGTACCCAGACTCTTGCGGTGAAACTAAATTTGGTAGATTTACCTGAAGTGAAAGCAGAACAATTGATTGAGATAGAACCAGGATTAGAAACTAGTATATTTGTGCAAAAAATTTGAAGAGATTAACTGGGTTTGTTCATAAATATTTAGGACAGACTGAATAAACAGATCCGATTTAGATTATATTTACATAAAAGCTTACAATTATGGCAGAGAAAACAAGATATTCGGACGATGAACTCCAGGAGTTCAAGGCTTTGATTCAGGGCAAGTTGGAAAAGGCACGTCAGGATTACGACCTATATAAGAACGCCATTACTCAAGGCGACGGCAATGATACGCAAGATACTTCCCCAACTTTCAAAGTATTGGAGGAAGGTGCAGCAACGCTATCCAAAGAGGAGGCAGGAAAGTTGGCACAACGCCAGCAGAAATTTATTCAGTACCTTGAGGCTGCCTTGATTCGGATTGAGAACAAAACGTATGGAATCTGCCGCGAGACTGGCGCGCTGATTTCAAAGGAACGACTGCGTGCGGTTCCACACGCCACCTTGTCAATCGACGCCAAAAATTCTCAACATTGATCTATTTGTAATCTGATCAAACGTATTTTCTGACCTGCCATTAGGTCGGACAGAATTCGTTTGGCTTGTTACGTCTCACAAATTACCATGAGCACAAAAACAAAATCCCTTCTGCTGATCTTTCTGGTTTTGATCCTGGACCAGATCTTAAAGATTTTTATCAAGACCCATTTTATGCTTGGCGAAGAGGTCGTTATTGCAAAAAATTGGTTCATCATTCATTTTGTGGAGAACAATGGGATGGCATTTGGCTTCGAATTTGGCAATAGCATCGGAAAATATTTCTTATCTATCTTTCGTTTAGCTGCTATTGGCGCACTTGCGTGGTATCTTTCCAAACTTTGGAAGAAAGATATTCCTTTCGGTTTGGTGGTTTGTTTCTCGCTGATCCTTGCCGGAGCTGCCGGAAACCTGATAGACAGTGCGTTCTACGGTTTGATTTTTAACGAAAGTCACAGTCAGGTAGCAACCCTTTTCCCTGCCGGCGGTGGTTATAACTCATTTTTACTGGGGAAAGTAGTCGATATGTTCTATTTCCCATTAATAGACAGTCATTTCCCGTCGTGGTTCCCTCTCTGGGGCGGACAGGAATTCATCTTCTTCCGGCCCGTTTTTAACATCGCAGACTCCTCCATCTCGATAGGTATTGTGACCATTTTCATTTTCTACAAAGGTCATTTTGATGAGAAGAAGGAGGAGGTGAAGGAGGAGTTCCCTGAATCCTCGGTTGAGAAATCCGAAGAGGAAATTGCTGATGGCACTGTTGAAGACCCAAAAATAAATCCTTAAAACGCCTTAACCCCGGAGGGGTGACCCGTTAATAGAAACCCATCAATGATGCGTTACGCAAACTCCGGAGGGGTGACCGGTTAATGGCCACCATCCCTGATTTTAGGTCGCTCCTCCGGAGCTACGGCCTTTACCGCCTTCCATTTTCTACAAACAGACGACCCCTTTGGGGCCGAAATTGTCGTTTCCATACAACCTGATATAAACCCCGGAGGGGTGACCGGTTAATAGAAAACAATCCACCTAGTCTAACCCGAACCCCGGAGGGGTGACCCGTTAATCATACCATTCAAAAAGATATTTTTCATCATAGATTATCTCAAATTTTCTCAAAAAATCTATGTACTCCTCTTTAAATGAACGTTTTTTATGATGTTCAACCTGATTATTAATGTATTTGATTACATAATCGATCTGACTTTTGGAATAGGAAAATGCACCATAACCCTCCTGCCAATGAAATTTTTTTGAAATTCGCCTCTTTTCTGTAATAAATTGCGATGTGCCCGCTTTAACATCCCTAACCAAATCGGAAATTGATAGGGAGGGTTTAATACTAACCAAAAGATGTACATGATCCGGCATAATATAGATTGTCAGCAATTTTTGACCTCTATTCTGGATTATTCCTGTCATGTATTTTTGAAGATCCTCCCTCACATTTTCTGGGATAAAATTCAATCTTCCTCTTACTGAGAAGACGATCTGAATAAAAATTTGCGAAAACGTATTTGGCTTAATTGCAGTTCGCTCCTCCGAAGCTACGTTTAAACGACACTCTTGCTTTCTAAAAACAGACGACCCCTCTAGGGCAATGTTTTGTGATTTCATAGCGATTTATAAACAATTATGGATTAAATACATATTGAGTGGAAAGGATCAGACGCCTTTTATTAAAGTTACCACGATATTAGATCAATCACGAATTTTTATCCTGATTTTTGGAGGCAGTTTTAAATAACACCTTCCAGATGCACTTTTTCAGACAAGATTTAGGTGCATTATTTGTTGCGAAAAACTGATGAAAACGTGCTAATTTTGGTCAAACTCTTTTCACATGCAATCCATCAATCCACTTTCCGGCGAAATCATCCAAACCTACCGTGAATATTCTTTTCAGGAGGTAAATTCCATCCTCCAACGGGTCGATGCCGCTTTCCATCAATGGAAACTCACCAATTTCGGAGAGCGGTCGGTCTTGATGAAAAATCTGCAGGCCAAGCTATTGGAGAATCGCGAAATACTTGCCACTTTGATGGTTTCCGAAATGGGGAAAGTGCTGCGAGAAGCACTTGCTGAAATTGACAAATGTGCCCTCGTTTGCGGTTATTATGCAGATAAAGCGGAAGCCTTTCTGGCCAACGAACCGGTCAATATTGAAGGTGCCGAAGCATATATTTCATATCAGCCTATTGGGACTGTTTTGGCCGTAATGCCGTGGAATTTCCCTTTCTGGCAGGTCTTTCGTTTCCTGGCTCCGGCATTAATGGCCGGTAATACAGGGGTCTTAAAACATGCATCCAACGTTTCGGGCTGTGCACTGGCAATCGAAAAACTGATTGTCGAAGCAGGCTTCCCGGAGAATGTATTCCGGACTTTGTTGATTAGCTCTTCCGGCGTGAATGCCGTTATCCAAAATCCTTTCATCAAAGCGGTTACCCTTACCGGGAGCACACCTGCTGGCAAAGCAGTGGCATCGGCAGCTGGCTCTGCCTTGAAAAAATCAGTACTCGAATTGGGCGGAAGCGACCCATACCTTATTCTTGAAGATGCCGACCTTGAAAAAGCGGCTAAACTCTGCGTTACCAGTCGATTATTAAATGCCGGACAGAGCTGTATTGGAGCGAAAAGGTTCATTATTGCTGATCAGGTTTACGATGAATTCAAAACTGAATTTGTACGGTTGATGGAACAAGCTGTTTATGGGGATCCGCTCGATCGGGATACAACAATCGGCCCACTGGCACGAATCGATTTGCGGGATGAACTTCATCACCAAGTCGAGGAAAGCTGCATGATGGGAGCTAAGGTTTTGTTCGGTGGATATATCCCGGAAGGGAAAGCCTCTTTCTATCCGCCCACTGTATTGGAAAATGTAACCCCAAATATGCCGGCCTATCACGAAGAATTGTTCGGTCCGGTGGCAGTGCTGTACCGATTTCAAACGGAGGAGGAAGCGATCCAAATTGCCAACGCTACTGTTTTCGGATTAGGAGCCGGCGTGTTTACTGCTGATCGGGCCAAAGGCAAAATACTGGCTGAAAAAGGGCTCGAAGCCGGATGCGTATTTGTGAATGATTTTGTCAAATCAGATCCGCGTCTGCCGTTTGGCGGCACCAAGGAAAGTGGCTATGGGCGGGAACTGTCAGCGATAGGAATTCGGGAGTTTATGAATATCAAGACCATTGTACTGAAATGAAAAAGAACGAACTCATTAACAAATATCTTGAATTAGTAGAAGTATTTCATTCACAATATCTTAAAGAAGAGAAGATTCTATTTCGATTGTCGATGTTTCGGCTCCTCGTTTTTTTGGTTGGAATTGGATTGTCAGGTTATCTTTTTACAAGTAGCACCCTTGCAGGTTCAATCTGTTCACTAGCTTTCATTACCATCTTCATCATTTTGATAAAAAATTATTCGACACATTCCGTCAAAAAGGGTCAATTTGAAAATCTGCATTCAATTAATAGGAATGAAGTTAAAGCTCTGAACAACGATTTTTCCCCTTTTCAGGATGGAAATCAATGGATTGATGATAAGCATGACTTCTCAAATGACATAGATCTATTTGGGAAAGGCTCTTTATTTAACTACTTAAACAGGACGGTCACAGGATACGGGAATAAGCTGCTTGCAAACTGGTTAGCTAATCCATTCATTTTGTCCGATAAAATTAATGAGAGGCAACAGGTCATAAAAGAGCTTTCGATGAAGCTAACCTGGAGACAGGAATTTATTGCCCGGGGAATGGGAAAGTCATTGGAAGAAAAGGACATTAAAAGCCTTTTGGTTTGGCTTAACGAGGAGGAAAAATTCTTTAAAATTACGGTTGGTAAGTTTGGCATCTTTCTGCTTCCGGCCATATCCATTCTCTGTTTTGGGCTCGTAATTGCTGGCGTTTTGCATTATTCCATCTTCACCTCCTTGTTCATTTTTAATCTTACTCTTGTTGGTTTTCGCCTCCGAAGTGTCAATAAGATCCATGCTAATCTTTCGAATAAATATAACTTTCTTGTGTCATTTGGCTCTTTGTTGGCAACATTCGAGAAAGAACCTTTTGTCTCACCGGCATTGATAAAGATAAAATCAGAGATTTCAAGCTCTTCTGACGATGCACTTTTGAGATTAAGACAGCTCAGCCGAATCATTCAGGCATTTGATAACCGGATGAATATTCTGGTAGGTTTTTTTCTCAATGGCTTGTTATTATGGGATTTTCAATGTGTTTACAAACTTGAAAAATGGAAATTCAAGTCAAAAAATCATCTTCCCCTCTGGCTCAATTATCTGGGCGAAGTTGATGCATACATTTCTTTGGCCAATTATGCTTTTAATAACGCAGAATTCGCCTATCCAACGATCTCGACCAATAAAACTATCCTTGCGGCGAAGAATCTTGGTCATCCATTAATCCCCGAAGAGAGTAGAATCTGTAATGATTTTAATTTGTCGGGCAGCGGACAAATCTGCATCATTACCGGGGCAAATATGGCCGGCAAAAGTACTTTTCTCAGAACGATTGCTGTGAATTATATTCTTGGTATGGTGGGTGCTCCAGTCTGTGCATCTGAAACGGAATTTACTCCTTGTATGCTTTTTACGAGTATGCGGACGACAGATTCTTTGGGTCAGAACGAGTCCTATTTTTACGCCGAATTAAAGCGCCTTAAGCTTCTGAAAATGAAGCTGGAAGAAGGCATTAAAATACTTTTTATCCTGGATGAAATCCTGAAAGGGACCAATTCGACCGATAAAGCGATCGGCTCAAAATTGTTCCTGCGGAAGGTTATTTCTCTGGGAGGTACCGGTTTGATTGCCACTCATGACACTTCTTTGGGCGAAATGGAAAGCGAATTCCCGGAATTAGTAACGAACAATTGCTTTGAGATTGAAATCAACGGGGAGAATATCCTTTTCGATTACAAATTAAGAAACGGAATCACACAGAAGATGAATGCCTCCTTACTTATGCGACAAATGGGTCTGACAGAGTAAAATAACCTCAATACTTGATAATCTTTCTGGTCTCCGTTTTTCCTTGCTTGCTGATGACCTGAATCACGTAGTTGCCTCGTTGTAAATCACCTAGGTAGAGGTCTTGAGCAGATGAATCAGTCCCCGGCAAGCTCATCTCCTTTATTTTGCTTCCAAGCATGGAATACACAACTATCCGCGAAAGCGGTGAAACGGAAACTATTTTTAGATAATCGCTTACCGGATTCGGCCATAGGACAAACCCGGATTCGGTTTTTGGCAGTATTTCCACCTCGGTGGTGATACTTGGTTTTGCAAAATTCTGCGTAGAACAGACCCTGAATTCGCCCGGTGCAAGCACAATACTTTGACTGGAATTCGTAACCTGGAAGGTTGTTTCAGCGATATTTTCGTACCAACTTCCTACTTTCTGAAAATCAATATTCAGGGTTGCGGAGGTGACTCCGAAATTTCCAAAAATCAGAACATTTTCGCCTCCCTGATTCAACTTGAGCCATTTCAAATCGCTCGAAAGTGAATAGGTAAAATCGGAAGTCCGGAAAATCGGATAGGTCTTTTTGAGGTAAATTAGCTTGGCCATTACCCTGAAAAGATAGGTTCTTGCTGGTTTATCAACATAATTCCATTTAACCGGCTTCTCTCCCAAACGACCACCCAAATCGATTGAATAATCGTAACCCAACTCTTCAAACTGCCAGATCATCTTCGGTCCGGGAATAGGCAAAAAGAGAGCGGCTGTTAATGCTGCCCGTTTGTAGGCAGTAGTGCTATCCTTCGTAGTATAATTTCCGGAGGCGTTACCGTAAGTGATACATCTATAAGCGATTCGCTCTTCATCGTGACTTTCCATGTAGCCAACAGCAGCCGCTTTGTTCCAGTTTCGCTGCTTATAAGAAGCCCAGTTAAAATCGGACTTAGCACCATCATTGTACCCCATGGCAGCCTCCGAACAATTGCTGTTTGAGTTAGCCCAAAGGAGTATTCCGTTTCCGGATTCCACCAGTTCTTTCTCTTCACTATTATCTGAAAGGTGTTCAAAAATGACTAACGCACCCGGTTTTCTTTTCCTCACTTCTCCGGCCATCCGCTCAAGGTTATAGATACGCTGGGCATCGTACTTGCTGCCCCAGGAGTCGGTTGTCGCATCTTTGATGTTGTTTGAAAACCCTTTGGTAAAATCGTACCGGAAACCATCAATTTTGTATTCAGACATCCAATAAGAGGCAATACTGTCGACCAATTCTCGTGTTGCCGGACTATCGTGGTTAAAATCGTATCCCCACTGAGCATCCGGATTATTGAAATTACTTTTTACGTTGTACCATGGATTGGTTGACAAGGGTTTAGTGCCGACGAAATAAAGCTGAAGGAAAGGGCTTTGGCCGTAGGAGTGGTTCAATACCAAGTCCATGACCACGGCAATACCTCGTTGATGGCATAGATCCACAAGTTTTTTCAGCTCATCAGCTGGACCATAATATTTGTCAGGAGCAAAATAGAAGGAAGGATTATAACCCCAGCTGCTGTTACCTTCAAATTCGTTTACCGGCATCAATTCGAGAACATTTATTTTTAAGTCTTTGAGATAATCAAGATGACTTGCAACACCGGCAAAAGAATGTTTCGTATCAAAATCACGCACCAGCGCTTCGTAGATGACGCAGGTGTCGGAAGCAGGCGGAGTGAATTGAGCCACCTGCCAGCTGTATTTGGTCTTATTTGGTTGAAGAACAGCAACGATGCCGTCGGTTTTCCCGGTAGGATAGGAAATTAGATTGGGATAAGTAGCTGCTGTGATGTACGGATCGTTTGACGGATCCAGAATTTTATCGGTGTATGGATCAGCAATTTTTATCATACCATCTACCAGATATTGAAAAGCGTATTCTTTGCCTGAAACTAGATTGGGAATGGTCAGCCAAAAATAGTCGCCATCTTTCTTCATTCTGGACGATGTAGCGGGTTGCCAATTGTTGAAATCGCCTAGAACGAAAGCATTCTGCTTGTTTGGTGCCCAAAGAACCAGTAAGGCTGATTGCGAATCAGGATAATTGATCCCCTTTTTGTAGCCAGCCGGTCTCGTTTCCATAACTTGGGTTCCCATAACATGGATATATACTGAATCTGCAATTGTTTTTGAGGAGGTGATCGCTGTCGCCTTAATCCAGTAATCACCTGTGGTAAGATTAAAGCTATTAGAGATATTTGTTCCTGCTAAGGACTTTATTTTAACGTTATTAAGATACAATTCAAGATCAGCAGAGGTCGTTGCATTTGCAGAAAAGAGAAAAGTTGAATTTGGTTGAAAGATCTGATTTTTAGTTGGTTGCTGGATCACGAAGTTCAATCCTGAAGCATAAACGTCCATGAGAATATCTTTTCCGCCTGTATCTTTCCCTTCCAAATAATTACCGCTAACCATCACTCCACTTCGAAAAACCATGGCAACCTTTTGAATCACCTCCCCGGCGGGAACAGCAAAATACTGCCTGATATCGGGAGTTAAACTCAATTGATATTGATTTGAACCTGTCTGTGTCATTTTTGCCTTGCTCACATTCGTTCCCCATGCAGCAACAACATATTTCCAATCAGAATTGGTAGCACTTTTATCGGTAATCACCCCAATATGAGCATAAACATCTCCTTTGTAATCTTTCAAACCTGCTGTGCCCTTTGTTGCATCAAATGTAATTGTAACGGATTGGCTCTCATTTGGCAGTGCAGGTGCAGATGTAACAACCTGGGAAACGGCCGAATTTGAAAAAAATAGTATTACAAAAAGGACAATAAAGATTCTCATGAGGAGAGTTTGAGGAAAATATGGAATGTTGAAATTACGCAATTATGCGTGCAAATAAAAAGGAGGGCACTCTAAAAGTTACCCCCCTCTATATTTCAGTGATATGAATTAATTTTTCGTAACGGTACAGGAAGGCACGGCCTTGAGAACATCGAAAGTAACCGTATAACTGCCTGCAACTGTGACTGGAATATTGTCTCCGCCTTGTGAAAGAGCGTTAAGATTAAGTCCACCCCAATTTACAGCCCAATCATCATTAGCCCTGAACTTTATAGCACCAACCGTAAGGTTCAAGGTAACTTTAAACACCTTGGCGGCAGCATCCCAAGTCAAATTTGTATCGGTATTCCAACCTCCCGGAGTTGCATCTCCAATTAAGCCCCATCTGTTTGCACTGTAGGTGTATGCGTTCGGTTTACTCAAATCAAGGGTAATGGAATAATCTGCCTCCAGTGACACTGGAATGTTTGCAGCTCCTGCGCCCAGGGTTCCGTCTGCCTTGTCGCTGCCATAATTCAATCCCCAATCGTGGTTGGCTCTAAATTTCATGCTGGCAGCAGTAAGATGCATTGCACCTTGCCAGACTCTCTGTGTTGGACTATAAGTCAACGCAGTTTCATCATTCCAGCCATTTGGAGTACCATCGCCGATTAATCCCCAAACGGTAGCTACAGCAGTGTAGTTCATTTTTGAAGCGTCTGCGTTGATCTTGTAATATCCCTTGGGAGAGTTGATATTGTTGGAGGCATTGGGATCCAACTTACCGGATTTGTTGTCATCCCCATAGTTGGGACCATTCCAGTTAGGCTGACTCGCAAATTTCCAGTTATTTGATGCATTGGCCAGGTAAACATAACCTTCTAGTTTATCGCCAGCGGCAATTGTACTGATGACTTGAGGTGATTTATCAGGAGACCAGTCGGCAAAAGTTGAACCCGGATAGCTGGCTGCTACATAGTCGCCTGGAAGATTCCAGGTAAGAATATCAGGAAGCGTCGTAAATGTGATATCTGCGCCGTAAGCCGTACCAGCACTGTTAGTTGCGAATGCGCGAACATGGTAGGTTGTCATTTTTGCTAATCCGGCAAGATTGCTTACAAATGCGCCTAATCCGGTACCCCCGTCTATTTTTGTGCCAGTAATCAGCGGATTGGCTGCTGTACCCCATGCCAAACCTTTAGCTGTAACGGTAGCTCCGCCATCATAGGTAACTGCACCACCTGAAACTGCGGATATTTTGGCAATAGCCGTCACATCAGTTGTGGTAACAACGGGTAAGTCGACCAGTGTCTTAAAGGAAACCACAGGAGCATAGCCAGTGCCAGCGCTATTGGTCGCATAAGCACGAACATAATAAGTCACATTACCTTTCAGACCGGCAAGAGCACTTGTGAATACTCCGGTACCTTTTGCATCGGCAGTTTTGGTATCCGCAACCGTTGGAATTTGATTAACGCTGCTAAAGCATACGCCTCTTACGGTAACTTCAGCGCCACCACCAACAGTAACATTTCCACCACCAACTGCCGAGTTTCCAGAAACCGCTGTGATAGCAGCTGTTGTCAATGTAGGAACGACAGGAAGAGTAGTAAAGTTTACTTCTTCACCATAGATTGTACCACTTGCTGTTGTAGCATAAGCACGGGCATAATATTTAGTGGCATATACCAATCCGGGTATAGTCACATTAAAAGTAGCTGTTGTAGCTGCTCCTATATAGGCAACTTTATTGTTAGTCGTGACAGGAGCTGGAGCGGTATTGTAACACACACCCTTTTCAACAATGCCTTCGCCCTCTGCTACGACAAACCCAACTACAGTAGCTGCATCTGATTTAATATTCAGCGTTTGCGAAGTTGCCATGGTGGCAGGTAACCTGACATCCGATTTCTCCTTTGTACATGCTGCAAAAAAGAGCGATGCAGTAACAATGACGGCCAATATTCTATCTAACGTTTTTCTTTTCATCTGGATATAATTTGTTTTTTAATTGCCATATGGAATAGCCATGAGGACCATTATCCTTTGATTTGGTAATTGTCAAATCATGCCTATTTCATCTGGATCTTTTTTTTATAGTTCAATTGGATGGAGTTAGAACAACCTTCATTGGAGTTGTTTCCAGGTACAGTTTTATGTTATACTTACCGGGAGCAACGTCATCAATATTTTGGCTATCTGTTTTGCCATCGTTCTGATACAAATTGTTCCGATCATGACCCGCTGGATTGTAGGCCACATTCACATCAGCCCAACTATTGTGCGTGCGGAATTTGAAGCCTCCGGCAGTAATGGTCTTGGTAATATTCCAGGTATGGTCTGTAAAGTTGTAGGCCATTTTTGAATCATTATCCCATCCTCCAACAGCATCACCAATTATACCAATGGTTACATCTGCGATGGTCATGGTCATTTTACCTGCATTGATATCAGTTGTCATATTGTAGGCACCTGCTTCTAGTTTGATTGCGGCTCCACCTTCAGTTAATGGACAAGAAACAGCACCAGCAGCCAAAACTCCGCCATATTTTTTCCCATCATCGTTGTTGTTGAACTGAAAGGCCGTACCGTCCGTGTAAATCCATCCAGTATAAACCTTATTATCGGCAGCAGAAACAACACCTTGCAATTTACCGGCAACAGTAAAAGACAGTGTAGGAGGGCCGTACGTTGTAACATCCACATTTTTGACAGCAGAATTGTATACAAATGAACCGGTACCGCTACTTACAGATAAGACTGCTCTAATCCGAAAATCAATGGATGAAACCAGATCAGCAGGAAATTTTTTAAGTAATATTCCATCCAGATCAGCTACAGAAATTTTCATAGATAGGTCTTGCTTGTCGCTTGCTATCTGGATCGCATCCACAAAATTAGTGCCCTTAGCACAAGCTTCGAGGTAGTATGTTGCGGATGCCTGGAACCCCGGATCAACAGGAGTACCAACAAACTCAAGCATATTCACACCATTTGCTCTCTTCAGTGTCAAGCTAGGAACGCTCTGAAGAATTGGTGCAGTTGGGCTATCCGATAGTATTGCTTTTGTTCCTTCCTTTTCGCAAGAAAACAAAAGTCCGATCAGCCCAATTAAAGTCAGATATATAAATATTTTTTTATTCATTGTGAAATATTTTAGAAGATTAATAACCAGGATTTTGTTTTAGCGTAGGATTAGCGCCCAAATCGTTTGAAGGGATCGGGTAAAGATCGCGGAAGCTTTCAGTTGGAGCTCCTGCTGCGACTTTTCCTTTCCAAGGCCATAAGTAAGCACTTCCCGTAAATTTAGCATAACGGATAAGGTCTGTCCGGCGGGTTCCTTCCCAATACAATTCACGGGCACGCTCGTCAAGAATGAAATCCAAAGTTAGTTGACCAGCAGTAATATTCCCACTTGCACTGCCATAAGCTCTTTGGCGTAAAGCATTTACATATCCTAAGGCTGTAGTGGCATTACCTGTTGTGGCTCCTCTGAGAACGCCTTCTGCATACATTAGATATACATCAGCAAGACGGAAAACGGGATAATCAGTATCTACGAAATCAGGATGTGCATGAGGCGCAGCTGCACCTGTTGAAGTAAGGTTCGAATATTTAGTAATAGCATATCCATCTGTAAATTGGCCAATATCGAAAATGTCCAGTTTCTGTCCGTCCGACCAAAACATGGCACGCTTGTCTGTCGCTCCCGAAGGATCTGCGAACTTGTTTACCAAAGCTTTTGTTGTGCGAATTCCTCCCCAGCCACCGCCAACACCAAATGCTGCAGGCGACATCGTTCCTCCAATGGCAGAATGAACGAGATAGGTCATTCCTCCATAAGATTGAGTATGCTGACCATCATTCGTAATCGGGAAAATCATCTCGGGACTCAAGTTATTATCTGCCGTAAAATTGCTGGTATATTTTGGAGCCAACGTGTAACCGGCTGCAATTACCTTTGCGCAATACGTAACACATTCAGCGCTCTTATCCTGTCCCATATAAACCTTAGCATTCAAATAGAGTTTGGCAAGAAGCGCCCATGCAGCAGCCTGGTCGGCTCTTGCATATTCGAATTTCGGAGCACCTAAAACTGTTTCAATGGCTTTTAGTTCCGTTTCGATATAAGTAAACAATGCAGCACGTGTAGTTTGTTTTGGGAAAAATGCACCCGGTGTATCGGCTTCCGTTACAAAAGGAGGATTACCAAATAGATCGATGGCGTGTGAATAGGCCAGAGCACGAATAAACCTTGCTTCTGCATTGTATTTCACCAAGTCTGCATCCGTTTTTCCGGCGGTTGCCCGGATGTACTCGTTGCAAAGGGCTACGGTGTACATAATTCTGGAATAGATAGCAGAAATAAATACGTCGTTTGGAGCCCATGTTTGCCAGTGGAAATCCTTGATTGAAGCATCATTCCAAGCCATAACGGCTTCATCGGTAGATAACTCCTGTACATTCCAGTATTGACGAAGATAATTGGAGAACCCCTCATCGATACCTGCAATATCGGCTTGTCCGGATGGCCCTTGCTGTCCGCTGAGAGCAAAAGTAGCATACAATTTTGCTAACCCCTCTTTGTAGGCTGCGGGAGTATTGTACACAGTTAGTGATGTTACGATATTCGGATCTTTCGGCGTAACATTCAAGTCTTTGACACAAGATGTAACCATCAGAGCGGCAAAAACAACAGCTAGTGATTTTATTTTATAAATTTTCATTTCGTATCCTTATAAATAAGTTAGAATGTAAGATTTACGCCAAGAACAAATACTCTCGGACGGGGATAAAAATTATTGTCAATTCCGCCATTTACCTCAGGATCCAATCCTTTATATTTGGTTATCGTAAAGACATTTTGTACAGTAGCACTTACACGCGCTTTGTAAAATTTCTCGAAATTATATCCAACACTCATGTTATCCATTTTAAAGAAGGAAGCATTCTCAACATAGAGGTCAGAGAAATACTGTGTGTTTGTGAACATCGCGTTGTTAACCTGTTTTGGAATATTGTTAAAAAATCCGGACTGATTGTAAACGGTTGAATAAAGCGCTCCTGAGGCAACATTGTTGTAAGCATAGTTTCCAATGCTGGCTCTTCCTGAAAATGAGAAATCAAATTGTTTGTAGGCTACCCGTGAATTGATACCTATGGTATAATCCGGAGCAGGTTTTTGGTAATGATATTTGTTCAGGTTATTGCTGGTAACAGTACCACCGCTACCTGTACGATCAACATATAATCCTTCGATCGGCATGCCATTTGAACCATAAACCTGTTGGAAGACGAAGAATGAGTTAGAAGGGAATCCTACACGTTGATTCTGAATGAAGTTTCCAACACCACCACCAATTAAACCAACATCAACACCCGGATAATTTGGATCGTCTGTTTTAGTCAACTTGGTGATTTTATTTTCGTTGTAAGCTGCATTAAAACCTGCACTCCAATTTAAATCCTTTGAGGTAATTATTTGGCCACTTAAGGATAGTTCAATTCCTTTATTTTCAAGATTACCAACGTTGGTTGTCAGGAAGTTTGAGAAGTTGCTACCAGCAGCTATGGGAATAAAATTCAACAAATCTTTGGTGTCACGCTTGTAAGCATCGATAGATCCGGTAATTCTGTTTTTCAGGAAACCAAAATCTAAACCAATATTGAATGTGGAAGTCTGTTCCCATTTGATATTAGCATCGTAAGGATTTGGACGCAAAGTATTGTAGAAGGTGTTTCCTAACTGGTATTGGGCTGTTGATGTGCTACCGCGATAAACAGGAAGGTATGGAAAATCATTTCCAATATCTTGTTGCCCGGTAATTCCCCAGCCTAATCTGAATTTCATATCTGAAACCACTGCTACATTTTTAAGGAATGATTCATCTTTGATTTTCCAGGCAAGAGCAGCGGCAGGGAAAAGTCCCCATCTGTTGGCTTCAGCGAATCTTGAAGAACCGTCATCACGAATAGTAACCGTCAATAAATAACGCTCCATGAACGTATAATTCAATCGACCGAAGAAGGAGATCAGATAATTTTCATTAATAAAAGTCGTATTGTTATCAGAAATCTGAGTTCCATCGCCATTGCTTGAGAAGGATGTTCCGTCTTTGTAAAAATGCTGCCATGAATAACCGGCAGTTGCATCAATTTTACTGTTGGCCGATTTAATATCCTTCACATAATTCAGGTAGAAATCCAATAATTTAGATTTCCCTGTTTGCGAATAAGTACTTACCCTGCCAATTCCATTTCTGTACGTAAAGGCTGCATCATTGGAGGCATTGTTATGTCCTTTTGTGGTAAAATAGTCGTAACCAACATTCAGATTTGCCCTTAATTCAGGCAGAAAATGAAATCTATAATCCACTTGAACATTTCCAAGGACACGTTTTACATCAGATTTATTATCCGTCTGATTAAGCATTGCAACCGGGTTTGATACACCGATCGGGTTTGGACTCCCATTTGGATTCATACTACCATCAGGCAATACATCCGACAGATTTATCCAGGTAGTATAACCGCCGAATTTGGTATTGCCATTCATAACCGGTTGAGTAGGATCGTAAGCTACGGCAGATCCAACTGCTCCCTGATCACTAAAATTTTGTTTTGTGTAACTTCCTTTAACGTTTACACTAACTTTCAGATGATTTTCCAAAAAGGCAGGATCCAATCCTACTGCAAGTGTAGAACGTTCCATGTTAGTCGTTTTCAGAATACCATTTTGATTGGTATATCCTAAAGAGGCACGATAAGGCATGGTTTTGATACCACCACTCATGCTGACATTATGGTCATGGGCAAAAGCCGATTGGTAGATCTCTTTTTGCCAGTTTGTATTTTGATTTCCCAGACGGCCAAGGCTGTTCATGCTAAGACCAACTGCACTCTTTTTAGCAAGATCCAATGCCAATGCTCTAAGTTCATCACCTGACATTACATCCATGTAAGTTGGAATTGTATTGACTGACATTGTGCCGTTATACTCAATTTTCATTGGTTTGCCGGTTGCTCCTTTTTTGGTCGTAATTAAAATTACACCGTTGGAAGCTCTTGATCCGTAAATTGCTGTTGCAGAAGCATCCTTTAATACCGTGAAAGTCTCAATGTCATTCGGGTTGATCGTTGATAGCGGATTGGCTAAACCGGAAATTCCTGAGTTACTTACAGGAAATCCATCAATAATGATCAATGGGTCATTGCTGGCCGACATGGAGGATCCTCCTCTGATTCTTATCGTTGCACCACTTCCCGGAGCACCACCGGCAGTGGTAATCACGGTTCCGGCACTTTTACCGACGATCAGATCTTGTGGAGAAGTGATTCCGCCTTTGGCAAAGTCTTTCGAACTAACCGTACTGACAGCACCGGTAGCATCCGATTTTTTAACAGTTCCGTAACCAATAACGACAACATCATCAACTGTAATAGTTTCGTCATCTAGCACAACATTAATAACTGATCTGGAATTGATTATCTCTGTCGTTGTCTTCATTCCGACAAATGAAAAATCCAGATTTTTTGCTGTGGAGGCTAATTTAAGACTGTACTTCCCATCCATATCGGTAACAGTACCTGTGACCTCACCGGGAAGGTTTCCTCTATATACCACCGTTACACCAGGAATAGGAAGACCACTCCTATCGGTTACTTTACCTGTAATTGATTTCTCTTGTGCTGTTACCGACAAAGTCAGTAACGCGAAAAGAAAAAACCAAAGCATCTTCATCTTTGCTAATTCAAATTTCATTCGATTGATCATTTTAGTTAATTAATGAATGTTGAAAAATTCTCATGGATCTCGCAAAACACATTTAGCGCAACTTGCGAAATGTAGTACATGCTCGTTTCATGTGAATTAAATTATAAGTGTCATAAATCATGGTTGAAGATTTTAATGCATCAAGCAGCATTATAAATCATAAGAACGTTGAAAATCAAATTGTTTAATGCCTAAAACTTCATTTTTTTACCATTTCAAGTCTGCAAATGAATATAATTTAACAATCAATTAACCTGATAAATTTGCAGGTTTCGAAAAATAATCACCGCAATCGTTTGCGGTTACGTTTGCATCAAAAATGTTTTACAACATGTTTTTTATTTTGTTGTGATTTTTTAGGAATTAGGCCTATTTGCTACCTTTCAAAATGGCTGAATATTAGAAAATTTAGTATCTTGCATCATAGTAATAAACCATCTAACGTTTGCCTTATATGAGTAGTCCGATAACGATCAAAGACATCGCTAAAGCACTCAATATCTCAGCCTCAACGGTATCAAGGGCATTAAAAGACCACCCTGACATCAGTAAGGAAACGAAGGATGCTGTCAATAATTTGGCTGCAAGACTCAAATATAAACCCAATGCGGTTGCATTATCGCTTAAGAACAGCCGAACAAATACGATCGGCGTAATCATTCCTGAAGTTGTCCATTATTTCTTTTCTTCTGTGATCAGTGGCATCGAAGATGTAGCCTACGAATCAGGTTACAATGTCATGGTATGCCAGTCGAACGAAAGATATGAACGCGAAATAATCAACGCACAGGCAATGGAATCGAACAGGGTTGAAGGATTGCTCGTTTCACTGTCTAAAGAGACCCACGACCTGACGCATCTCCAGAACCTGGAAGAGAAAGGTATCCCAATCGTCTATTTTGATCGTACACCGGAAGATATTGAGGTTGATCGTGTCATTATCGACGACCGGAAAGCAGCTTACAACGCCACTTGTCATCTCATTGATACAGGTTGCAAACGTATTGCCCACCTCGCTACACAACAAAATTTGGGAATAGGAATCAGGCGATTTGAAGGATACAAACAAGCACTGAAAGATCATGGTATCCCTTTCCGGGAAGAATTGGTCGTAGTTGCCGACTCTTTCGAACTGGCGGGCGATGCAACCAGGAATCTAATGCACCTTCCAACTCCTCCCGATTCAATATTTGCCGTTAATGACATGACCGCTGTGGGTGCCATGAAGACCTTGAAACGCATGGGGATTGCTGTTCCTCAGAAAGTAGCAATCATTGGCTTTTCAGCCGGATTTTTGTCAGATATAGCGACACCAACCTTAAGTTCTGTCGATCAACACGGAGACGAAATGGGAGTAGAAGCCGCCAAACTATTACTTGAACGT
>JBBQJE010000029.1:0-21023 GCA_038325635.1 Bacteroidales bacterium
ATTGAACATGACCTGAAAAAGAGGGGAGATGTTGGCATGTCTCGGCAATTTTAGCTCTTCAACTATCCGGTCAATTGGTACTTCTTGGTTGTCGTAGGCATGAAAAAAATTAGTCTTGCATTGCTCCAGCATCTCCGTAAAGGACATATTCTCTTTTGGAGAGATACGCAGCGGAAGATTGTTGATCAACATTCCATTCAGCGATTCAAGTTCTTTGCGGATTCTTCCTGCGATGGGAATACCTATAATAAATTCCTCTTGGGAAGTGTATCTGGTAATCAGAGAATTGAATATACTGAGCAACGTAACAAACAAGGAAGTATTGTTTTGCATACTGAATTGCTGCAGTTTCTCCGTGAGATTTACATCCAAAAGAAAACTTACCTCATCGCCATCATAAGTCTGATTTTTTGGTCGCTGAAAATCCATTGGCAACTGGAGAAGCTCAGGTGCCCCTTTTAATTCTTTAACCCAATAATCCAGCTGCTTTTTACATTCAGATCCTTGTAACCACTCATTCTGCCAGTTCGAAAAATCGGAATATGTAATAGTTATTGGTGATAAAGAATATGGTTTTTGTTCTTTTAGTCCAGTATAAATTAAACCCAATTCCTCCATAAAGATCCCTAAAGACCATCCATCCGTTATGATATGATGAAAATTCATCAACAAGGTGTATTGTATTTCAGAAATCTGCAATAGTTTACAAATGAACAAAGGCCCGGTTTCTAAATTAAAAGTATGAACGCCATTTTGGACGGCAAGGTTTTCAATTTTCCTAATTCTTTCAATTTCTGATAAATCCTCAAGATTTATATAATCAAGTTTAAAATTGATGGAATTTAAAACTTTTTGAACTGGAATTCCATCTTTAGTTTGTATTATAGTTCTTAACGTTGAATGCCTTTTTATAAGTTCATTGATAGTCTGTTCAAAGATATTAGCGTCAATTGCTCCAGTGATTTTATACTCAAGGGGAATATTATAGGCCAGATTTCCCGGCTCATAGTTATCAATAAACCACAGTCTTTTTTGACCGGGTGAAAGAGGAAAAATATCACTGGTGGATTCAATATAAGGTATACTGTAGTTGCTGATGGTTCCCGATCCATCATTTTTCACTGTTTCTATCTCTTTGCTCAATTCCGACAGAGTTTGTTTTTCAAATATCCGGCTTAATGACAACCAAACTCCAAATGTGTTATAAATTCTCGAAATGAGCATAGTTGCAAAAAGAGAATGACCACCAAGTTCAAAGAAATTATCCTCGAGACCAATTTTTTCAATTTTGAGTATCTCTGTCCAAATCTGAGCTAAATCCTTTTCAATTCTGGTCTGCAGTTCAACATGTACTCTAATCGATGGAATATTTTTCTCATCCGGTGCAGGTAAGGCTTTACTATCAATTTTTCCATTCGGTGTAAGAGGAAATTTATCAATAAAGATAAAGGCGGTTGGAATCATATATTCAGGAAGTTTAGATTTTAAAAACAGACGCATATCCATTAAATCTGGTTTTAAATCATCCTTTGGGAGGACGTAAGCTACTAGGCGCTTGTCGTTTGGGCTATCTTCACGAATAATAACAACATTTTCATTAATACTTTCGTAGGATGAAAGGACATACTCAATTTCGTCTAGTTCTACACGATAACCTCGAATTTTGACTTGTCGATCTGCTCTACCAACATATAGTAGCTTCCCATCGGTCTGAGCTTCAACTAAATCACCGGTACAATAGCAATATTGCAGACCGGAATCCGGCGTTTCAAATTGGATAAAAGCTTTATTTTGTTCCTTCTCTCTGTTTAGATAACCCATTGCAACACTGTCACCGGCTATCAATAATTCTCCTGCAACTCCTTGATCTACAATTTTTCTATCTTTATCGGTAATGTATAATTTGTATCCTGGTAACGGCTGTCCTATTGGCACAAATTTTTCCGGAATATATCCTGCCTTTATTTCAAATGCTAATGCGACAACGGTAGTCTCGGTGGGTCCGTAAGTATTATAAAGGGTATGTTTCACCAACGTTTTATTCCAAATTGCAACGTCATTTTTTGACACTGCCTCTCCACCGATGACGACAAGTCTCAGATTGTCAGGCATGTCACTATTTTGATACTCATCGGACTGAATAATTTGACGCCAAAAGGCTGTTGGCAAATCCCATACGGAAATTTGATGAAGTTGTGAAAAATGGAGCAACTCCTTGGCAAGCAGCATTTCTGAGGTACGTAAGTAGAGAGAAGCTCCGGTACAAAATGTGCAAAAAATTTCTTCAATACTTGCATCAAATGAAAGATTTGAAAATTGGATAACCCTGTCATGCTCCGTAAACTGATACAAGCTAATTGCTCCAGAAACAAAATTAGTTAAAGATTTCCTTGAGACTTTTACTCCTTTTGGAACTCCTGTCGAACCGCTAGTATAAATCACATAGGCAAGACTGTCATGATGATAAATTTTTGGTAGATCAATTGATTTTTGCGGTTCCTTTAAACAATTGGTTACGTTGAGTACCTTTTCCCCTTCAAAAAGGGAAGTCTCATTGGCATCTTCCAGTATCAAAGCCACTTGTGCATCATGACAGAAAAAAGCTTTTCGTTCTAAAGGTGATGTGGGATCAATTGGAAGAAATGCAGCTCCGCATTTTAGTATGGCCAGTATGGAAACAAAATAATTGTAATTGCGACCTATAATAACAGCAATAATATCTCCCTCTTTAATGCCATTATGAAGGATATGAGATGTAAGTGTATCAATATCCAGACTTAATTGATTGTAAGAGTAAGTGTTGCCGTTATCAAAAACCGCAATATTTTCTTTGAAATTTTCTGAAATTTCAGTAAAGTGGCTAATTACATCTTTTACAGCAACTGGTACACAGATAGGCTTGTTGATGATAGTTGTTAATTGCTGGATTTTTGAATTCGTGTTCATGTAAACATTCGTTGTTATAGTTAATTTTCTAGTAATAGGCCCATGAGTCTACCTATACATGTAGGTACGAAAAACACATAAAATTGTTTAACAAAAATTGGGAAGCTCCTTCTAATTGGACAATTAGCGGAATATAAATTTCACCTACAAATTACTCACCGCTTTTGTTTTCGTTTTGAATTGGTAATTTCTAGTGCGTTATATATTTGTAATACATTATTTTTCCATGTATGTTGCTTGGCAAATTCTTCTCTTTTTAAATGTAGTTCTTCACGATCTACAAGTAGTGCTTTTTCTATTAATTCTACATATTGTTCTTTGTTTTCCGCCTGGTATGTAAAATCTTTAAAAAAGCTCATTGCTTCTGTTTTTGTGGCTACTGTTGATTTCCCCATGGCAAGATATTCGTCAATTTTGCGTGGATAGTTCCCAATAGTAACAGGACTAAGTACTTGAGGATTGATTGCAACATCAAATTGATTTAGGTAGGAGGGAAGTTCATCCCCTTTTTTATTCCCAAGAAAATGGACATTACCCATTTGATGCAGCCTGCTATTTTTAAACAATTCATCTTCAGGGCCAACCAATACCAAACTCCAATTCGGTCTCATATCTGCAATATATTCCAATATTTCGATATCAAGGCGTAAGGTTAATAGTGCCCCAATGTACCCAATAATAGGTTTTGGAATTTTAGCAATATCCTCCGGAATATTTTTTACTAAAATTTTATCGAACATGGCAACATCACAACCCTGACCAATATCAAATGAATTTGAATTAAATTTTCCTGCTAGGGATGCTAGGTAGGATGAGTTGGCAACCACGAGATCTGCTTTTTGCATGTGTAATGCTTCAATTCTTGGCCCATTTTTCTGCCAATAATCAAATGCAATAAGGTTATCCCGGGTATAATAAATGTAGGTTTCCGGATTTAATAATTCCTTCAGGTAAAAACTTCTAAAAATGTCACTGTCATTGAACAGAATAATATTTTTGAATCCAAGTTTATTAATAGCCCAAATGATCTGTTTGGCAAATCTTTTGTTGTTAATTTTATTGATAAGGTCAAAAAGCCAATTCACTCTAATCCAATTTATTGATTCAATTAGCGTTGCAGGATAAAGATTCCACAAGTTTGAAGAAATTACATTAAGTTCAGAAATGCCATTCTTACATATACCGATTCTTTTTTGTATTTTTTCTGATCCCTTATGCCTTAGCTTGGTTATTCTGTCTAAGGGAGAATTAACATAGAGAACACGATTATTCTTTGCTAATTCTTCAGCAATATTCTTACAATTACTTCCAATCTCTATATCCCAAGCTTGAAGACCAACGATTACAATATCACGATTTTGTATCATCCTATATTTGTGTAAGTATCAAATAATATGTTCGTTACCGATCTCTTGATACAGTTCTAGTACATTCTGAGCCATTGCTTTCCACGAAAATCTCGCAGATTGTTCAAATCCTTTTTTGATTAGGTTTGAACGCAATGATAAGTCAGTTGTAATCCTAATTATCGCTTCAGTGATTTCACTTGGAGCCAGAGGATCTATCAGTAAAG
The DNA here is from genome assembly GCA_038325635.1 of Bacteroidales bacterium. Classification (GTDB taxonomy): domain Bacteria; phylum Bacteroidota; class Bacteroidia; order Bacteroidales; family Prolixibacteraceae; genus CAINVV01. Next base: position 4,520 of record JBBQJE010000029.1, read on the forward strand.
CAGCATCGCCTGCAACTTCTGGCATGGAGGAGGTGCTTGATGTGATAACAGGTGTTCCGCAGGCCATCGCTTCCAGCATAGGAATTCCAAAACTTTCCCGCAAAGAAGGGTATAGGAATAATTCGCTGAGCGTATATATCGCAGGCAGATCCGTATTTATTACATAGCCGGTTAATTTTATTTTTGAAATTAGATTCTTATCTCCAATTTCATCGAGTAGTTTCTGTAATTCAATTAAGTCATAATCGAGCATGACTAATTCAACCTCTTTATTTGTACGTTTTAAGTAATTTGAAAAAGCAAGTAATGTGCCTTTCGTATTTTTTTTCGGATCTGTGTTCCCAAGGAAGAAGAAAAAATGTTCGGGTAAATCATATTTTTCCTTGACACGTCTCAATTCATCTTCATTAGTAACCGGCTTGAAATGTTCGCTAACACCATTGTATACTGCTGTCAATCGAGTATCATTTTCCATGCCGAAAAACTGTCCGATCCGATTTTTTTCAAATTTCGAAACAGTAATTATTTTTTCACTCTTTTTTATGACTCGAGGAACAATGATTTTACGGTAAATATTTCCAATTTTTTGGTACCAGGTTCCGGATCCACGCAAGATCTTCAAATAACTGCTCTCCATATAAATTATATCATGCAGCGTAACGACTATAGGTATTGATGTACATATCGGAGCCGTATTACTAGTGCAATGAAGTAATTGGCAGCCAGCTTTTTTTGCTGCTTTTGGTAGTGCAAACTGTTCCCAAAATGGATAGAAACCACCACTTAATTTAACAACTCTGAAATTTGCCGATTCCTTAATGACCATATCATCCAAATCCGGCTTAATAAAGAGCACATATTCATTTATCTTATCAATCTCTTGTAGATTGCGGATTAGTTCCAGGGCAACCATATCCATGCCATGTTTCTTTTTGCGAAAGAGCCGCTGACCTTCAATTCCTATTATCATGATTGCTCTAATTTATTGATTAGATGACTAAATTAATTATTATCTTTTTCGACAGATGTATGTTTAGTATGGATAAATTGCTTGTTGGCACCCTTGATTTTCAGTAATGATAATAGCATAAGCATCATCCCTCTAGGTAAGGAAAGCAAAGCACGGACAGTTTGAAGATTGTAGAATGACCGTGGAATTGAAAACACAAATGCCAACAGACAGGATACGACAACGGATATCCAAAGAGTGGAATATATCATCTCATTGCCTATTAGAAAATTTAGAACCAGAAACAGCGGACCAAATAGCAGAACCGATCCTAGCAATAATATCCTTGGCGGTTGAATGAATTGGAAAGCTTTATCGAAATAATCGATATTTCCCCGAACAATCAAAGCCTTTAAAGCACTCACAAAATCCTGACTGAAGTAGTGTAATTGAGCTGAAAGCCAGCGACGACGTTGATTACTAAAAACTTCTGCTTTCTGTACTTTTTCATCATAAACGTATGCTTGATCGAGGTAAGCAATTTTTTGTCCGGATTTCAGCATTTTCAACTCAATTTCTTTGTCAAAACCACCAATCGCATTTACGGTTAACATTAATTCTTTAAAGTAATCATATCTGAATGCCATACCGGAACCGATGATAGCGGATGAAAGACCCAAAACACGATGACCCTTTCGAAAGATGTGATTATTAATTTCTTCACTGGCAGCATCCAGGATTGCCAACGATGTATTTTTATTTTTCGCTGTGCGATGTCCCTGTACTGCGATAAAATCCTGCTCAAAAACGCAATTTATTTGAGTTAGAAAATCATTGCTCATCACATTGTCTGCATCAAGAACAACGGCTATATCATAGTTATCGCCGAGCCATTCCATCCCCTTATTAAGTGCTTTTGATTTTGTGGATTTTTCAAAACTGACTTCAAGTAATTTGATTGGTAGTTTTCTTAATTTCTCGAGAGTTTCGGATTGAAACGAATCTGCTATAATGACAACATCATACGAATTTGATGGATAATCTTGAGCTAACGCGTGCCTGGCAACATCAATAATTACCTCATCCTCTTTGTACCCTGGAATTAATACGGCAATCTTTTTGTTGTTTTTCGTGTCAATTAATACCGGATCTCTGTAAAATAGTCCAGCCAAGGCAAAAACGAAAATATACAGTGAAGCTATTCCTAAAAACAGCAACAGCAGGATTTGAAGGATATCAAAAATAAGCAGGTAGCCAGAGTTCATAGTTTAATAAATGTGCTTAATTCAGCGTTGGATTTGAATGAATTTCATCGGAATGCAGATGGCTGAAGTGCCAATAAATAGCTCTTAAATAGGATTTTAAATGTCCTTTATCTTTCTTTAGAGAAAATACCAGAATATTTTTAGGAATTGCAACAAAAGCTTGATAAAGAATGGCAACAAAAAAAGAAATACCCTTCAGATTTCGCCTTAGATAAAGTATTCTGGATCTGTTCATGTAATAAGTCTTAAATGGAGATAATTTCCCTGTGGAGATAGACTCTTTGTGGAGGATTGTTGAATTGTGAACGTACCACAATTGATATCCTGCTTTCTTAATTCGTGTACCCCAATCCAATTCCTCGTAATAAAGAAAATAGCTCTCGGTCATTAAGCCAACTTTTTTTATGACAGAAATTGGGACAAGCATAGCTGCACCATGAACAAAACTGGTTACTGAGTCATTATCAAATTGACCATTATCGATCGATCCATACCCGTAGCCTGAACTACGCATTGTATAAGGATTGATCGGAGCCTGACCACTAAACTGAATAGTGTTGGGTTGATAATAAAATTTTATTTTTGGACTTACAGCACCAATTAGAGAATTGCTTTCGCATTTTGATACCAGTGGCTCGAGAAAATCTGGCGGTACTTCTGTGTCGTTATTAAGGAAAAGAAGATACTTTCCCTTGGCTCTATTTACTCCAATATTATTGCCCCCGGCAAATCCGAGGTTTTCCTTGTTCTGAATAAAAATAATATTGGGGAAAGAGGATAGAATAACAGATGGATCTTCCTGCGATGCATTGTCAACAACAATGATTTCAACATTCAGATAGGTTATTCGCTGTAGTGATTTTAATAACTCAACTGTTACTTCAGGATGATTGTAATTTACCGTTATTATAGAAACCAAAGGATAGTCCATAACTGCATTCCTTTAAATAGTCAGTTTTTATTTTGATTAACAAACAAATGTTTCTTCAGTTCACCCCATTTAACAATCATTTTTGTAAGATCCTGAAGTCTAAGTGGTTTGGAAATGTAATCACTCATCCCAGCTTGAAAACATTTTTCTTTATCACCTTGCATTGCATTGGCAGTCATTGCGATAATTACCGGGGCATTGATTCCCCATCTCTCAATAATTAATTTTGTTGCTTCATAACCGTCCATTTCAGGCATTTGAATGTCCATAAAAATAAGGTGATAATTCTTACGTTTCAATGCATCAATCGATTCATGACCGTTTGCAACGAGATCTGTTTTATAGCCCACAACCTCAAACAGTTTACGGATCAATTTTTGATTGATGAAATTATCTTCTACTATGAGAATATCAAATGGATATGTGGTTGAAATAGAATTCATAACTAATTCATTAACAATCGTAATTGGTTCCGTTCCTTTTTGAACATTGAAGACATCAACTAATATTTCTGCAAGTCGGGAATGCTTTACAGGCTTGTTAACATAAAACGAAAAGAGTTGTTTAATTTCAGGCGTACGAATAGTAAATCCAATGGAAGTCAGCATTATTAGCGGCAATTCCACCTTTGATAGTCGTTTTCTGATTTCCTGCGCCAAAGTCTCACCATCCATCTCCGGCATCTGCATATCGAGTATTGCAGCATCAAAACGGGAGTTATTATCAAGCAAGGAGAGAGCCTCAAAACCAGACGAAACAGCGTCTGAGTCAATATTCCAGCATTTTAATTGCAATTGTAAAACGCGGCGGTTCGTGTAATTGTCATCAACAATAAGAATTTTTTTAGAATTGTATTTAAGTAATTGATCGACTGAGTTTTCTGTTTTCTCTATTTCGTTAATAAATTGGGTATTAATTGTGAAGGTGAATGTTGAACCTTCACCCAGTTTACTTTCCACCGAGATATTACCTTCCATTAGTTCCACAAGTTTTGCAGTTATTGCTAAACCTAATCCGGAGCCGCCATATTTTCTGGTTGTTGATGCATCAACTTGAGTAAATGGTTCAAAAAGAGTTCTAAGTTTTTCTACAGGAATTCCGATTCCGGAATCTTTAACAGAAAATTCTAGAATTACATGATCATCTATCCTAGCCTTCACACTAACCTTAACTAAGATTTCACCGGTTTCAGTAAATTTCAACGCATTACCTAAAAGATTAACAAGCACTTGTCGTAACCTGAATCCATCCCCAAAAATATAATCGCTTATTTCCGGATCAATAAAATAAATGATTTCGAGACGTTTTTCGAATATCTTGGAAGCCATAAGGTCAAGAACATCCTCAATACATTTCCGCAAATCAAAAGAACTCTTTTCAAGCATTATTGTGCCAGACTCAATTTTTGAGAAGTCTAGTATTTCGTTAATGATATTCAATAAACTATCTCCGGATGTCTCAATGGTTTGAACATATTCTCGCTGCGCAATGGTGAGATTCGACTGAAGAAGCAAGCTTGTCATGCCAATCACGCCATTCATTGGAGTACGAATTTCGTGGCTCATGGATGCAAGAAAATTCGATTTGGCTTTATCAGCTGTTTGTGCCATTTCTAACGCCTCTTTCAACTCCTTGTTCAGGTTATATCGTCTGATAGCTACTCCAATATTATTCGCTAACATAGTGAGACCGTTCTCATAAGAGAGATTCCAGTTGCGGTCATCGTTGCTATCGGAGAAACTCACAAAACCCCAAAATGAGAGATTGATTGGATCGATTACAGGAGCAATAATGATAGACCCGGTAAGCTTATCCGAGAGAAGTTGCTTCATTTTTTCATAATTCAGGCCGTTGATTTTATTGTCTTCTTTTAAATGTGAAAACCAGTTCCCACCAATATGCAACTTAAAATTAGTATCTTCCAAACCGCCCATAAATTGAGAATTGAATTCCGGCCGTATCCAATCATAGAATATTTCTACTTGCAGAATGTTTTTATTTTCATCACTGACATTCTTCAATATAGTTATTCTATCAACATTAGCGTGCTCCACAATAGATTCAAGCGCATTTCTCAGTGAGTTCTCAAGATTATCAACAATTAAAAGACGACTCGATGCATCAGCCAGAGCCAACATCAACTCACTACTTTTAGCCAATTCTTTTTGAGCAATTTTACGCTCTAAATTCTCCGATTCAAGTTCTTTTCTTTGATTGTCAAAGTTTATTATGAGTCCGGCTATTTGGCTAAATTCATCCTTGTTTTTTTTCAAAGCTTTTAGCGGACGTGTATCTCCCTTTAAAAGTGTTTCAGAAATAATCAAGAGAGGACGCCTAACCCATAAAAACAAAATGAAGAAAAATACAGATAAGACAAATACAATCATAAAAGCCAAAAAATTCATTACAAAAAAGCTGATTTCATGATACGATTCAAGTAATTTATTTGGCTCCTGAACGACTAAAGTTAAGATAGGTTTATGGTTATAATCGAATATAGGGATGGAGGTAGTAATTTCATATTTGTCGACAGAATTTGTTGGTTTGTAGTCTGCTGTAGCAATTAATGCCATGTTACCTTCAGCTAAAGGCAGGTCATTAAAGAATTCTTTGTCCCACAATTTACTTATGAAAAAATATCCTCTTCTTGGTGTAACTCTTTTCAGATCATTGGTGGGATGAATTGTAGCACCGGATATTTCTAAAATTCCTTTAAATGTTTTACGGTAAAAGCGAAAAAATCCCAATGAATCAACTTGAGAAAATATACGATTTTGCTGAAGCTTATCGCCTAGGATTTCCGAAGGTGATTCGCCATATTCATATACGACATTGTGGTTTAAATTACATACAACTAATGAACTTAACTTATACGAGTTGATAATGGTAGAGATACTATTATCTGACCAATCTTTATCGTAAGTGTCAATGTGATCAATTATTCCATCCCAATTCGTGTAATCAGCCACAATTTGCTTCAAATGTGATGATTGAACATTGACCGAATTTTGAACGATTTCCTTAAGTTTTATCTCGGCCGAATCAACAATCAAATCATTCTGCCGTGACTGGATTTCTCTGAAGAAAAACAGTACCCCGGAGAACAGGACTAAACACCCAAAAATGAGAATATGTATTTTTCTTTGTAAGGTCATTTTAATTCAAAAATTGGAGTACTATTCTTTAAATGTTACTTAAGCTAGGATATTTCGGAATAATTATTTGTTCATCTGATTTGTCGCAAATCGGAGTATCTAATTTTTCTGAATTCAATACTAAAGCCATTGAAACATAGATTAATATACTCGTTGGCATCGTTCCTAAAACAGCATTCCCATAAGATGCAACCATAACACCAAACAGGCCCGAAGTAAGTGCTGCCATTTTTATTCTCAGAATCGGATCCCTGATTCTGAACATTATCTTATAAGAAGATTTGATAATGATGTAAAATAGAATAAACAAATGAAGAAGCAGGCCAACTATTCCTTGTTCAGCCCAGATTAATACGTACCAACTGTCTGTTGGGACATTTGATAAAAAGGCATTTGGAAGAAATCGCTGAGCCTTTACCCCAGCATGGCCGATTCCGCCACCAAATGGCCTGGTTGCAAGGTAACCTTGAAGTTTCTTCTGATTTTCAATTCGAACCTGAAAAGATGGATCATTTAAATTAAAGGCAGTCCGCATTCTTCTAATATATTGATTTCCCTGCCCAATATAGGTGAATTTAAAAAAGACAAAAAGTATCATTATCAGGATGAATCCGGAAATGATTATTTTCCAATTCTTACGAAGAATGAAATAAGCAGCAAATCCTGCAAAAGGGATGGATATGGCACCTCTTGTGCCCGACAGGAGAAGCCCATAAAAGCCCAATAAAGCAACAATTAAGAAAAATACTTTTTTGCGAAAATCTTTTTCAACCAGAAAAATAATAGTAGCAATTACGGCAGAATACGCTTGATTTGCTCCAAATTGCCCAGCGTCGCTCAAAAATGAAAAAATCCTGAGCTGTCCCCAAATAATATGTGTGGAAGAATTTCCTTCAGCAAGCCATGCTTGTTCCCACATATCAACGCCAAACATATTTTGCGCAATGCCTTTAAGTGAAACCAGTAAAGAAAATGTCCCCCAGATTAAAAAGATAACATTTAATTTTTTCTGATTATCAATGAAAAGCAGTGTAAGCGGAACGATTAAAAACATGTATAATGAAACACCTCTGACCCCGCTAATCCAGGCAGAGAAGCTTCTTGCTTCTGGATTAAACAGTTCAAAAAATGAATAGCCAACCCATATAAATGCCAATAGAGTAATATCTTTTTTAACTGGAGACCAATCGAGTTTTTCACTAAATTTATTTATAAATAAGGCTAGGTAGGTAAGGATAAGTAATCCATCCATTGCCAAACCAAGCGGTAAGTCTGGTATATACCTCATAACACCTAATAATATGAAACCCAATGCAATAGAAGCATAAAGTCCAAGAATAGGATGTTTTATCAAAAAATAAAAGCTAATCAAAACGACTGGAAGAGCTAACAATCCGATTCCCGCAAGTATTCCAAAAGTGCTTAATAACCATCCGGAAATTATGATCAACAAAGAAAATGACAAAAAAACGAGTGGCATTTTCAGTTGATTGGAGCCTGTTGGATGATTGAGCGGGTTTTGTAAGCTAAGCATTTGAAAATATTTGTAGGTAATGTTTATCAAAACTATTCATTCAATAATTTATTTCTGTTCCTAATTTTATCAAGCATTGTCAGATAAAATTTGAGGCCAAATTTAAAAATTTGAAAAAATTCCAATTTTAATTCTTTATTTAGGAAATAGAATCCTACCCATATTCCAATTGAAGTAAAGAGTATCGTGGCAACAGCTACTAAGGTCAGCGATTTAAAAATAAAAATTGCAATAAGATCACCTATTAGGTTGATTATTACCATGTATAAAACTTTTATGAAATTTTTATTAGGTTTATTTATGCTATCAAGAGCCACGCCTGTCATTCGGTCTATCGGGAGAAGAAGTCCGTAAATCGTAAAAATTCTGACAATGGTAGCAGCATTAAATCCAGTTACAGGATCTGTGCCTAAGTATTGTTTCCCGCCCAATACTAATACGAAAACGTCAGCAAAGAAGAACACGAAAATACTTATAAAGATAAACAAGTAGCTCATCGCACCGGAATAGGTGTAGAATAGTTCTTTTACTTCCTGAACCTTATTATTGATACTTGCCTTTGACATTTTGGGAAATGCGGTCGCTGCAAAACTTCGTAATGGTATCTGTTGAAGTTCGGTTAATTTCATTGGGATACTATATAACGCGACAGCTGCAGTACCCAACGGGCTGAAACTAATTATGAAAGTATCAGTACTTCGAAGTAAATTAGTTCCAATTAATGTGAAGGTTGTAAACTTTCCAAAGTCAAGTAAAGTCTTATTTGATTGCTTAGTTGCTTTTGGAATAAACCTCATTCCATCCCATCCATTATACATACAAATACCCGATACCATTAAATTAATGACGATCAATGCAAAAACTAATTGGACGAGCGTCAGTTCCAGAAAAAGAAAATTAATGATTAAAAGAAGGAAGAAGGTACCACTTTCAAGAAGTCTAATATAAAATATTCTTCCAAATCGTTGATCTGCCTGCATAATTACAATTGCCGTATTCATTGGTAAATTCACCAATGCCAATAGAGGATACCATATAAAGAAAAGTTCGTAACCTGCATTTCTAATTGGTGTAGAGAAGAGTAAATAGCATGTAATAAGAATTACTCCAATGAATAAAGTAGCAACTAAACCAATAAGTGCATTGGATCCAATAAATTTGATTCTCTCCTCCTGACTAACCCCTGATAAGTAACGAACAATAGCAGTATTCGTTATCCCGAGTCGGAACATCTCAATGAAGGCAAATGAGGCAATAAACAATACCCATTTACCAAATTCTTCCATTGGGTAACTTCGTGTCAAAAGAGCAAAGCCAGCAAACCCAAAAAAAGAAATCGTTAAATTACCTGATAACGAAAGAAAATTATCTTCGTTTATTAATTTTTTTATTAAATTTTTCAAGAATAGTTGATTTAATCCTAGATTTCATTAACAATTTAATTGTGTGGAGATCAATGATCTTCAGTTTTGTAGTTAGGTGATTTTCTTTGAAAAGTCACCTAATACAGAATCAATTACATCTAAATCAACTCCATTTAACACAATATAGGCTTTATCATCAGTGAATTTTACAAATCTGTTTAGGGCACCCTGGTCTGCCTCAGACCAAACCCTATTTGAACGACATATCATGATTGATAAGTCTATATCGGAGAGTAAACCAACAGGATATGGATTGAACATAATAGAAGGAAGCTCAATTAATACAAAATCAGGGATATAGGATATAACTATATTGTTTTGGGCTAAAATATCTTTGTAATTTTTGACGTTAAAAAAACCACTGTTTACTTTATATGTAAAAAGCTGAATATTTAAATAATTTTCAGATTGTTCATTTAAGAATGGATTTTCATAATCAATTAGACTGTCTGAATAACCAATATTTTTTGATTGTGATGAAGTACTTTCTCTTTTACCAGAAATTGTTTTAGGTGATTTGTCCGATAATTGTTCCAATTCTTCAGTTAAAGGAATTTTTGTCTTCCTCAACAAATCATGATCGTAACTTAAAACAATTACTTTTTTCCCTTGTTCTTCCAATTTACGAGCTACGTTAACAATGGTAACAGATTTTCCTTCGGCGCTCGAAGTGCTAAAGAATAAAAGTGATTTTGTGGGACTAACTGCTCGTTTTTCATTTGTGTACAATTCGATATATTGCACAATAATATCGAGTAATCGATTAGTCATAAATGCAAAATCGATATTTCTTGGCTTCAAGAAAATTTTTGGGAAAACACCAATAACTGGCAACTTGATAATTGCAGAAGCCTTTGATGGATTTTTTAGGGTGGAATCAAGAAATTCGAGAATAAAAATATAGGATAATACGATCATCAAACCAAGGATAGCAGCCAATGCTACCATTATTTTTCGTTTTGTTGGTACCGGATTTAAAGGAAAAAATGGTTCGTCAAATGTTTTGATATTGGATGCTAATTGATTATCCTGCATCTTTAACTTTGCAAGGTTTAAGGAATGTAAGATATCTAGATACCGTTGTTCAGATACCGAAATTTCACGTTCTATCCTTTTAATATTTGATCCAGCAGGAGCATAAACCGAATATTCTTTTTGTTGATCTTTGATTCTCTGGGACAACACATCAAGGCTGGCTTTTAAATTTTCGGACTCGACCACATTATCGATCCAATCTTTTAGAATTGTGGCAGCAGGAAGTCCATCCGTTGTGTTTCCTTTCGCATAAAGTTCACCAACAGAAACCTTTATCTCACTTTTTAATTTATCAGCTTGTTTTTTTAAGTTGGTTAATTTTTGCGTATTACCCTGATCTGATGCTCCCAATGTTTCAATTGAAGTAATTTGATAATTCAAATCTCCAAGTTGATTCCTTTTGTCAATTAGATCGGAATTTTTCAATTGATTTTGCTGCTGGCTACCAAGTCTTTCTTCTAATCGCTTAATAACAGCTTGAACGCCTGCCAATTTTATCTTTTTGCTGTTATATTCAATATCTAAATTTTCTTTAGCGTTTGCAACCGCTTTACTTTGTTCTGCATAGTTAATTATGTTGTTACTATTGTTGAAAACAAGTAATTTATCCTCAGCAATTTTGAGATTATTCTTTGCTTCATTTAATTGTTTTTCAAAATATTTAATAACTGCATCAGATCTATTTTCAGTAATTCTTTTATAGATCTTAATGCAAACTTGTGAATAGATATTTAGCGTTTGTTGTGCTATACCCGGATCATCAGTTTCATACTTCAGTTCTAAAAGGTCACTACTTTCTAGTCTTTTAACAGCTAGAGAAGAAATTGCATCAATCGAGTAGTGAGGATGTTCATAGTTCAATAATTTATATACAAAGTTGGTGTCATTTTTTAACATATAATCTTTCAAATTTCTGACGGTTTGTTCATAAGCAACCGGATCAATCGATGCCGGATTATAGGAACTACTCAATAATGTTGAATCAGAATTGGCTAAAGAAAAATTATATCTGTCACTTGTATTACTTTCTGCGCCGGATTTTACTACCATAGATTTAATATTCTGGGGGGTAATCTTAATTAATTCAGCGTATGATTTATCATTTAAGTAATCTGTACTATTTGGTGGAAGCATTAAATGTTGAGCAAAAAGTCTAATAGCAACTTCTTGCTGCGTTTCACGAGATTTCATGATACTTATCAAATTATCAAAGGCATTATTTACTGAAAAATAATTCGAAGAATTATTCATTTCCACTGTCGAATTAGAACTAAATCCAGTAAATAAAGTCGTTGCGGAACTAAATTTAAATGCTGGATTTCTTGTTAAAATAATTACGATTGAGGCCAGAAGCAGTGGAGTTACCAAAATTAAGAGAAGATGCTTTCTTAATACTTTAAAAAAATCTGACAATTTCATTTTAGTTCTTTATTGAGTTAGACAGATTGAATTTCATACCGACAATTTCTTCAAGGATCAGGTAGGCCGTGTTAAATTCAATCTTTATTGTTTGGAATTGTGCCTCCGCATTGGTAGACAACTCAGAGATTCGGGAGTAGTCATTAACGGTCAAAACTCCTGAATGAAAGTCCTTGTCTGCTACCTCCATGTTGAATCTGGATACTTCAAGGTATTTGGATTGAATTTTCAATAATCGTTGACTTAAAATCAATTCATTATACTGTTTAATTACAATTTGCCTCAATTCATTACGTTGAACATCTGCCATATTTGTCGCCTGTTCCACTTCTGTTTTGGCAGATTTGATCTGATGTTTTCTGGTTACAAATTCGTCAAAAGGGATTCGAATGAATGCACCAACTCCATAATTCAATTGGGTTGTAAGGGAAGAATAAATGTCCGGAGTTTGGCCAGCGGTTAAAGTATAATTGTTAAAATTATTGAAAGTTCCATATCTGACATCAGATTGAAGACCAATGTTTTTAACCCATTGTCCTTGACTTACTCTTAATTTTGCCTGATTTAAGATAATTTGATTATCCCTGAACTTGACATAAGGATTATGAATAATTGCAGAATCAATTAACGCACCTAGGGGTGGAAGTACAGATTCGACATCATCTTTTAATAAATTAAATGATGTTGATTCCTGAGTGAAACCAGATAATTGTGACGTTAGAAGAATCAGAATAGCTAATGCTACGTGAAATTTATGCTTCATACCGAAATGTTTATTTTATTGTTTAACAAGATTTATTCGTTTTTTCTATTTTCATACTATAATAATTTGTCTTTTAAAGGTAGTATGGAACTCCATGTTGCCGGAAATTAGTATCATACCCTTGGGTGTTGTGTCGCAACATGTTCGTTTCATATTGAATTAATTATTGCTTCAAAATAAGCAAAATCAAAACAAGATCACTTTAAACTGAGCCTTTTTGAAATAATGCAGGCACCGTTCTCAGAATTAATTTCAAATCATACCAAAAAGAGTAACTGTTTCCAATGAAGTGATCCGCATATTCATTATCCAGTTTCATTCGCTCCGCTTCCGACATATTTCCGCCTCTTCCGCGAAGCTCAACCTGCCACAATCCTGTTATTCCGGCAGGCGCAAGGAACCGCTTGGAGAGGTAACCTCTGGTTAATAATTCGGCTTCATACACTGGGAGTGGACGATTTCCAACGATCGACATATCACCTTTAATCACATTTATCAGTTGAGGCAACTCATCAATGCTGGTATTGCGGATAATTTTACCAACTTTCGTAATACGAGGATCATCTGCAATCTTAATAAATGCGGATTTGGATTTTGCCACATCTTTTTTCTGCTTATTATACCAAAAGTCACAAATATCATGTGAACCCATGTGCATAATGGGTGAGCAACTTTTTCCTTCAGACAATTTAGCACAAATAGGGCAAGGTGTGGTGAAATCAATTTCTGCTTGTTGCGATGATGTTGAATATTGATTCTTGTCTTTTGCCAACTTGTTTAATTCTGAATCTGACCCAACACGCATCGACCGTAACTTATAGAAATCAAAGGGTTCCCTTCCCACTCTCTTCGATATATAATATACTTTGCCCTTTGACTCAAGCCTAATAGATATAATCACGATCAGTAAAATGGGAGAAAGAGTAATAAGTGCAGAAACGGCTACTAAAAGGTCAAACATTCTTTTTGATAAAGGCATTTCATATCTTAGATCCTGTTTTTTAACTTGATCGTACGTTGAAATGGAATACTTGTTTCTGTACTCAACAAGAAATTTGATCCGACTAATTATACTTTCCGCAGAAGTTAATGGGAGAATAAGGTAGTCATCCACCCGAGTAGAAAATGCTTGTTTAAACAAGTCTTCCTTATATTCATAACCTAAAAGAATAAATGATACTCTGTCAAATTCATCTCTTTCCCTTAACCATTCATGCATTTCAAATCCACTGCTGCCGGATAAATAAATCTCAGATATAACTACATCAGGTTTATGTTCGGAATTTAGATAATTTGTTGCATCCAATGCATTTTGGCACTGTTTTATGGAGATCCCAGGGTATGTAACTAAAATATTTATGTTTTCAGCTAATCTGCCTATGTATACTATTTTCAGTTTTTTATCCATTGCTAAACTATATAAGATTGATGCTTTTGAAATCGTTATCAGCTAAGGAATTACCATTTCATCGCATAGTGAACCGGGAAGAGATTTTTGTTAATTAACTCCGCTAACTCTTCAGGGTTGAATGGTTTAGCTAAAAAATCCTGTGCTCCCAGTCTATAACACTTAATTCTTTCTTTACTGCTTTCGACACCTGATAACATAATCACCGGAGTGTGCTTGGTGTACCCTCTTTGCCTGACTTTCTCGAGAAATAGATAACCATCCATATTTGGCATTTGCAAATCACAAATAATCAAGTCAGGAAGGTTTCCTTCCAACCATTCTAACGCGTCTAAACCATCACTCTTGCTTTCAACATCATAATTCTTGGAAAGAAAATTCTGAAGAAGTAATCTGATGCTTTTCTCGTCATCTATAATTAATATTTTATGTCTCATTTTAGTAATTTTTGTTAGGTTTCTAACTTTGTAAAATAGGATAATTTTTTCCTTAACAAATCCATGAGAGATTGTACGAAAGTTATTAAATTTTGTTAATATTCAAAGATTGTAGAAGAAGAAAGATATCAAATTAATCAGTTAACAATAATATGGGAAAAGTGTTCAGGTTATCTGTCATTTTTCCTTATTTTGTAACCAATCTAAAAACAATTGACTTTATGAACCATTTTTTAAAATTGCTTTTTGCAGGATTTATCCTTTTTTTATGTATTTCTGCAAACTCTCAGACATTGAAAAAGGCCGAAAATGTTAGCGTTGGAATGCTTTGTCAAGGAGATTATTGGACTGAAGCCGAAGGAAAAGCATTTCTTGAATCTCAAAAAAAGAGTTACGCGACCCAAGGTGAATGGGAGAAAAGAGCTCAATTGATTAAAAAACATATTTTGAAAGGCACAGGACTTGAGAAATATCCCAAAAAGTGTTCCTTGAATCCGATCATTGGCGCAAAACGCACTTTTGATGGATACCAGGTTCAAAATGTTGCCTTTGAAAGTCTTCCGGGTGTTTACGTTACCGGAAGCCTTTATACGCCAATTGTTTCAAGAGGGAAATTGCCGGGCATAATCAGTCCGCACGGACATTGGTCCAAACCGGGAGACGTTGGAAGATACCGTGCGGATGCTCAGAAGCGATTCGCTGCTCTGGCACGCATGGGTGCCATGGTCTTTGGCTATGATATGGTTGGATATGGACAAATGGGAGAGCTGGGATGGAAACACAATCATCCGGATGCATTGAAATTGCAGTTGTGGAACAGTATTCGTTGTCTTGATTTTATTCTTGAAATGGGTGCTGATCCCGAAAAGATAGCCTGCACGGGCGCGTCCGGCGGAGGAACCCAGACATTCCTATTAGCAGCTATTGACCAGAGAGTTAAGGTGTCTGTCCCTGTTGTCATGGTATCTACTTACTTCTTTGGCGGATGTGTTTGTGAAAGTGGAATGCCAATTCATAAAGACGTTGATTTTCAGACAAATAATGTTGAGATTGCTGCTTGTACTGCCCCCCGACCAATGTTGTTGGTCTCTGATGGAGGCGACTGGACAAAGAATAATCCCGAAGTTGAAATGCCTCACCTTAAATATATTTATCAGTTATTTGGTAAATCGGAGCTAGTACAAAACATTCATCTACCAAATGATAAGCATGGTTATGATCTCAATAAGAGAGCTGCAGTATATCCATTTCTCGCAAAATATCTTGGACTAAACCTCTCCAAAGCAATGAATCCTGATGGCACTCTGAATGAGGATATGATTGTTATTGAAGAACAAAAGACTTTGTATCCATTTGATGAAAAACATCCTTTCCCGGCTCATGGTATCAGATCGAATGATCAGGTAAAATGGGAATAACTAATGTGGACAAGGAGCTTGGTGTAAAGTTGGATTAAGTGGATGAAGGGATCGGCTAGCCCTTATTTTTCATAGTTCAACAATTGTTATCCCGGATCCACCAAATTGAACATGTTCGTCACGAAATTTTTTGACGGCAGGTTCAGATTTTAGATACGTGCGGATCAATTCTCTTAATATCCCATTTCCTTTGCCGTGAAGGATATGCAATTCATTTGCTTCAACCATTATGGCTTCGTCGATAAATTCCTGAATCTTTTGAAGTCCTTCCTCTGCACGCATTCCGCGAACATCAATTCTGGGTTTGAAATTTAATTTTCGTTCGTTAATCTCATTGTTGATCCTCGAAGTAGTAAAATTTTCCTTTGTTTTCTTGACTTCATTGTGTGAAATGATCTCAACGCGATCACGCTTTACCACCGATCTTAAATGCCCAAATGCGACAACAAAATTGTTGCTATTAATCTCCAATATGATTCCTTGTGATTCCTGATCTTTCAATTTTATCCAATTTCCAACCTCCGGCTCATTGATTTTTCTTTCAACTTCAGGGATAGATTTGCTTAACTCATCCTTTTGTGGACTGTTTTTCTTTAGTATCTGTCGTTGCCTGATTCTCTCCATCTTACGGACGATTTGTTCATCTTCCGAATCGTTTGCAATGGACATAACTTCTTTAAAATCCGCTAATTTTTTTCAAATTTACTTCGTTTTCTCTTTGTCAGCAGATGATTCCATGATCTAGCGGATGGTTTGTTCAACGATT
>JBBQJE010000030.1:0-20842 GCA_038325635.1 Bacteroidales bacterium
AGAGGAACGCTTCATTCAAATGTTGTCCATTTCAGTGTAAGCGATTGTGGGGTTGAGCCCCGGAGGGGCGACCTGTTTGTAGAAATGCGGGGTTCAAATTACGATTGAGCCCCGGAGGGGCGACCCTCCACCAAGCTGCAATATTGGATTGTGCCGTTTCATTGCCGTTGGCTTTAGCCAACGGACAGCCAGGGGCAATTTTGGAGGGTGCAATTTCATTGCCGTTGGCTTTAGCCAACGGATAGCCAGAGGCAATTTTGGAGGGTGCAATTTCATTGCCGTTGGCTTTAGCCAACGGACAGAAGAATGCGAATGCTGTTCGAACCCGGCTTTAGCCGAATATACTGTGGTTGGGCTAAAGCCCACTATTTTTTGTTTTCTGCAACCGTTGGCTAAAGCCAACGGCAATGAAAGAGGAACGCTTCATTCAAATGTTGTCCATTGCACCGTAGAGACGCGATTAATCGCGTCTCTACCCCACCACCGCGATGATTCTCACGGCACGGCCGATCCGGGCAACCGTCTCCTCCCGACCAATAATTTCGCATATTTCAAAAATATCCGGGCCAAAACTGCCGCCTACAAGGCACAACCGCAATGAATTCATGACGGTGCCAAAATTCCAGCCTTTTTCGGTAACTAACAGTGAGAAAGGCTCTTTAATTTGTGGGGCACTCCAATTTTCGACGGTTCCAAAAAATTCGGCAATTTCGGCCATCATCTCCGGAACCCCGTCTTTCCAGCGTTTGCTAACCATTTTTTCATCGTACGAAGTGGGTGACTGAAAAAAGAAAAATCCCTGCTCCCATACTTCATTCACAAAATGACAACGCTCTTTGACCAATCCGCATACGCGAACAACCAATTCGAACGGTACTTGCATTCCCTTAGATTCCAGAAATGGTAAAAATAAAGTCGCCAGTTCCTGATCCGAATGTTTGATAAGATATTGATGATTAAACCATTTAGTCTTCTCCGGATCAAACCGCGATCCTGATTTTCCTACTCGGTCGAGCGAAAAACTTTCGATCAGCTGCTCCATCGAGAAAATCTCCTGTTCCGTACCCGGATTCCACCCTAACAAAGAAAGCATGTTGATTAGGCCATCCGGCAGATAGCCATCTTCGCGGTAACCTCTGGAAATATCGCCTGTTTCCGGATCTTTCCATGCCAAAGGGAAAACAGGAAATCCCATCTGGTCGCCGTCGCGCTTGCTCAATTTGCCTTTTCCAACAGGCTTTAGAATTAACGGAAGATGCGAAAATTGCGGCATGGTGTCTTTCCAGCCGAAGGCTTTGTAGAGCAAAATATGCAACGGCATGGACGGCAACCACTCTTCGCCGCGGATCACATGGGTAATCTCCATCAGGTGATCGTCTACCACATTGGCCAAATGATAGGTAGGCATGCCATCGCTCTTAAAGAGCACTTTATCATCGAGCTGGTTCGTGTTAAACTGTACATGACCACGTATCAAATCAACCTCCTCAACCACAACGTTTTCCGGCATTTTAAAACGAACCACGTGATGTGAATCGGATTGTAAGGCATGCTGCAACTGACTATCCGTCATGGAAAGTGAATTTTTTAGACCGTTACGCGTCGCATTATTATAGGTAAAAGTTTCGCCTTTCAACTCCGCGCTCAATCTAAAAGCATCCAACTCTTCGTTGGTGTCAAAAGCATAATACGCATTACCTGAGTCTATAAGCTGCTGTGCATACCCAGCATAAAGCGCTTTTCGTTCGCTTTGGCGATACGGGGCATGCGTGCCCCCTTCGCGCGGACCTTCGTCAATTTTGATACCGCACCAATCCAATGCTTCCAAAATATACTCCTCAGCACCAGGAACATACCGTGTTTGGTCGGTATCTTCAATTCGTAGCAGGAAGTCGCCACCGTGATGTTTTGCAAAAAGATAGTTGAACAAGGCAGTACGAAGTCCGCCGATATGTAATGGCCCTGTTGGGGATGGTGCGAAACGCACGCGGGGTTTGGCGTTATTTTCCATAGAAGAGATGTGATTTGTTGTGATAGCAAAAGAAAACACTTCACTTTAAGCATATTTTCACTCGGTTTAATACTTTGACCTGATTACTAATTTGAAATAAGCTCAGAGCATTCATCCGAGTTCGTTGCCAGTGTGGCGAATTAATAGCCCAATGGTTCTCTGCTTATATGTCGAATTCTTAGAACCCTAATTTCATTCATTTCTGAAATAATTTGATAGGTAACCCTATAACTGAATAGTATAAATGCTCGAAAGTCTCTATTGGGAGATACTTTCAATTTGTCTGGTTCGCAAGACATAGGATTATCTTTAATGATTACTAGTCTCTCGATGATTGCCGATTTAACAATTTTTGGAGCTTGGTCACTTTGTTTTCCGAGGTATGTGAGAATTTCTTTGAAATTGTCAAGAGCCATTCTGTCCCAAACTAACATGAAAGGGGCTGATTTTACCATTTAGATAGCTCTTTAACCGCATCTTTATGAGAAACCGAAATACCACTTTCAATCCTGGCAACGGCTTCGTCTATTTCCTTATTATATTGTTTATGACTAATATGCTTAGTGTCGCTATCGACGTTTAAGAGACTCTTAATCATTTCAAGTACCAACATCTGCTGTTTAGAAGAGAGTAGAGGTAAATAGTTGTCAACTTGTTTCTTGATTGCGGTCGTTGTCATTGCATTTATTTTTAATGAACCAAATTTACAAATAATTTAGAGAAAAGGCAACGACTGCTAAAGTATTGTTCTTTAAAATTCTAAATCGAAAGAGCAGCAAATGCCATCATAACTAATTACTAATTACTCATATCTTCATTACAATATTCACAATCTTCCCCGGCACCACAATAATCTTGACGATGGTATTCCCCTCCGTCCACTTTTTGGTCATTTCACTGTTTATTGCTGCTGCCTCCACCTCTTTTGCGGAAAGATCTGCGGGTAATGCAATTTTGAACCGGACTTTCCCATTAAATGAGACCGGATATTCGACAACATCCTCCGTTAGGAAATCGGGATTAAAAAGTGGCCACGGATGGTATCCCAAAATCTCCGTATTGCCGTTCATAGCCCATAACTCTTCGGCCAAATGGGGTGCAAAAGGAGCCAGAACCTGGTAAAAAGTGTTGGCCGTTTCGGTTGTAACCTTGCCAACTTTGTAGCAATGATTGGTAAAGACCATCATTTGCGAGATAGCTGTATTGAATTTCATCTCTTCCACATCATCGCCCACCTTTTTGATGGTCTGATGCAGAATTTTTAGTGTTTCCTTGCTTTCAGCACCTTCGGTCAGATTATTTTTCTCGCCAAAGAAGGCAGCAACCCGGCGCAGAAAATTGTAAACACCTTTTACGCCATTTTCCGTCCAGGGTTTGGTAGCCTCCAGCGGACCGATAAACATTTCGTACAAACGAAGCGAATCGGCGCCAAATTTTTCGACTACATCATCCGGATTTACTACATTCTTCAATGATTTAGACATCTTGGCCACAATCTGACGAAGCTCTTCGCCCGTTTCGTGGTGAAAATACTTTCCTTCCTTTTCAGTCACCTTGTCAGAAGGTACTTTCGATCCGGAGGAAGTTTCATAGGCAAATGCCAGAATCATTCCCTGATTGTATAATTTTTGGAAAGGCTCGTTGGTAGAGACAATCCCCAAATCGAACAGGACTTTGTGCCAAAAACGGCTGTACAACAGATGCAGCACGGCATGTTCGGCCCCGCCAACGTATAAATCGACCGGCATCCAATAGTTCTCTTTGGCTATTGCAAAAGGCTCTGAATCATTCTTTGGATCAATAAAACGGAGGTAATACCAGCAAGAACCGGCCCACTGAGGCATGGTATTCGTTTCGCGGCGACCTTTCCGACCCTTCGCGTCGGTCACAGTCAGCCATTCTCCAGCATTCGACAAGGGTGATTCGCCCGTCTCTCCGGGTTGGTATTTTTCAACTTCAGGCAATAGCAACGGAAGTTCGGTGTCGCTGAGCAACGATATTTCGCCATCTTCCCAATGGATAACCGGAAATGGTTCGCCCCAATATCTTTGTCGACTGAACAACCAGTCGCGCAACTTGTAATTCACGGTAGGTTTTCCAAGTGCGGCATTTTCCAGCCAGGCCGTTACCTGTAGAATGCCCTGTTCTTTGGTTAATCCGTTAATATCGATGCCGATTTTAGGATTTGCAGAATTAATATAAGCGCCATCCTCGCTCCAGCAAGCTTCACCGGCCAGCACTTTAGAACGATTGGCAGCATCTGTACCCTCTTTGGGATCCAAAATGCAAACGATAGGAAGATGATAGGTCTGCGCAAATTCAAAGTCGCGCTCATCGTGTGCCGGAACTGCCATAATTGCACCAGTTCCATAACCCATCAGCACATAATCGGCTACCCAGACCGGAATCTCCGCACCATTCAGCGGATTGATGGCATATCTTCCTGTAAAGACGCCGGTCTTCCCTTTGGCAAGATCAGTACGATCCAGGTCGCTCTTTAAGGCTGAATTAGTAATGTATTCATTCACAGCCCTTTGTTGACCGTGTGTGGTAATTTCCGCCACCAGCTCATGTTCGGGAGCTACAACCATATACGTCGCACCAAATAAAGTATCCGGGCGCGTGGTGTAAACCCGCAGTTTTTTATCCAATCCGGCGATTGCAAAATCAACTTCAGCACCGGTCGAGCGTCCTATCCAGTTGCGCTGCATCTCTTTAACGCCTTCGGGCCAATCGAGGTCGTCAAGACCTTCCAGTAAACGTTCGGCATAATGAGGAATTCGTAGCATCCACTGCTTCAGGAAACGGCGCTCCACTTCTTTGGTGCCGCATTTTTCGTGCGAGCCGTCGTTCAGTACTTCTTCGTTGGCGCACACGGTTTTGCAGGTCCGGCAATACCATACCTGAGCCTCCCCATAATAGGCTAACCGCTTTTGATCGACATACTTGCGTACGGCTTCCTTCCCAGAGTCCATTATCTCATCGGGGATGGGCAATTCATAAATTGGTCTTCCTTTTCCTGCATCGGCATCAAACCAAGTAGTATAAAGGCGGATGAAAATCCATTGGGTCCATTTGAAATAACTAGGGTCGGTGGTGTTTATTTCACGATCCCAGTCGTAGCTCAATCCGAGCGATTGGATTTGTCGTCTGAAATTATCGCAATTTTTTTGAGTTGTTTCAGAAGGATGCGTGCCTGTCTGAATGGCATATTGTTCGGCGGGTAAACCAAAAGCATCCCAGCCCATGGGATGTAAAACGTTAAATCCCTTGCTTCGTTTGTAACGGCATACGATATCCGTGGCTGTATATCCCTCCGGATGACCAACATGCAGTCCGGCACCGGATGGATACGGGAACATATCGAGGCAATAAAATTTGGGTTTCGAAAAATCGTCGTACGTCTTGAAACTCTTGTTGTCGGCCCAATACTGCTGCCATCTGGCTTCAATCTCTTTGAAATTATAATCCATCGGTTTTGAACGTTTTATGCTTTAAAATTGGGTGCAAAGTTAGTGTTTTACTGTTTAAAATTGCTGGATAGCATCACAATATGTCTAAATTGTAAGTATCTTTGTTAAAAGATTTTTATCATGAGAGCACTGGAATTCAAGACAAAAATTAAAAATAACCAGATTCAGATTCCAGCAGGGATTCAATCTGAGTTAAAAACAAATAAGGATAAGGACATTAGGGTAATTTTCTTACTCGATGATTCTAATAATTATGATGAGTCTATATTTCAGGAAACAACAACTGCCCAATTTTTAAATGGATACTCGGATTCAGATTCAGTATATGATAATTAATAACCATGGTTAAATTGAATTTTGGTGATATTGTATTATTAAGATTTCCATATACTGATGGACAGACATTTAAGAGAAGACCGGCGCTAATTATTAACGATTACGACGATGGGGACATAATTGTTTGCAGGATAACAAGCCAAATTTATAATTCAAAGCAGGATATTTACTTCGATAATTGGGAAAAATCAGGATTAAAATTACCGTCTGTCATTCGAATTCATAAAATTGCAACCCTTGAAAGGGATATGGTAGAGACTGTAATGGGCAAGGTCAATGAATCATTGAAGGAAAAAGTAAAAGCTATATTGGCAAATTTAGCCAATTAAAAAACTTCTTTTTTTATTTTTACCTCCCTGTCATTTTGCTATTCCACACAAAAACATGGTTTCATCTTTCAATATGAAATCTAAATTCAATCATTTATATTAAAATCAGCGATATTGCGAATCAGGTACTAATACTTTGATTTTCCATTATTTAATGACAAAATTCACACTATTTGGATACTATGGCAATGAAAATTGCATTAATTTTGTATTCATTAATTCTAAATACATCTATCTAAAAATCAATAAGCCATGAATGCAGGAATTGACAAATTTATGGAGGAGCTAAAAAACCGTACACCGGGCGAAAATGAGTTCCACCAAGCAGTTAGAGAAGTTATTGAAACAGTTTGGGATGCGTACGATGCCAATCCACGCTACAAACAAGCAAAAATTTTGGAGCGTATGGTAGAACCCGAACGCACCATTATGTTCCGTGTTCCCTGGATGAACGATCTGGGCGAGGTAGAAATCAACCGCGGCTACCGTGTTGAATTCAACAGTGCACTGGGTCCATACAAAGGCGGACTGCGTTTTCATAAAAGCGTCAATCTAAGCATTCTGAAATTTCTGGGTTTCGAACAAACCTTCAAAAATAGCCTGACCACACTTCCAATGGGAGGCGGCAAAGGCGGCTCTGATTTTAGTGCCAAAGGCCGAAGCGATAACGAGATCATGCGTTTTTGTCAATCTTTTATGACCGAACTTTTCAGGCATATTGGTCCTGACACCGACGTTCCTGCCGGTGATATCGGTGTTGGCGGCCGTGAAATTGGCTACCTTTTTGGACAATACAAGCGTATTCGTAATGAATTTACCGGTGTATTGACCGGCAAAGGCCTAGGCTGGGGTGGTTCACTAATCCGTCCTGAAGCAACAGGTTTCGGAGCTGTCTATTTTGTTCAGCACATGCTCAAAGAGATGGGCAAGGAGCTGAAAGGAAAGACGGTTTCCGTATCGGGTTTCGGAAATGTGGCATGGGGTGCCATCAAAAAAGTAGATGAATTAGGGGGCAAAGTGGTAACTATCTCTGGTCCTGATGGATATATCTATGATCCTGCCGGCATTTCAGGCAACAAAATTGATTACCTGCTCGATTTGAGAGCCACCAACAATGATATAGTGTCACCTTATGCAGAAGAATTTGGCTGCCAGTTTTTTGCAAACACAAAACCTTGGGTACAAAAGGTAGACATTGCATTGCCGTGCGCCACGGAAAATGAATTGAATGAAGCAGATGCAACAATGCTCGTTAATAACGGATGTTTCCTGATCGCGGAAGTCTCAAACATGGGCTGTACGGCAGGTGCGGTTAATTATTTCCTCAACAACAAGATTCATTACGCTCCGGGAAAAGCAGTAAATGCAGGAGGTGTGGCGGTTTCCGGATTAGAGATGTCACAGAACAGCATGCGTTACAACTGGACTAAAGAAGAAGTTGACGAACGACTGCATCTTATTATGCACGACATTCACAACACTTGTCAAAAATATGGACGGGATGGAAATTACATCAACTACGTAAAAGGAGCTAACGTGGGAGGTTTCGTTAAGGTCGCAGATGCGATGCTCGCCCAGGGGCTGGTTTGAGAAAGAGATGAGAGATGAGACATGAGACATGAGAGATGAGACATGAGAGATGAATGCTCAGGGGAATTGGCTTTTGGTATTGGCTTTTGAGGTGAGGATGGAGCTACGGATCATTTTTAGTAATTCATTTGCATCAAAGCATAGGCGATTATATTCAATTTCTGTAATGTAATCAGTTCCTTTTAATAGTTCAAGCCAGTAAATTGTTTCATCGCATTCTTTTTGAGAAATACCCAATTTATGTTGAAAATCTGCTCTGCTTTCGCTATTCTTTGCTTCTCGGATCATTGCTCCAACAGATGTTCCACTTCTTAGTAACTGTTTACTTATTACATATTCTTTTCGAGACTCTTTGAGGTTTTGATATATTCGAACTATTTGGACAGCAAATAGAAAACTTTTATCCTTAAGTATACTTTCACTCATAAGAAAATTTTTAGTTTTATTTATAAGTTACCATATTTTAATAACTTTCCCAAATCTCATGTCTCATCTCTCATGTCTCATAACTCATGTCTCATAACTCAGATATAACATTCCCTTAACCTTACTGATATTCAGCTTCATTACTTTTGGGCAAAATTTGCTTTTATGTTTGTTGACAGTCATTCGCATATCTATTCATCTGATTTTAGTCTCGACCGGGACGAGGTCATTACACGGGCACTCGAGTCCGGAGTAGAGCGGATTGTTTTACCGAACATAGATAGCTCTTCCATAAAGCCATTACTTGATCTGACGGATACATTACCTGGTCTGTTTTTCCCGTTGTTAGGCTTGCATCCTACTTCAGTTAAAGAAGATTTCCGAAAAGAGTTACTGATTTTGGAATACTGGTTAGGGAAAAGAAAATTTTATGGTATTGGCGAGATTGGAATTGATCTTTTCTGGGACAAATCATTTTTGGAAGAACAAATCGAAGCTTTCAATACCCAAATTGAATGGGCTAAAAATAGAAATTTGCCTATTGTCATTCATGTCAGAGACTCTTTTAAGGAAGTAATGCATGAACTGAAAAAAGCCTATACGCCTAATTTGCACGGTGTCTTTCACAGTTTCACAGGTACGCTTGAAGAGGCAGAGCAAATTATTGAATTAGGCTTCAAGATTGGTGTCAATGGTATTATCACATTTAAAAATTCTGATTTGGGAGACACCATACAAAAAATTGATCCCCGACATCTATTGATCGAAACTGATTCTCCCTGGCTCGCTCCGGTTCCTCACCGAGGCAGGCGAAACGAATGTTCGTATATAGTATCTGTAGCCGCAAAAATCGCAGAACTTCACAGTACCACAATCGAAAATATTGCTGCAATTACCTCCTGGAATGCTAAGGTGCTTTTTGGATTATGAATCACAAAAAGATATAAGACATGAGACATAAGAGTCGCTTTAATCTTATGTCTTATGTCTCATATCTCATATCTCATTTCTCATCTCTTTTCGCTAATTTTGTATAGTAGCTTTCTAATGAGCATGCCATTCTGATGGAAACAAGCGATAAAGCAGCAATACTTATAATTTATACCGGAGGCACTATCGGTATGCGGGAAGATCCGGTTACCAAATCCTTGGCTCCAATGAAGTTTGGAATGTTACTCGAGGAGATTCCCGAGCTAAATAAGTTAGGTTATGTCATCTCTTCCACAACTTTTAAGCCTCCAATAGACTCATCCAACATGACACCTGTCATTTGGGCACAAATTGCTCATACGATCGAGAAAAATTATACGCGATACGATGGATTTGTGATATTACACGGTACGGACACCATGGCATATACAGCATCTGCACTTAGTTATATGTTTGAAAACCTCGACAAAGCAGTGATTATAACTGGGTCACAGTTACCGATAGGGGTATTAAGGACAGATGGCAAAGAGAATCTCATAACGGCTGTTCAATTGGCGGCAGCAAAAAAAGAAGGAAATTCGGTGGTTCCTGAAGTATGCATCTATTTTGATTCGCAGCTTTTTCGTGGTAACCGTACGACCAAAAAAGATTCAGCACAATTCAGTGCTTTCGCTTCACACAACTATCCGCCCTTAGCAAAAGCAGGTGTTGACATCGTATTCAATTACGAAAAAATCAATTATCCAAAAAACAAAGGAGTATTAAAAACCAATACTTCTGTTGATGATCGGGTAATTGTTTTAAAGATTTTCCCCGGACTTAATCGTCACTATTTTGAGTCGATATTACAGCTATCTGATTTAAAGGGGATTGTACTGGAGTCGTATGGCTCAGGTAACTTGCCAACCTCATCATGGCTAATTAATGCCATCAAAAAAGCAACAAAAAGAGGAATTATTTTAATGAATGTCTCCCAATGTCCCGGTGGCAAAGTAGTAATGGGTCATTATGAAACCAGTTCTGAGCTTCAAAAAGCCGGTGTAATAAGTGGCAGAGACAGCACTGTTGAAGCCGCTGTAACCAAATTAATGTTTCTGCTGGGACAAAACCTCACAGCAGAAGAGACCAAGTATTATCTTGGGAATAATCTGAAGGGCGAAATTGAGATCTAAACTTATTCTGTTTTAACAAGTTTGAGATACAATTCATCAAGCTGAGTCTGTGCAATTGGTGACGGTGAGTCGTTCATCACATCTCTTCCGGAGTTATTTTTTGGGAAGGCAATCACATCGCGGATAGAATCAAGTCCGGCAAACATAGAAACCAGCCGGTCGAACCCAAATGCAATTCCGGCATGAGGAGGCGCTCCAAATTTGAAGGCATTCATCAGGAAGCCAAACTGATCTTCGGCTGCTTCTTTGGTAAAACCAAGAATCTTAAACATTTTTGCCTGCAGTGCACTATCAAAAATACGGACTGAGCCACCGCCAATTTCGACTCCGTTAATAACTAAGTCATAGGCATTTGCTCTAACCTTACCGGGATTCGTATCCAGTAAAGCAATATCCTCAGGTTTAGGCGAAGTAAACGGATGGTGCATGGCAAAGAATCGTTGTGTCTCTTCATTCCACTCCAGTAATGGAAAATCAACAACCCATAATGGCTTGAAGGTCTCTTTATCCAACAATCCACATTGACGCCCCATTTCCAATCGCAAAGAGGAGATAACAGGAAGTGTTTTCTCCTTCGTACCGAAAGAAATGAGCAGCAAATCACCTGGTTTTGCATCGAATATTTCGACCCACTTCTGAAGATCTTCAGCCGAATAGAATTTATCTACAGTTGATTTTACCGTACCATCCGAGTTAACTTTGGCATATACGAGTCCTGTTCCACCGATCTGAGATTTTTTGATAAACTCTGTCAGAGCGTCCAGTTGTTTACGCGTATATTCACCACAACCAGTTGCGCATATTCCTCCAATATATTCAGCATCATCGAAAAGTTTAAACTCCTTCCCTTTCACAAGATCAGTGAGTTCGTGAATCATCATTCCAAAACGAAGATCCGGTTTGTCATTCCCATATTTTTCGAAGGCGTCGGCAAAAGTCATTCGTGGGAAATCAACTATTTCAACTCCTTTGATCTCTTTGAAGATATTCTTGGTTAAACTCTCGAACATGTTAAGTACATCCTCCTGATGGACATACGACATTTCACAGTCAATCTGGGTAAATTCGGGCTGACGGTCGGCTCTTAAATCCTCGTCCCTGAAGCATTTAACAATCTGATAGTATCGATCAAAACCAGCCACCATCAACAATTGTTTAAATAGCTGAGGTGACTGAGGTAAAGCATAAAATTGATTTGGGTTCATCCTAGAAGGAACCACAAAATCCCTTGCCCCTTCGGGCGTAGATTTAATTAATACGGGTGTTTCCGTTTCGATAAACTGGTTAGCATCAAGGAAATTACGGACAACATGAGCCATTTTAGCGCGCAGTTCAAGGTTCTTCCGTACTGCTTCCCTCCGTAAATCCAGGTACCTGTATTTCATACGTAACTCATCACCACCATCCGTATCATCCTGGATTGTGAAAGGAGGAGTTGCCGCAGCATTAAGAATTATAAGCTCAGAAATGTGAAGTTCAACATCACCGGTAGGCATTTTGGCATTTTTACTGGATCGTTCTCTAACATTGCCGCGAGCCTGCACTACAAATTCCCTGCCAAGGGAGGAAGCAACATTTTTAACTTCTTCAGTTGATTGATCATCAACGACCAACTGTGTCAAACCATAACGATCGCGAAGATCAATGAAGGTCATTCCACCTAAATTTCTAACCCGTTGAACCCATCCGGCAAGAAGCACTTCCTTACCAATATTCTCCATGCGTATTTCGCCGCAAGTATGATTTCTGTACATTTGTGAACGATTAATTTTTCAGGCTGCTAATTTACAAAACAAAAAGATGATTCATCCTTTCGATGACGAATATTTCATGAAAAGAGCACTGTCAGAGGCTGAACAGGCTTATCAGGAAGGTGAAATCCCGGTCGGAGCTATTGTAGTTTGTCAAAACAAAATCATTGCCAGAGCATACAACCAAACGGAAAAGTTATCAGATGTGACAGCTCATGCGGAAATGTTGGCAATTACTTCTGCAACCGGTTGGCTTGGAGGTAAATATCTCACCGGTTGTACCATTTATGTGACTCTTGAACCTTGTGCAATGTGTGCCGGAGCACTGGGCTGGGCTCAAATTGATCGCATTGTTTGGGGAGCAGCCGATTCAAAAAGAGGTTTTCTAAAATTTGCTCCAGAGGCGATACATCCCAAAACACTGACTTCAGGCGGCATCCTGGCTGCAGAATGCGAAATATTATTGAAGCAATTCTTTGAAGCGAGAAGATAGCCGACAAAAATTTTCATCTTATTTTTCTTTTTCTCCCAAAAACAGTGTAACTTGTTAATAACATTTAGATTAGTTACACGTTCCTTAGCCTCCATACGATAGAATTACCTTCCGCACCGACCTTTTACATCCATTCGATGTAAGGAACAACTATTTAATCTGAATAGGAATATCCTCTAAATTTTCCAAGGACAGTTAATGCCGAAAATCAAGATTTACGGTTAATGGAATACACTTGCCAATATTCAACCGGATATGCTAACACCAACGATCATGAGTATCTCTCTTTTTTTAATGCTAAAGATGGCCACAAATTTAGAAGTAACGGAAAAATTAAATCAGGTTACTTACCAGGAAAGCCTTCCCGACGTGGCTTCCAGTCCCATAAAAATAATCGTCCAACCACTTGATCAGACTGATTGTAAAGGGAATAAAGTCACCTATACGGTTCTGGTTGAAGGGGGTATTGGGTCAATTCATTATCTATGGAAAAGAAAAAGAGTCAGCGACACAGGATTTATGGCTTTTGGCGCCAAGGATTCCACAAAACTTCCGGTGTACAATATTGGAGTAGGCGTTGAAGCTCCAAATGGGACCCAATATCAAGTTATTGTGACTGATCAGGAATCCGCTGTTTCATCAACCGTTGTATCTCTATTTGTTAATCAGATTGCGGGTATTGCTCCGATTGGAGTGGCTACTTATACAATTAATCAAGGAGATAATCTTGCATTCCAAGTCCTTACCACTGGAAATAATCCACTTTCATTCCAATGGATCAAAAAATATGGATCAAATGATTGGCGAGACCTCGTAAATAATTCAATTATTTCCGGAAGTCAATCGGCACAATTTAGTCTCACAAAAATTTCCTTGGCCGATTCCGGGTTATACAAAGTCAGGGTGACTTTCCCAACATTAAACAGCAATCAATGCATTGAAACTTCATCCGTTTCGAGAAGAATATATGTTTTGCCAGTAGAGGATTTTGAATCACCAATATTTATGAACCTTCCATCAAAATCAATGATGTTATGTCCTGATAATCTTGGACAAGCTAATTGGGATGAATCAATTTCCGATATTCTGCCGATCCGCAAAAACAGTTATCAATTTCACAAAAACGACGCAATCTTCGATCTCTCAACCGCCAATTTCGCTGACAATATAACTCCGTCAACCGATCTGATTCTTCACTGGGGAATATTTCTGACTGGCAATCCAACCACAATCCTAAGAGATAATGCTGGCACATGGTTAGACGATATAATTGGCCAGATTTCCGAACATCCAGAAAATATTGACTTGGAAATTTCTCCGGATGCCAGTCAGGAAATTCAAATTGTATACTGGCTGGAAGATGCTGCCGGAAACCTTACTCCAATGGAACAAAGACACAGGCTAACCATCAATGTTCATCCTCGACCTGAAATTATAAGTGAATTCTGACTATAAAGGAATTGAAATATATTACATCGTTTTGCCGATAAGCCAATATTACATCATTGAAATACAATCATTTATATTAATTTAAATCACTAATTTATTTAAAATGAAAACATCAACGTATTTACTAGAACCATTTTGCCGATTTATGTATCCTTTCTTTTTTGTGGTTCATTTTTTAACCTTTGGCTCGATTGCGATGGTTAGCGGTCAGACAATACCACGTCCACCCAATTGCCTTGATACACCTTTGCATCCAAAAGTAGGGAAAGAATATTCATATTCGGTATCGATTGCCTCGCCATATACAACGCCCCAAACTTTCGATTGGTATGTGACGGATAATCCTGGATTTATTGCCGGATCGACACTAATTACAACAAATATTCTACCAAATAGTAAAGAATACATTGATGCTGGTACCGGATACCACAATACTGTTACCGGGACTAACACAATCACAATCAAGTGGACCGGGAAAGCCGTAATTAATGCAAAAACAAAACCCTATTTCCTTGTTATACAATACAAAGGCACCAACGGAACACTGTGCGAAGCGATGAATATGAGAGCCTATAAGATTGAACCCTATAACGCATTTACGCTGGATATTACAAACATGAATGGGGCTATCGATCTTGGTTTGGACGGTTCAAATGTTGCAGTAATACGCCGGATGTGCGCAAAAGACATCTTGTCTGCAAGTTACGATGGAATGAAAATGGTGTATGACTATGGCGTTAATGAGTTAATTTATAAAGTGGTTGCTACAAATTTCGCAGGTAGTTGGATACCAACGGTAAAAATTTCAGGATTGGCAGGTTCTCAATCTATTGGTTCCATTGAATGGTCTACTACCACCACATTTTCCGGAACAAATCTATTTACTAAAAATGCAGATAGTTGGACACCAGGAAATAAGATCCTTGCTCCGGCAGACAATTTGACAGAAGACGGAGAGATCGTTTATTTTAAGGTTTTGGTACAAAACAATGATTATGAAGGAATTATCGATTCCTCAATCATACTTTCTCTAAACGGAGTTTGTGAGGATGGTACAGAGGATGTTCACTATGCAGATTGTCTTCCAGATGGTTTTTCCAACGATTTCACAACACAGCAAATTATGGCAAGGCCAGTGATTACAAGTAATACAGGATCTCCTGCTCACTCCTTTCTTCCCTAGTTTACTAATTTGATTCAAAAAACTCCTAAAACGAAACAACTATCACCATACTTACTGGCATTAATGCCATTACTTTTCGCTTTGGCACCTGGTTTTGCTCAAATTGGAAACCATTTCTCGCTTGGGGAATCAGTTCAATTTGATATAAAACCAGTGCTCGGAAACACTTATTGCTGGAAAGTAGTGGAATCAGCAGATCAAAAAAATGGAGTTTTATCAGATCCTGTTACTTTTTTATCTACAACAAACTCGTCAAGCATTCTTCTAAAATGGGAAAAACCCGGAACCTATTTATTAAGTGTGACGGCTTTAAATCAAGACGGATGTTCCAACATGAAGACTTTTCAGGTTATTGTTTCAAACCTCCATATACCTGTAGCTATTGACGACTACATTTCGACCAACTGGTTAAAAAATATTGGCATAAATGTTCTTTCTAATGACCATGATTCCGGAAACGACCTAGATACATTAAGTCTAAAAGTACTGTCCAAACCCGAATATGGTGAAATTTCGGTTGAGGCAGATGGGAGAATTATTTATGAACCGAATCAAAATCATGCAGTAAAAGACTGGTTCTACTACCTAATTTGTGACAGGAATAACCAATGTGACACGGCAAAGGTTACTATCGAAATTAATAACCCTCCCCTTTACCTTCCTGAGGCTATTTCACCCAACGGAGACGGTAAAAATGATCGGTTTGTGATATTGGGATTAACAAATTATCCAAAATCCTCGCTAACTATTCTAACTCGCGAAGGAATTATTATCTATCAAACTCAAGATTATCAGAATGACTGGGCCGGACAACAGAATAATCACAGCTACTCTGGACTTCAGGCTCCGACTGGCACCTATTATTACGTGTTTCGACCAGGTGGGACAAAAAGAATAATTAAAGGATTTATTTATATTGCAGAATGAATAAGTAATTAATACAAAAGATAAACAAACCCTTTTAAATACCTGCTTGTACCTCCCAGATGCAGCACATAGTAATAAGTACCTGTTGGTAACAAGATATCATCTTTTTGAACAGAATTCAGGGTCCTGCCAGACCAGTCATTTTGATAATCAAGAGACTTATAAATCAATTGACCTGAACGGGTAAATATTGTCAAGGCAGAATTTGGATAATCTTCCAGTCCGCGGATAACAAAATTTTCATTGTGTCCGTCGCCATTGGGTGAAATAGCTTCGGGAATCCAGACTGGCCCTTCAAAAATATCAATGGTTACCAAGGCAGTATCACAGACATTTACAGAATCGCATATTTGATAAACTAAGTGATCGACGAGTGATTTATGTGTAGTAGGGGAATAAATAATAGAACCATCCTTGGTAATACTAGTCGTACCATAAAGTGGCTTTGAAATAATCGATAGTGTTCTTTTATCAATGTCATTTCTAGAATCATAGTCATTATTCAATACACGAATATGTAAAGAATCGACCCAGGAAGTTCTGACATAATCAGCATTGGCTATTAAATCATTTGGCTCGAAAGGATAATTGAAAGTCTTTAAGGATTTACAGCCGAAAATATCAGTTACCTCCAAAGAATATATTCCTGCCCCCCTGATCAAAACCTGAGGCTTATTTGCATCTCCAACAATTTCGCCTTTGGTTGAGGACCAGTGGTATAGAAGACTTTGTCCTTTCGATACAGTTCCGTCAATTAACATCGAACCATCCTTATTTGCGTTATTCGGATAAAGTATCCCCACTTTAGGGGCAGCACTAAAGGTAACTTTCACTGTATCTGTTCCTATAGCGCCAAATTTATTGGTAACTGTAAGTAAGATTCTAAATGTAGCTGGAAAGGAATTTGAATAACCTGATAGCAGTGACAAATTTGCTTTAACACTATTGTCCGGCGTTAAAGCACATCCAGGGTCAAGTAATTTCCATTTATAGGTTAGTCCATCCCCAATAGAATTAGACGCATCTAGAATATAAGAACTACAAATTCCAATAGTTGCATCAATCCCTGCGACTGCTGAGACAGGAGGCATAACTACTTTAACAAATCCAACCTTCATATTTTTGCATCCTTTCGAATTAAAAACAGTGACTGCGTAATAAAAGTCTCCCTGCTTTTTCCACACGACCTGTAAAACGGGCTGATTGCTACCAATATTATATTCAACCTGCGATGGAGGGGCAAGATCTGCTGTTTGCAACGAAGGTTTGTTGTAAATCCTCCAAGAATACGTCTCTCCAATGTTTGGTAAAATCCCCAGACTCTTTTGCTGCCCTTCCTTAACGACAATACCCCCCTGTGCTACAGAATTTTCTGCAACAAACAGTGCAAGCAAAAAGGCAAGCAAAGGAAGTCTATACTTAATACGTCGTTTCATTTATATGCTCAAGGATGTTTTATTCAAAATGAATTGAATAATCCAAAATAGTTATCCTTCGTGACTACTTAAAACACGAATAGATGCAACTCATCCAGACCTCAATAAATTGAAGTAAATAAGAAGACGAGGCAATGTATTAGATTAATTATTAAGGCAATTTCTGCGGTACAAGAGTTCCGGTTGCAGGATCTGCTGTGACACTAGGACGCATATTAATTGTTTGCATAGCGGTATCTTCATAGGTTGTTGCCGGGGCTAAACAGGTGGCATTGTCGATGTCGGCCTCATTGTTGGTGTTTTCTGCTTCAACAGCCATTGTTACATCGTCATTGCTCAAACCTTCGTAAAAGCCATTTGTAACGGTTACCCTTAGATAAATAGATACACCCTTGGTCATGTCGGTAATACTTACATCAGGAGTAACTGCTGTTCCGGTAAAACTCAAAGGGGTACCTGTAGTTGCAGGTAAGGCAGCACCCAAAGCGGTCAAGCCGCTAGCCAAAGTGTTGTCAACTGTCCATTCAACCAAAGCCGATTGCCCTGTTTTTAAGCCTGAAAGTTTATAAGATGGAGTAAATGATCCAGTGAAATTAGCAGCTATCACCTCAAAATAGAGCTTGTTAATTCCATAATCGATGACCATTTCCTTTTTTACACCATCATAACTTGCTGAAGCTATATCAGCATAACATTGTGTATCGGGTATTCCGTAAGCCAAAGGTGCTTTGGTGTCATTTTTCAGGTTGGTAATATCTACAGTAAATGCATTTTTTGGTGAAATCTGGAACACCTTCATATTGTTGGCACAGGAAGGAGTGCCGGGACCTTTGTATTCCAAAATCATAAAAAGCGGATTAGCAGCAGTTACCCCTTTTAAAACTTCAGAAGACCAGGTTACATTTGTAGTCGATGGTGTGGTTGCGCCTGCTCCAATAGTGATGTAATTGGTTGCATTCGTAATCGTAGTAGGCCCTACCGGAATTTCAATGCCAGCGACACGTGCACCTGCTGTAATAAAAGTTGTGGCTTTCGTTGCATACCAATAGGTAGAACCTCCTGCCGGAGCAAGAATTGCCGAATAATCGTAAGCCTTACCGGCAATTGGGTTTAGTGGATCGTCAGTGCAGGAAATAGGTTGAGGAGCGGACCCTAGACGGGCTTGACCAAAAGCAGAGGTGGCCACCATCCCGGTAACCAGCAGAAAAAGAATCAATTGCTTCATAAAATAAAAATTTAAGGGAGATAAAAAATTGATACTGAATAATGGTCTATAAGACCGATGATAAAAATTTTCCTGAACAAAGCTTTTTAGGATTGTATTAATCAAAAAGCTTTTGTGTGAAGTCTTTTTCATAATTATTTTTTTTATTGTAGGCATCATGAGATTCATTGTTAATACTTTGATTGTGGTAAGACACGATCGGTCTTGGATGGACAGTTATGTTAACTGGTTTGTGAATCGACTCATTTCCAGATTGATCAACCACCCAATAAGTGATAGTATGGATTATATCCAAAAAAGTGACTCCATCACCCGGAAAAGTGATATCGCTAAAGTAGGTTGACGGTTGCCCGATTCCGGAAATAGCGGGTGTTGGGGTAGAACCTGAAAAATCTATTTTCCAGTGCAACTCCAGTTGATTTACCGGAGTACAGTTATCTGAAAAACCAGTAGGATCAACATCCAGCGTGGTATTACCTTTCTTAAGAAGAAAATAGTCGGGAACTGGATTAATCTTTAAAATGTTTGAAACAATTGCAGCAGAAATGAGATCCTCTACACAAAAACTAAATGGATTAGGAGCCGTAAGGACGGGTGGGATCAGATCTTGTACGATCACAGATTTGGTAATAGTTGAATCGCAGAGCGTAACAGTATTTGTAGATTTCAAAGTTATTTCTCCAGTTCCTGATGCCGACCATTTGATATCAACTACATCGTTCGTTGAGGATCCAATTATACTTCCACCAGTTACTGTCCAATTGTTTATTGTATTAATTTGTGGATTAGTCCAGTAATTTATTTGTGAATAAGGGCAGGCATCAACAGCTCCATTTATAGTAGATATCAATGGGTTTGGGGAAGGAAGTATTATAGCGGTGGCTGTTGCGATAACAGGATCACATCCGTAACCATCCGTAACAGATAAAGTATATGTACCTGAATAGGAGACTGTTACATTTGGAATAACCGGATCTTTCAGATTGGAGGTAAATCCTGAAGGTCCAGTCCAGGTGTAAGATATTGGAGGTCTTCCTCCCGTCAGATTTGCTTTTAAATACATGGTTTTACCTGAGCAAATAGTTGTTGATGGATTAACAAAAGGTGCAATGGTAAAAGGAATTGGGGCCAAAGTACCGAAAGAAATATCGTCTAAACCAAAATCATTGCCACCCAGAGCTGTCTGCAAATCAACTATCTGAATAATTGCAGTTGTTGCTGAGCCAGAATTCCAGTTGCCGTAAAATCTCTGCCAGTTGTAGGGAGGATTATTATTACTGGCTCTGCTGGAAAGTGGTGCGGTTGTTCCAACTAATACTCCATTTACGCTAAACTGTAAATTTGCATAGGGTGATACACTGTTAAGACTTGCTGCCCATGCAGCGAAATAATAATCCGTATTTTTAATTACCGATACTGTCTGCTGCCAGACAACAACCGGAGGATTAGATCCGCTCCCGTTAACTATCATAAAGTTGCCAGAATTAGAAGTATGATCTCTCCCCCAGAAATTTGTGTGGTAAAATGTAGGATCAGAACCGATCGCATAATGACCCTCAGGCCAAAGTCCGGATGTTGACACTCCCGAATAACCCGTTGATACATAACCGTAGGAGCTGGTTATTCCTATATTTCCATCGGAAAAATCTCCATTTGTCACCAGCTCTGTCGATACAGGCACTGAAGCAGTTCCGGTGCAACCAAATGAATTTGTTGATGATACAGAATAGGTGTTCGCAATATCGACAAATATAGGATTTGTGGTCTCTCCGGTACTCCAGGTATAGGTGGTACCACCATTTGCGGTTAAACGGATCTGACCTGGTACTACGCAGTAGTTTGGTTGAATAGAAACCTTGGGTTTAGGATTGACTATGACTGTCGTTGATGCACTATTACTGCAATTTGTGGCCTGATTGGTATAGGTCGCGGTATAGGTCGTTGTTATAATTGGATTAACGGTAGGCGGATTCGCGAGTGATGAATTAAAACCTGACGGATTTGAAGTCCAGCTAATAATAGGAGTATTTGCGGTTAAAGTACCTGAAATTGCAACATTGTCAATAGCCCAATACTTTGCCCGATGGTCCGAATAATAGTAAAAACGAATG
>JBBQJE010000031.1:0-20751 GCA_038325635.1 Bacteroidales bacterium
AAATAGGATTGCTCCATTTGTGAAACTGGATGAACAGGGGCATTCATGGTAATCGATGAAGGTTGTTGTGGATCATATTTCTCACTTCGAGGGAAATATTCGAGTGCCCAGATAAGCACTACCGCTACAAGAATTGTACCGCCAATTTTATTCAGGTACTGACTGGCTTTGTCCCACATGTGAAGGAGCGAATTGCGAAGTACCGGCATCCGGTAAGGAGGTAGTTCCATCACAAATGGGGTCTCCTTTCGTTTGAAAACGGTTCTATTTAATAACTTGGAAGAAAGAATAGCTACTGCGATACCCAGTAGATAGATCCCTATAAAGACCACTGCAGGATAGTTTGGGAAAAAAGCGGAGATCAGCACCACATAAACCGGTAATCTAGCCGAACACGACATAAAAGGAATGATCATCATGGTAAGCAGCCGATCGCCGCGATTACGGATGGTGCGAGTGGCCATGATGGCCGGCACATTGCAGCCAAAACCCATCACCATCGGTATAAAGGAACGTCCGTGAAGACCCATCTTATGCATCAACTTGTCCATGATAAATGCGGCACGAGCCATGTATCCGGTGTCTTCCATTAAGGAGATGAAGAAAAACAGAATCAATATATTCGGCAAAAAGACAATCACACTTCCCAGTCCGCGGATGATCCCGTCAATAATCAAATCTTTCAGCATTCCTTGCTCCATAATCGATGAAAATCCATCGGAAATCAGCGTAACTCCTTTCATGATCCACTCTGTTGGGAGCACTCCCAAGGCAAAAGTGGCATAAAACGTGAGAAACATCAATCCCAAGAAAATGGGAAATCCAAGGTATTTGTCCGTCATCACCTTATCAATTTTCTCGGTGAAAATGGTCCGTTTCATGATGCCGGGCTGATAACATTCCTTTAATGCACCGGCAATAAATCCGTACTTGGCATCGGTAATCAGTTGAGCAGTATCATCATTTAGTCGTGATTCGAGCCGTACAATCTCGTGCTCTGTAATTTCTTTGATGGACTGATAATTAGAAGAAGACTCAAGTACCTTTAGTGCTTCCGGATCTTTTTCAATTAGTCGAACCGACAGATAACGAGAGGAGAAAGTGGCAGTAAGCGGCTTATCCTTTTTAATTTCTTTTCGGATTTGGTCGATTGATTTCTCCATCTCCTGACCATAATTTATGTGGATATGCCGTACAATCGGGTCGCGGTCTTCGTACACTTCGATCAATTCCTTCATCAGTTCCTCCAGCCCCTGACCGGTTGAAGCGGTTGTTGGAACGAAAGGAATCCCGATTAATTTTCCTAATTTTTTCAACTTCAAGGTTGATCCACTGGCGAGCAGATCGTCGTACATGTTCAGGGCGATCACCACCTTGATATCCATGTCTATCAACTGGGAGGTTAAAAAGAGGTTGCGTTCCAGATTGGAGGCATCCACCACATTAACCACAATATCAGGCATCTCGTCCAAAATGAAATTGCGGGTAAAAAGCTCTTCCGGCGTGTAGCTCGTCAAGGAATACGTACCCGGAAGGTCCGTCATATCAAAATGATACCCATTGCGTTCGAGCGTTGACTTTGTTGCTCCTACCGTGACACCGCTATAATTCCCAACGTGCTCCTTTGAGTTGGTGAGATGGTTGAAAAGGGTCGTCTTACCGCAGTTCGGATTCCCTACCAAGGCAATGCTGATCATGCGCCCTTTCACTTTGGCGGAGATTTTTAGCTCTTCCAGATCGATGGTGCCTTCGTAAGCGGGTCGAAGCAGCACCAAGGCTTCTTCTGATGTAACTACTTCGATAAGATTAGCTTCCGCACGTCGTAGCGAGATATTATAACCCATCAACCGGTATTCGACCGGATCTTTGAAAGGTGCATTTTTCAGTACGGACACCTCTTTCCCGGCAACAAATCCCATCTCTGAGATCCTCCGCCGGAACGAGCCGTGTCCCAAAACTTTGGAAATTACGACCGTTCTATTCTCGCCAACTTCGGATAACCGCACTCTTATTTTTATTAAGAATAATTACAAATAGAGTGCAAAGATAAAATTAAATTACTGATTCAATAGAGTTGAAGCGGTAATTTAATTTTATCTTTTATTCAATTCGAGCTGGTCTTTTGAAACCTCCACGTTTGGAAACAATGACAGAACCGGTGATAATAATCAAACATACAACACCTGTAAGAACCAATCCACATGAGAATTGACCCGGTTTCTGGTAGGCAATCAAAACAGGTGCAGCAAGCAACGAAACGAGATTGATCACTTTAATCATTGGGTTTAAGGCAGGGCCGGCGGTATCTTTCAAAGGATCGCCAACCGTATCTCCTACCACTGCTGCAACTGAACATTCGTTACATCGGTAATGAAGGATCCGAACAAGGCCACAGCTGCAATTACAGTCAAACCGATCGCCACACCTTTGGTGATTGCTTTGGTCGTATTTCCGCTAGAATCAAGTGAATCCATGATCTTGCGGGCATCTTTGGTGCTCCTTTGTCACAGACCATAACTTGCTTCCGAAGCAGTAGGGCATAACCAAGTCCAAAAAAACGAGATCAACAAAACGCTCTAAACGGCATATACTTCAAAGGTGCTTGCACCAGATAAACTAATCATAGGATTCAGAATTAAAAATGAAAAGTGAAAAGTGAAAAATGAAAAATGAAAAATAAATAATGAAAAAAGCGTTTCCTCCATTTTTCACTTTTCATTTTTCACTTTTTTAAAGAGTGGCTAAAAAATCATAATTTATCTCTTCCAGCTCAGACATGGAAGGGTAGCGGTAATAGATCATATCTGATCCTGCGCCAACGTAGAAACCAGATGAAACTGTACGGTAAAGTAATGAACCATTGTAAGAACGAACCACTGTTTTCATTTTTTTCTCATAACCTTTCAACGCTAACAGACAATCTCTCAAATGACGTACATGGGTATATGGAAGGTGCTCGGCAGATCCTGTTGCAGGATTCGCAGCTAATTCACCGAGTTTCAGTTCAACAAAAAAGAGTTTTGGCAATTTAAACTGGCGCGAACCATCTGTAAGTACTTTCACAAAACTGGCCGGACAGAATTCACTCACTACTTGAGGCGAAACAGGACAAAGCTCCTGGTAAAGATGATGAGAAGGTCTTTCTTCGCAGGATTCATCGTATTTGGACGAAGTAAGTTCCAAAACGATTCCG
The DNA here is from genome assembly GCA_038325635.1 of Bacteroidales bacterium. Taxonomy (GTDB): domain Bacteria; phylum Bacteroidota; class Bacteroidia; order Bacteroidales; family Prolixibacteraceae; genus CAINVV01. Next base: position 3,194 of record JBBQJE010000031.1, read on the forward strand.
TTATCGGTGGTGAGATAAAGATTTTTCAGGGCTCTAAGCGGAATAGTTTCCAGAACACGGTAAACGGAAAGGAACACCGAATGCTTGGGTGACCCATCCGGATGACGAACACAATTCTTTTCAATGTAGTCGTTATCGACCAACTCTTTTACTTGCCCAAGGTCGACCTCAAAAAAGATCATCTGACCCTTGTTGCTTTTTTTGGTACCCGTAGCCATGTATTCCCCAAATTCGGCAGGGGGCAACATGGAGGCGATCAGAGCTTCCGGAGTAACAGACAAATAGAGGTATTTACTCATAATGCAAAGGATTAATACAGTTAACGTACATCTTTAAAGTATAGTCGAGACATGCTTTTCTCATTCGCATAATAACGGAAAATAGGAAATTCTGCAACCATATAACGATTCTAAGATAGTCATTTTCAGCATAATTTAACGTATGATTAGTGACCCAATATTAAGAAATTTAGTTCTTCTGAACACTAAAGCCTCCTCCGTGTACGCACACAATTCACGAAAGCTTAACATTGTGGAAAGAATGTGAAAAGCTGAATTCCATTTTCATTTTTTTGCGTTTTCACGCCTGCATAATACACTCCCACTAGAAAAAAAATATCGTTGCCGTAGCAATCTTTCAAAAAAAATTCCTTCCTTTGCATCCGCGTTTCGCGCCAATGGCCCTGTAGCTTAATGGATAGAGCATCTGACTACGGATCAGACGGTTGGGGGTTCGAGTCTCTCCAGGGTCACCTGATAATCAAAGAGTTACAATGAAAATTGTGGCTCTTTATTTTTGCAGGGCGACAAGTTCGCGCCGATTGTGTGAAAAGAAATTATTTCGACCAGGAAACTACCCGCACTTCATAAGCAGGTATTGTGACAGATACTTCAACATTTCCATTTACTTTTCTGGTTGAACGAAGAACCTGATTATTCAGCAGCTCCTTGCAGAAATTGAATGTTTGATCCACGTTTCGGGCAATAATCTTCCCCTTCCAATCCTGATTGCTGTTATTGGATAAAACAATATTATAATTGTTACTGCTTTTGGTACTTAAGTATTCGAGAGGCAACCCTTCAATTCTAACAGGCTGAACATCAGATATTATTTTATCAAAAAGAGAGAGTGCAGCATTACCGATTGACTGAGGCGCTCCTTCAAACCACGGTATCATGCACGAAATAAGCTTCCCTTTTCCAACTATTTTTTCAATTATCAGAGGTGATCCATTAGCAGTTGACGCCAGCGCCCTGCCGGATGTTAGCCGGGCTGGTAAATAACGGTATGGTTCATTTATCATTTTCCCGTCTGCAAACTTCCAGGCCTGACCAACAGCAAGTTGCGGGATTATTTCGGCACCTGTAAAATCTGCATGTTCAGGTGTAATAACCCCGGCCGAACAGATAACCGTTGAACCCCCCTCCATGGCATTTTTAAGATTTGCTACTAGCTCATTTGAGAGTTCCACCTGATCGAGCAGAATAATTATACTATACTGTGACAGTACATCTGCCCTGACATCAGTTGTAAGGACATCTATGATATCTCCCCATCTTGAATTGCCCATTGGGCGAAACTCAGAGGTTTCAAACTGTTTTAACTCCATCTCCTTTCTGGCAACTTGTCTGTTATCGTACAGCCCGAAAGAAACAGGATACTCAGCACTGAACACATCTGAAGAGTCAGGTGCAAATTCGGGTGAAATGAAGGATAAGGCAAACGGAGATGCCGGCGGGTTCTCTGTTTTAAATTTCCCGAAAGAGAAAGGGTCCATATAAAAATTACTTCCCGGAAATGAAGCAGAAAAGAAACCATCCAAAGCTTTTTGTCCCTGCCTGTTAGGAATATGCGCATAGTTCCATACATTACTGGTGGTTCTCCAGTATGGCGGAGTTATCCAGCCATGGTCTTCAGGTAAGACTATTGCAACAGGAACTTCAACTTTTCCTCTTTCATGGCTTTTGATAAAGGCACCGAATTCATCAAGACATTCAGTTATCCGATTCGGTTTTTTAGTAGTCTTGTCAAAAAATAGTTCACTGCCTTCGATACGGAAATGTTCAGCACCTGAGTACCACGAAACGAATAAATGGCGTTTGTGATACAGAGTCGGAAGATTCTGAACACAGCCGTAAATACCTCCCCACCAGAGCGATAGATCAACACCCCATTGCTTGCTGTACTGCTTCCCAGCTCCCCTAAAAAAAGAGATCCCTGTCTGCAGGTCATCCACATCGTCGTTGGCTCGCTCGACAGTTAAAAGGTCAATTTCAGGTTGTTTTGCCAATACATGAGCGGTGTTTGCAAATCCTGCCACAGCCCAATGCGGGAGATTGCCCTGCTTTTCGGTGGCTGCAATTGACTTTCTGAGATAGCTTTCAGTCATTTTATATGCTTCCCTATGAGTGGCGGGTTTTTCTTTTAAGAATTCCTGTGAAAGACCTACGCCGCATGATTCATCCTCAAGAATATTCTGCCAAATCACCTTTCCATCGGTTGCTCTGATATATTTTTCTACTGTTTCATTAACATTGGGAATGGCTCTTTTTTTCTGGTTATAGTACCTGATTACCGTTTCTGGATGAGAGAGTTGGAAGAGAACAATATTCCATCCCTGTTTATGCAATTCCCTGATTCTATTTTCAGGTACATCATGCGATAATTCAAGACCCCAGGTGTACCCTCCTTTTTTCATCCATTCAAGAAGCGGAGTGTTTGATTCAGATTCCCTCCAGCCGAATACAATGCGGCACGTGTCCTCCGAATTCTTATAACTCTGCTGACTTGAAAATGCTCCAAAAGGCACTAATGCAAAAAGGATAATCATTATAATGATTGTTTCAGGTTTCATTTCAAATATATGAAAGTGGTTATTTACTACTTACAAGCTTAAGGAATTTTACTGAAAAAACAGCTTCCTTTCCCGGTTCGCCACCATAAGGCAGATCAATATGACCCGGATCAATCTGCAATTCTTCATCCTTAACTACCGGGTCAGCTTTCGGAACCCCAAAGCCTGCTCCCGAACGAAAAACTACGCGTTCTATTGAACCAATATTCGTTGTGACAAAGCGAAGGTCTCTTCTTTCCTTGCCATTTATATTTACTATTAACTTTCTTTCGGAATCTGTGCTTAAACTTATACTGTATTCCTTTCCTTTTTCATAGCTTCCTAAATTCACATAAGCTTGCCGGTTGGTAACCTTAATATTGCCCTGATTATCAAAGATGATGGCTGCAGCAATTTCGCCTTTCATATTTTGCAATTCAATACAAAGCACTCCGTCAGTCTGGGCCGGAGTAAGTGCCAAGTTAACATTAACTTTTATTCCGGGCTTAAAGATTCGCTCAGCCTTAGCGCAGTCATACCTGTCTTTATCGCGCAGCACCATGGCTTTTTCACCTTTTTCATTCTTTTCAATTTTCACAGGTGCCCAAAGCGGACTGTAGGTATTCCATTCTGAAAGCTCCATACCATCTGCAATAGAGTTAAATACATCATTAATCTCCGCGTCCCCACTGGATTTAATAGGAACTGAAATTGATGAAACCCATATATCTTCCTTATTAAGGCTATATGTTACCCACATCTTTCCATCAGGCGGTATCCCGTTTCCCTCAGTAATTCCGCGAATATACTGTGGCCCATAATCCTTATAGGTTCCCCTGTAACGACAAGGAGATATTTCACCATGAACTGACAACAACGAGTCATAATCAAGACCATCTTTGCTGGTCATTATGGCAAGTGGCCAGCGCTCTATATCATCGGGATTATATACAATTGCATACCTGCTATCGGATGTTTTCTGACCCCAGAATTTTCCTCCACCATTGATCACGTTTTCTGCCGACTGGACTTTACCCCAGGTTTTCCCTTCGTCGCTGCTGATGCTGTAAAGTGCCTTTTTCCAAAGTCCAACAACACGGTTATCAGGCAAATGATAAGAACAAAATGCTTTAGTACGGTTGTCGTGAAGGCTTAGTATCTGGTCATCTCTGTCGGCTTCCTCACGCCACTGCTGAACCATTAGCCTGTTTGATAATAGTTCGTTGCATGCCTCTACAAAGCCTTTATCTTTAGACTTTGTATAAAATGGATAATTTGTGTTTTGTTCAGAAAATCCCTCATTGTATCGTATGAAGCATATATCGCCAAATGTTCCGTCAGCATTTACCTCGCAGATAACTCGGCCAATTCCATTTCCATCATTTGGAGAATCGCGCGGGCCAAATGAGATTGCATAGTATCCCAGAGTAAACAACCTGTTCTTTTTCGATATAAAAAATCCCATTCGCTGATGCATTACAGAATGCATGCCGGGGTAGGATGTGAAACTGGTACCGCGCTTCACAATGCCAACGGGAATTTTGTAGGGCGGAAAAACAACAAGCGGCTGGCTCCATTTATAACCATCATCTGAAGTTGCAATCAAGGTTTGTCCAGGTTGTATATGCTCACTATGAGGAGTACTTAGATAATTCAGGTAGAACTTACCTTTCCAGTAGGCAAGATTGGGGCCATGATTATATGTCCAGCCATACCCTTCAGCCATTTCGGGGTGTTGGCGATTTGCACGCATCACCTGAATATTATGGACCCCGATGGCATGAATCAATTGCCCATCCGGAAAATTGGTATTAGATTGCTGGGTACCTTTATACCTTAAAACATCCTGCCCAGCGAGATTAAAACTTATTGCTGCAAATAGAAAAACTGAAAAAAGAAATTTTATCATCATAATACTAAATTTTAATGTGTGAACTGCAAATTTTCAATAATTATTAAAACTGCTGGTTATAAATCTTATTGGTATAAGCCCTGTCCATTCATCAGTAATGGTCTTAGCATCTTTACTGATATATGTCTCAAAGAAAGGCCTAAAAGATACAGAATACAAATCGCTGATGCATTGCATACGCCCGTCCAACACCGCCTTCTACTATTTCAAAAGCGGCTATGAAGAGCTTCTTATGACCTTTGCTTCGGCCTCGTTTACCTTCTTCCTCTCCGCAGAGGAGGATTTCTCTCTAGGAACCAATTCGGATTCAACTTAAAGCGCGTTAAATAAATAAAAAATGTAAATGCGGTCTGTAAAGGCATCCAAATATCTTTGCTAACAAGTAAATATTTTATAAATTGCATTCATAAATTACGTTAACCTAAAAGGGATAGGTTCAAACTAATCCTAGGCTACAGACTTCCAAGTTAATAACCTTAATTAAACTAATCTGTTAATTATCAAATAGTAACAAATGGAAAACAAAAACACTTTACGGCCCCTTGGTCGGTCAGAAATGAGGATTACGCCCATCGGACTAGGTTGTTGGCAGTTCAGCAAACAAAAAAATCTTGCCGGGAAATTTTGGCCGGTACTTCAGGATGACCTCATTGGCAAGGTTGTGTCGCTTTCGCTGGAAGGTGGAATTAACTGGTTTGATACCGCTGAGGTATATGGAAACGGTGCATCAGAATTAGCCCTTTCCAAAGCGCTCCTGGCTGCCGGCAAAAAGCCCGGTGATATTTTAATCGCTACGAAATGGTGGCCTATGTTTCGATTTGCGTCTAATATTCCTAAAACAATTGAAGCCCGGTTAAAAGCCTTGTCGCCTTTCCCCATCGATCTTTATCAGGTACATCAGCCTTGGGGATTTTCCAATGAAATCTCCGAGATGGACGCAATGGCGGATTTGATAGACAGAAAATTTATTAAGAACATTGGGGTCAGCAATTTTTCAGCCCTTAAAATGAAGAACGCTTGGGAAACGCTCGATAAAAGAAGAATGCCATTGGCTTCAAATCAGGTGTTGTATAACCTTCTGGACCGTAGAATCGAATCAAATGGAGTGATGGATACGGCAAAAAAACTGGGAATTTCCATTATTGCCTATTCTCCGTTGGCTCAAGGTTTGGTTACCGGTAAGTTCCACGACCAGCCGGAATTACTGAAGAATATTGGATTTAGAAAATATAGTTCTCAATTCAAACCAAAGGGACTGGAGAAAAGTTTGCCTGTGATCATCTTGGTTAAGGAGCTTGCACAAAAGTACAATGTGACTCCTGCACAGGTTGCGCTAAATTGGCTGATCCATTTTCATGGCGAAACAGTGGTGGCAATACCCGGTGCAACGAAGGAAATTCACGCCAAAGAGAACATTGGAGCCATGTCATTCAGAATGTCTGACGAAGATATGTCGAGGTTGGATAAAGTGAGTTCTATCTTTAAAATAAATGGCTAAATCTAGCATCGCCCTGTTCGCACTATTACTATTGCTCACTCCTTTTTCTGAAATCAGTTCAATTTTCGATGGATTTGTGTGGGGACCTTATTATTTTGTGCTGTCGATCGGATCTGTCATTGCATTTCTTGTCTCACTCTTTCTGTTTTTTCGCAAAAAGCCGTTGGTCTGTAACATCAATAATACGGAAGCCATTCTGTTGATATCTCTTCTTTACATCGGCATCCGACTTTTGTTTACTCCTTATTTTGAGGCTTATATGCACCAATATGCCATTTTGGTGGTGGCCGTTTTAGTTGTATTCGTCTTTAAGCGCGTGTTTTTCATGCCTGAAAATCGTCGAATAATCCAAGCATTCATTTTACTGCTCTTGTCGACCGGCATTGTTGAAGGGGCATTGGGTCTTTGGCAATTGAAAGGGGTTTATTTTAATCAATTGAGCTCTCTCACAATTGCCGGCACATTTCAAAATCGGGGTATTTATGCCAATTATTTAACGATCGCCGGGCTATTTGCCTGGGGCATTTTTCTATTTGCTAAGCCTACTTTCAAATCCAATACATGGATAAGGTATTTTGCATTGGGAGCAATCTCTCTAACTATCCTGGTTTTACCCTTTACAGAAGCCCGAACTGCATGGCTGGCATTTAGTGCGGGTATGGCATTCTTAACCTGGCCGCTGATAAGACTGAAGATTTCTGCTTTGCTGACTAGCAGAAGAAGCAGAATAATTTCATTCGCGGCACTAGGTTTAATCCTCGTTTCGGCACTCTTTTTTTTATTTCAATTCAAGGAAGAATCCGCTAAGGGTCGCTTACTAATTTACAAAGTAAGCCTCAACATGATTCAGCCGAAACCTCTGTTTGGATACGGATTTGGCCGGTTTTCGGCCGAATACAACAATTTTCAGGCTGAATACTTCAAAGATAATCCCACCAATGAGGAAGCTTTGCTTGCCGACAATGTCACTACCGGTTTTAATGAATTCCTTCAAACTACCGTGGAATTGGGATTCGCCGGATTGCTCCTTCTTATCGGTCTTCTGCTAATAATTTTTGGTTCAAAATCAAAATCGGAATATGCTTATCTATCCTATTCGGCCAAAGGAGCTTTAATTGGGACTTTTGTGTGCAGTCTGTTTTCATATCCTTTGCGAGTGTTGCCTTTAGCCATCCTAGTAGTTTTTCTTTTGTCAATCGTAAACGCAACAGATACAGAGGAAGGATTCGACTTTGTAATTGGCAAATGGGTATTTAGACCATTTTTTTTGATCTTACTATGCGGAGTCTCCGTTGATTTCTATGCTGTGCGGAAAGATTATCAAGCGAGAATTCAGTGGCAAAATGCCATGAATTTTGCGAATAAAAAAGAGTATAGTAATGCACTTCCATGCTATCAAAAAGCTTATACCGGATTAAAGCATGACGGATATTTTATGTACAATTACGGGAGTGAGCTATTGGAAAATGATGTTGTAAAAGGCGTCAAAATCCTGGAAGAAGCCAAAAACTATCTAAATGACAATGATTTAAATGTATATCTTGGAAATGGTTACTTCGCATTGAAAAATTATGAAAAAGCAGAAGAGTGTTATCTTTTATCCTCCAACATGGTTCCATGCAAATTTTACCCAAGATATCAATTATTCAAATTGTATTGTGAAACGTATCATTTTGACAAATCAAAAGTGGTGGCTCAAACCATCGAGAAAATGAACGTAAAAATCCCATCAAAAACCGTATCGACAATCAAAAAAGAGGTGCATCAGTGGCTATTAAAAAATGAATAAAAAAACAAAATTCAAAAAATCAAGTATTCTCGAAAAAAAGTCAAGAATTGTGCCGCAAAAGCTTGTCTACTCAAGATTATAAATTTATCTTTCCTACATAATTAAACCCCCATTATTCATGAAAAAATTAGGATTATTCCTTGTGCTTTGCGGATTAATTGTCTGCGTATCCTGCGAACCGAAAGCAAAGAAAGCTGCAGAACCAGCGAAAACTGTTGAAACTCCAATTGCCGCCGAGCCTGCAAATACGGTGGTACCAGAGAAAGCAGCGGCCAAATTTGAACCTACCTCAATTGAAACCCCTAACAAAGCTAAAACGGCAAATGATGAACCACAAGCCATGGCGCCAAAAGAGCAAGTAAAGGAACAGGTAAAATCTCAGGCAAAAGCAAAAGGTCTTCGTAAACTAAAAGGTTTATTCAAGTAATCCAGAATTAAAAGAACTTTCAAAAATAAAAAAGCATCTGCATAAATTAATGTGGATGCTTTTTTTATGTTCGGTAGATAATAGATTCAAATGACTTTCTATCTTTATACAAAATCTGACTATCTACATAATTAGTTTTGTATGGGCGCAATTAATAAATCTTATTCGCTTCTTCCTGTTTCGGATAAACTTGATTATGATATGGCGAGGCATCTGATGGACAGAAGTCTGTTTGGTGCCAAAAAAAATGAAATTGAGGCATTCGTTGGTCAATCCATTTCATCCGCATTGGGTTCTCTTTCCACAGTACCAACCAAAACGACTCTTCCAATCAGCATGGATGCCAGAGATTTAGCGGTAAGTCTTGGACAAACATGGGTAAATGCCGCCTATAATGGAACCTACAATGCATACCGAATAAATAGCCTGCGTGCCTGGTGGATTGGAAATCTGGTTACACAAACTCCATCGTTGCATGAAAAAATGGTTCTATTCTGGCACAATCATTTTGTCACAGAGACACAGATCGTCAACAACGCAAACTATTCGTACCAATATATCCAGCTTCTCCGTGATAGTGCTCTTGGAAATATAAAAAAACTGGTTTACGATATGACCATCAATCCGGCGATGCTCGTTTATCTGAATGGTAATGCGAATGTTGTCGGGGCTCCAAACGAAAACTTTGGCAGAGAGCTATTCGAACTATTCACGATTGGGAAAGGTCCTTTGATTTCAACCGGCAATTACACAAATTACACGGAAGCAGATATCCGCGAAGCAGCCAAAGTTCTAACCGGATGGAAGATTAATGCCGCCACATTTACAAGTATCTTTGATTCTAACCGGCATGATAAGACGACTAAGACTTTCTCAGCTGCCTTTAACGGTCAGGCGATCACCAATAAGGATGCTTCAGAATACCAGTTGTTAATAGATATGATTTTCAGTAAAAAGGAGACTGCTCGTTACCTGGCACGGAAAATTTATCGTTGGTTTATGTATTATGTTGTCGATAAAAATGTTGAAGATCAAATTATCGAGCTTCTGGCAACCACGCTTTTCAATAACAATTATGAAATTAAGCCGGTACTTCTGCAACTGTTAAGTAGCGAACATTTTTTCAGTCTGGATTACAGAGGTGCCTATATCAAAAACCCGCTGGAATTCGCGATTGGAATTTACAGGAAAGGGGAAATTTCAATGTCGTCCGATCTGTTAACCAACTACGGAATTTGGAATAACATTTTCAATTCGGTGGTTAACATGGAAATGATTCTGGGCGATCCGCCAGATGTTGCGGGCTGGCCGCAGTTTTACAAGGACCCGGCATTCAACGAACTTTGGGTCAACTCATCTTCAATACCAAATAGAACTACATTTTCCAATACGTTAAGTGGTGGAGGCATTACCATGATTGGTTTCAAATATGTTATTGATCCCTTTGTTCTGACTAACAAAATCACAAATGCTTCTGACCCGAATGCACTCATCACCGCTTTTGCCCAGATTTTATTGGTCGTTCCGCTTAGTCCGGCAAAAACAGCTCAACTTAAAGAGATTTTAATACCAGGATTACCAGACACTTCATGGGCATTCGAATGGACGAAATATTCAAGTAATCCAAATGATGTCACTCAAAAAAATCTTATCAGGACTAAACTACTTGGAGTGATAGCCACCATATTAAGGATGCCTGAATATTATTTATCCTAACCTGAAAATTCTGTCATTATGGAACGAAGAAAATTTTTGCGCTACGCAGCAACCTCCGTTGCCGTCCCATTTGCATTTCGGGGACAATGGATGAAGGCTATCGCCAATCCTTCAGTATTTGAAATTCTTAATGCATTTAATCCAAACCGAAAATTGGTATTAGTACAGCTTAACGGTGGAAATGATGGATTAAACATGTTGATTCCAATTACGGAATATGCCAACCTCGTGGTTCAGCGTGGTAATATCTTGCTGCCCGAAAGCCAAATATTGAAATTAACAAACGAGACCGGCCTTCATCCTTCGATGCCTGAACTAGCTAATCTTTATAAGGATGGTAAAGCCCAGTTTATTCAAGGTGTGGGATATCCCAATCCCAATTTATCCCATTTCAGATCGAAAGATATTCTTATGTCCGCTTCAGATTCAAATGTATCCATCAACACGGGATGGTTAGGTCGACTTTTTGCGAATCACGATCCTAACTATCCAAATGGATATCCAAATGCCAACAGACCACATCCAATCGCACTAACTATAGGATCAACAAGTTCTGCCATCTGCCAAAGCGAAACAAGTAATTACAGCTCAGTAATCAACAATCTATCTACAACTTACAGCTCATCACCTGCAGAAAGCATCTATCCGGCAACACCTTATGGAAATGAGTTAAAGTTTATCACCAACATCATGGAGCAAACAGGAAGTTATCTTTCTGTGGTTAAGGAAGCCGCTTCGAAGGCCAAAAATCTCTCGCCGCTCTATCCTGCAACCGGACAAAATTCTCTTGCTGACCAGTTAAAACTCGTAGCCAATTTAATTGCCGGAGGACTGCAGACTCAAATTTATATTGTTAATCTGGGAGGTTGGGATACCCACTCGGCTCAGGTCGCGAGCACGGATAAATCGACAGGATCACAACCGGTACTCTTCAGCAAAGTATCAAAAGCTATTGCTGCTTTTCAGGATGATTTAAAACTGATGAAGAAAGAGGATGATGTGTTGGGATTTGTTTTTACCGAATTTGGTCGTCGTATTATGTCGAACGATAGTTTAGGCACCGATCACGGTACAACTTGGCCAGCCATCTTATTTGGCTCAAAGATTAATCCTGCGATTATTGGTAGTAATCCGAAGATACCGTCGGTGGTCGATAAAGCAGCCAATCTGCCTTTGCAAACTGACTTTCGAAGCATCTATGCATCAATTTATAAACAATGGTTTGATGTGCCGCAAAATGAGACCAATCAGCTATTGGGAAAATCATTTACAGAGATCCAACTTACCGCTGCATCAACAGTGAGCCAAGCACCTGGCAGTACTCCAGATTCAGATTTGAAGCTGTGGCCAAATCCGGTTACTGATACGGCACAATTCTCCTTTCAAGCCAATGGAGAAATGACCCAAATCGGAATTTATTCGATAAGCGGTCAGTTGATAGAAAAACTCTACGAGGAAAAATTTCAACAAGGCAAGCAGTTACTGCAACTCCATCTTAGTCATCTAAGAAAAGGGGTCTACCTGATCGTGCTCTTTCAAAATAAAAACAGGGAAAGCCTGAAATTTGTGAAGGCATAAACGGATTGGGTCATATCATGCCCAACGACTCCTTAGCTGCTATGTTTGGGCAGATCCCATTGTTAGCTGTGCCAAAAATATGTGAATATTACAACTTCTTACCAGAATTATGTAACGCTATTTCATTCATTATTATTCAACTTGCAACCATATTCTCAACAGGAATTTTCCCAAATAAATTAACGGGTTTACCTAAAATAAAGGAGGTTTATTATGATGGATGCATTTGGATCAAACAATTGGGCTTTAGGATTAGGTTGGATTGTAAGCCTTATCATAGTAGCAATCATTTTTGTGATAGTCATTTCGCTAAAGAGTAATTACCGCAGAACAAAACCAAAGACTGCCATGGATATTTTGAAAGAAAGATACGCAAGAGGTGAAATAAGCAGGGATGAATTTAATGACAAAAAACAAGATTTCTAAAAACTGACAACTTTTTATTCAGTAATGTGAAAGATGTAAATGAAAGATAGATTTCTATAACATTTTTCGACTGTAAGAGGATGTACTTTATGTTATACTATTTATCAACAAACACCATAAATTGAAATGAAAAAACTATCATTTTTTATCGCGACAACTTTTATTCTGTTGTCATTTATTCCTGCTCAACTGAAAGCAGACGAAGAAAAGCCGCAAGTATCAGCAGTTGCTGCCTCAACAGAAGTATTAGCCGCTGAATCGGCTGAAGCAGCAGCACAAACGGCGAGGTTAGAAGAAATCAGCACAATGGATTTGTCGACATTAAGCCGTTCAGAAAAGAAAGAACTGCGCAAAGAAGTAAGTGAAATAAAAAGCAAACAGGACGTTTATGTTAGACGCCATCGCAGTAATCGTCATCATGATGGTTACGAGGGTAACAACGGGTATCATTCAAGGGGAACAATCTACTTAGTAGGTGGAAGCGGACTTCTTCTTGTTTTATTGATTATTCTTTTACTTTGAGAAAATAAAGTTAAAAGCTTACTGTAATTTGTAAATAACAGTTGAGTGATCGGTAATTTAATTTCCTGATCACTCAACTGTTATTTTTTGTTTTTGTTGGAATGAACGCCGTGCTTAAAAATTTTCGAACCAGCCGTTTTCTTCCTATTTCATTTCACTGATTTATGTTATATTTCGGCAACATTTCCTGACACTTTTAGCAATGATGAAAAAATTGTTTTTGTTTCTTTGTGCCTTATTGGCTGTTGTTACCGCAACAATGTCGCAAACATCTGTAAAAAAAACACTTACCCATTCAGTATATGATTCCTGGAAAGAGTTGGCAAAGCCTGCCATTTCTGCTAATGGACAATGGGTATCCTTTGAAGTTAATCCTCAAAAAGGGGACGGATTTTTGCACCTTAGAAATCTTCAAACCGGTAAAAACGATTCCTTACCACGAAGTCAGGATGCTCTGTTTAGTAGTACTTCCGATCTATTGGTATTTAAAATCAGACAACCCGAGAATGTTCTTCGTAAACTCAAATTAGCGAAAACAAAAAAAGAAGATATGCCCAAAGACTCGTTGGGTATTTGGATGCTGAAAGCAGATTCCATCGAAAAAATTCCGGGGCTAAAATCCTTCGTGCTGCCGAAGGAAGGTGGGTCATGGGTTGCTTACCTACAGGAAAAGGCCAAAGATTCCGCCAAACCAAAGGCTGAAGGGAAAGATTCGCTGAAATCAAAGGCAGCTCAGGATACTTCATTGGTAAAATCAAAAGTGGAACCTAAAAAAGAAAAAAAGGCAAAGAAAGGTGCATTTAATGACGTGGAAATAGCCCAACTAACGATTACCAATCCGCTCACCAAAGCCAAATTCATTTTTGAAAATGTTACTGAAGTTGCATTTTCAAAAAATGGCTCTTTGTGCGCATTCGTTACCTTGAAAAAGGATTCCATCGATTCATCTTCGGTGCAACTATTTGATACCCGAAATCTCCAGTCGAAGAAATTATTTGAAGGCAATGGGTTAGCAAAAAAAATCCTGACTGACGATGCCGGTAAACAAGCGGCCTGGTTGTTCACCGCTGACACTGCAAAAGTTAAAAGGTACACCCTGAATTATTGGGACGAAAAACAAACGGTTTCGAAGGCAGTAGCCGATACGTTAACACCGGGAATGTTAAAAAACTGGGAAGTCAATGATAATGGGAAACTTAACTTTTCTGATGATGGAACCAAACTCTATTTCGGTACTGCTCCTAAGATTCTTCCTCAGCCAAAAGACACCTTACTGGACGAGGAGAAAACAAAAGTCGATGTTTGGAATTATCAGGACGGTCGATTGCAGTCGCAGCAGTTAAAAGAGCTGGATGCCGATCTTAAGCAAAACTTTCTTGCCGTTTATCGAATCCCTGAGAAGAAAATGATTCAATTGGCCGACACACTATTGAACCGCGTTCGTACGATTAAGAAAGGAAATGCAGAAATTGCAGTCGGATATTCAGACAAACCGTACGAAATACTCTCTTCCTGGGAAGATGCCAGGTATCGCGATGCATTTCTAATCGATCTTAAAACAGGTGTGAGGAAATTGATTTTTAAAAAGACACCCAACAACACGGATCTTTCGCCGGATGGAAAATATTTGTATTGGTATGAAGGGAAGGAAAAAGCCTGGTATGCCATGGATTTATTAAAGATGCAAAGCAGATGTCTCACCTCAACTCTTCCTGTTGCCGTTTTCAACGAGAAGCATGATATACCATCAACTCCGGGTTCTTATGGAATTGCCGGCTGGACAAAAGACGATGAATCTTTGCTGATCTATGACCAATTCGATATCTGGCAGTTAGATCCCAAGGGAATTAAGAGTCCGGTAAACCTGACTATAACCGGAAGAAAGGATAAAACTTCCTTTCGTTATGTAAACCTCGACCCGGAAGCTTTGTCTATCAATCCGACAGAATCTCTTCTGCTTAAGACGTTTGAAGAAGAAAGCTGCAAACAGGGGTTTTCCTCCTTGAAACTTTCAGCTCCCGGCACATTAATCAGTCTGATAAAGCAGGAAAAAGATTTTAGCAATCCTATTAAGGCTAAAAATATCAATGAACTGATCTGGCAGCAATCGTCCTATACCAATTATCCGGATTTATGGAAAAGCAAGTCTGATTTTACGGATATCCGAAAATTATCAGAGGTAAATCCTCAACAGAGTCAGTATTGGTGGGGAAATGTAGAACAGTTTAAATGGATTACCCTCGAAGGCAAGGAAATGAAAGGGTTGTTGTATAAACCGGAAAACTTCGACGCGAACAAGAAATATCCGATGATCGTTTATTTTTACGAGCGTTATTCAGATAAGTTGAATACCCATTATGTTCCAAATCCGTCCAGATCAACGGTCAATTTCCCGTATTATAACAGTAACGGATACGTCATTTTCGTCCCGGATATTACCTACACTACGGGTCATCCCGGGAAGGATGCATACAATTCTATCATGAGTGGTACCCTCGAATTGATGAAACGACCCTACATCGATCAAAATAATATGGGATTACAGGGTCAAAGCTGGGGCGGATATCAGACTGCCTTTCTGGTTACCCAAACCGGGCTGTTTAAAGCAGCCATGGCAGGTGCCCCGGTAAGCAATATGACCTCTGCCTATGGTGGCATTCGCTGGGAAAGCGGTGTAGTTCGCGAGTTTCAATACGAACACGGCCAAAGCCGGATAGGAGGAAACTTGTGGGAAAGTCGTGAATTGTATATCGAAAACTCTCCCATCTTTTTTGTGGATAGAATTACCACTCCTATATTGATCATGAGTAACGACACCGACGGTGCAGTACCATGGTATCAGGGAATTGAATTCTTTACTGCCTTGCGGCGTTTAGGTAAACCGGCCTGGCTTCTCAGCTACAATGGAGAAGAGCATAACCTGACTAAACGGCCAAACCGGCAGGATCTTGGCATTCGGATGAGTCAGTTTTTCGATTATTATCTCAAAGGCGGACCAAACCCCAAATGGATGAAGGAAGGGATTCCGGCAATTAGGAAGGGAAAAGATTCCGGATACGAAGAATAGTTAGTTTTTTACGCAACGAACAGAAAAACCGCTTTCCCTTTGTCCGTAATATTTATAGGCAGTGAAGTCTTTACTAAAAATGACACAATACCATGAATTCTCGGGATTTGGAGTTGAACTCCACCAATAACCGCTGATTCCACGTGAGCTGAAAGATCCTTTGCTACTGCGATAACCGGCGGGAATTGCCGAAAAGCCGCTTGAATTTGTGCCATTACCTCCCTTGTTCCAGCCTGTTGTGGTTTTTAAATCACTTCCTGCAACATTTTCGCCGCCCAAATAATCGGTCAGGTGTCGCCATTCTTTATCCGAAGGCACATGCCATCCTGTTGGACAAAGTTTACCTGTATTTATTGTATTCCAGTTATACAATGCGCCCAGAGTTGCCTTTGTAGTGGTCGAATCGTTGTTGTACCACGAATATGCGTCGGTTTTTAGCTTACTCCATATGGAATCAACTGTCACATTAGGAATTAATTTGCCGTCATTGTATTTTGTGGTTTTTAGATTTTCTGTCATCCAAACCTGTGTTCCAATAATAATGGTCGAATATTCATTACCGTCAATGTCTTTTACTTTCCCAATTTTACCTGATTTAGTACTATTACCACAACCAATAAATAGTAACGACCCGGCAAGGATTACCACAAACATTTTAATAGACTTCACAATCTGAGGATTTAAAGGATTTAAAGATGTAAATCTATCAACAATATTTCGATGTTAATAATACAATTGAACGATTAAACGAATTTTAACATTCGAAGCGAATGGCTGTTAATTTTTAAGGTTATATCCAGAAAAAAAAATTGAAAATCATGCTATTTGACGACTGATTTTATCGCATAAAGCTTATTAAAAGTTGAAATATAAAGCACCCCGTTTGCGGCAACCGGAGTTGAGTGAATTGGACTATCTAATTTCATGGAATCCAAAACAGTCAATTTTTTTCCCTCACCGAGAATCCAGAAATCGCCTCCACGCGAGCCCACATAAACTTTGTTGTCGGCAACTAAAGCAGAACTCCATGAATCCATTTTAAGCTTATGTTTCCAATATGGAGTCCCATTCTCTGCATCCATGCAATGAAGGTTTTTGCCGCAATCGGTGGCATATAGTAAACCTTTTGAAATGGAAGGTGTTGAAACAGAATGTTGTTCAAGTGGCTGAGACCAAATTTCGCCTGTTGCCGTTATATCGCCCCTTTTGGTAGCATCAATGCAGGTAAGCCAGGCTTTCTTTTTTCCCCACCAAATATCGCCCCCTCCTGCCACATAGATACGATTATTGTAAAATACTGGCATCCCCATACTATTGGCCGGCCCTTCATTTTTATTATTCAGGTAACTATGAATATTTTCTTTTGGCGCTCTGGGGTCGCAATCGAATTGCCAGATTTTTGTAAGCGATTGAACCTTATCACGCGGGGCCGACTGGGAAAGCGCTTCGAAGGCATATACGATTCCATCCGGACCTGCGAAAAAGAGTTGCCTTTGTCCGTTGACTACTCCCATCGCTGGCGATGACCAGGAAGAGTGAAAAATACGCGGACCAAAATGCTCATTATCCTGAGCCACAAGTCTGCCGGTTTTCTTATCCAATGCTATCAGGCTGGGAGCATTTAATCCTGTTGTTTCGAGATGGCGGTAATCCACTCCGTTGCATGTGTTGAGGTAAAGGAAATCGCCGTCCAATAATATGGAAGCGTGCGGTGAATCATGCGGACAAATTCCCAATTCCTGTTTCAGATCGTACGCCCAGATAATATCTGCATCTTTCGGGGTCACCTC
>JBBQJE010000032.1:0-20751 GCA_038325635.1 Bacteroidales bacterium
CATGATTTTCTTTACCACAATATCGGAGATGAACTTGTTTTTCTGAACAAGGATTTAAAGCTTTCTTCCACTCCTGAACGATACATGGCCAATGCAAAACTCCCTTGGATTCAGAACAAAGAATTCCGGTATCCGGGATGGCACTTTTTCGAAAAGGTAGAAACCTCACCAGTTTATTCAGGAGATGTGCAGGTAATGTTCAAAACAGAAAAATTGAATGATGGCCCAATTTATATGCAGCTTTTTATTCCTGGATGTGAACGGCGCGAATACACCAAAGTAATGGCGCCACATACCTTCGAGGCGCCTGTGCCTTACGACAATATGCCAACGCCTACACTGGTAATAAGGAAAACGGGAGAAGCCTGGAAAGCCCCATTCGCCATTGTTTATGAGCCATTTAACAGAAACAAAAACACGGTTCAATCGGTTGAAAAGATCGTTCAAAGCGGTGTATTTAAAGGATTGATTATTAAAAATAAGATTGGGTCTAAAATTTTGGTGCAGTATCTTATTGATCAAGTTGAAGATGAAGATTTTACCGACTCTAAACTGGGTATTCACTTTAAGGGAAAGTTCGCACTAATAACTACCGATAGTAAGAATAAACTGCTGAACTTGTATCTTGGTGATGGAGAAAAATTGAAGTTTGGCAACATCAACCTCACTGCTGAAAAGACAGGTGCAACTGCATTTCTTGACTTTGCCGGTAAAATTCCTACCCTGAAAAGTAATCAGCCAGTTGCAGTTACGCAAACCAACGGGAAAAATGTATCAATAATAAATTTGAATGATGATAAATCCTTTTAAAAACAGGTTTTTCAGGAATTCTCAGTGGTTCTTTTTACTTTCAATTGAATTGCTTATTTCGGGTCAGTTTGCCATGGCACAGGATGCGCTGCCAGTTTCAAAATCCGGCTTTCGGCATCCTGCCAAACAGTTTTATCCGACCCCTTTCTGGCACCTCAATGGTGAGCTGACAGACGAAGGAATTGTTCAGCAAATAACTGATGCCGTGCAGAAAGCCAAATTTAACGGGGTGACCGTTTTGCCTGTTGCAAATACGCTGCCCGATTTCCTGACCGAAGCTTATTTCAAGAAGTTTGGTGTGATTCTCGAAACGGCCAAAAAGCTCGATGTTAATGTCATATTGTACGACGATACAGGTTTCCCAAGCGGCAATGCCAACGGGCAACTCGAAAAGCAATTTCCGCAGGATGTACGTAAAACGCTCGAAAAGAGTGAAATAATTAGAACCGGTCCCGGAATCTGGAAAACACCGCTTCCGGCCGGTAAATTGATGGCCGCCGTTGCCATGAATGTCGAAACGCTGGAACGGATTGACCTTTCTAAATTCATCGATGAAAACAAGATCTTGACTTGGAACATGCCCAAGGGCGATTGGCGGATCCTATTTTTTACCTGTAATATTGGAACGTTCTTTAAGAAATATTTTGTAGTCGACTATCTGGATACTTCTGCTGTCAATCACTTTATGGGGTTGACCTACGATAAATATGCCCAACATTTCAGTTCCTATTTTGGCAATACCATTCAACTCACTTTTTTTGATGATGTGGGTTTCCTGCGCACCGAACGTACATGGACCAATGCCTTCAACGAAAAATTTAAGGAAGTGAATGGGTTCGATCCTGCTTTGTACTATCCCGCTTTGTGGTACAATATTGGCCTGGAAACCGAAGCTGCACGCGTGGCTTTCTTCAATACCCGTTCTGAATTGATGGCCGAAGGTTATCCAAAAATGGTAACCAAATGGACTAAAAAATATGGGTTAAAAAATACAGGACATCCTCCTGGAAACTACGGAATTCAGCCAGTTGATATGTCGGGCGATATTTTCAAATATTACCGCTACACGGATCTTCCGTTAACTGATTTGATTATCGACTATACACGAGGTCGCGATGGATTTAAGCTCATTAGTTCTGCCTCTGATTTATACGACCGTCCTATTACAACCACAGAAATTTATGGAGCCTTGAAAGAAGATATTGTCGATTCACTGATGCTTTACCGTGCCTTGATGGAAATTCAGGCTCGAGGCGTAAATTTTGTGATTCCTCATGGAATGTGGTACGATCCAAAAAAAGTTTCCATTCCGCCATTGGTTTCACCATATAGCAAAAAACTGGCTCCCGGTTTACCCAAATACAGCGATTTTGTTGGCCGAACCTGCTACCTATTGCAGGGAGGTCGCACGGTGGCCGATATTGCCCTCGTTTATCCGATTGCCAGTTTGCAGGGCGGATTTTATTTTGATGCACCCGACAACAAAAGAGCTGGAACCTGGGCCTATCCTGAAGCTGATTATCTCAAGATCAGCGATATGTTGACCAACGAAATTCGCCGCGATTTCACTTTTGTTCATCCTGAATATCTGGCAACCGACAAATATTTGATTCAGGGCAACCAGCTTCATCTCGACAATAAGGAAAACTTTCAGGATTACAAGCTGGTTATCATTCCAGGAGGGAAAGTTATTTCAGTAAAAACACTCCAGAAAATCAAAGCATTTTACGACAATGGCGGAAAGGTAATAGCCACAACGCTTTTGCCCTCATTGTCAGCCGAAATAGGACAAAATCAGGAAATTGAAAAAATGATTACTGAAATGTTCGGGAAAGATGCAATGAATCAGTCGCAGGTTCAAACCAACAACAAAGGAGGAAAAGCTTTATTCATTCCAAAACCAGGCACAGAATCTTTATCGGATGCATTGGCCGGATTATTGCCCAATGCCGATGTGGTGTTCAGTCAAAACCCTTCCGTTTCGAGCAAATTGGGCGCGTTTTCGTATTTGCATAAAGTTAGAGATGGGAAAGACATCTACTTTTTTGCCAATTCGAGCGATAACATCATCAACACCGAAGTTTTGCTGAGGGGCAAACTGAGTTTGGAAAGCTGGAATCCGCATGATGGTTCAATTTCCAACGTCAGCGGTATTTCACACATTCAGAAAAGCGGACAAACCTATACCAAAGTCAAGTTGAATCTGGGAACAGTTAAATCGATCTTTTGGATTAGTAATTAGACCTGAAATATGAAAATTTTAACAATACTTGCAATTTCCATCGCATTCATTTCTTCGGAAAAGCTATATGCGCAGCGGATCGTACAAAATGCCGATTTGGGCTGGCGGTTTGGGTTAGGCGATATGGCGGAAGCGAAGCAAGCAACTTTCGATGATGCTTCGTGGCGAAAGCTG
Source organism: Bacteroidales bacterium (assembly GCA_038325635.1). GTDB lineage: Bacteria > Bacteroidota > Bacteroidia > Bacteroidales > Prolixibacteraceae > CAINVV01. The sequence goes on from JBBQJE010000032.1 coordinate 3,227, forward strand.
GATGTACCGCACGATTGGAGTATCGAAGGCGATTATTCTTTCTCAAATCCATCTGGAAGCCGTTCGGGTTACCTTCCATCAGGAATTGGTTGGTATCGCCGTGTAATCGAAATGCCCGAATCATGGAAAGGTAAATTGGTAAGCATTGAGTTCGACGGAGTTTACATGAACAGTGATGTGTGGCTCAATGGCGAAAGAGTAGGTGGTCGTCCGTATGGCTACAGCTCGTTCACCTGCGACCTTACCAGGATTCTTAAACCCGGTAAAAATGCGCTTGCTGTTCGTGTGGATAATACGCTCGAGCCAAGCGCCCGTTGGTATCACGGCTGCGGTATTTATGGGCATGTCAGGTTGGTAGTTACCAATCAGGTACATATACCTTTTTCTGGAGTTTTTATAAAAACGCCTACCGTGAATGCCGATCTAACCTTGGTAAATGCAGCCGTCGAAGTGAAAAACAATTCATCTGTTGTTACCCCTGTTCAGGTTCAGTTTGAAGTAGTTGCTCCCGATGGAAGTTCAGCCGGCAAGACCCTTGCCAATGCCAGTATTGCTGCCGGCGATTTGAAAACAGTGAATCAGGAAATTAGGGTCACCAAACCTAAGTTGTGGAGCATTGAAACTCCCCAATTGTACTCACTTAAAACCACCATAATCCAGAATGGCAAAATTGTAGATGAAGTTAAGACTACTTTTGGAATCCGTACATTGCGTTTCGATGCCAATCAGGGTTTCTTCCTGAACGAAAAACACGTCAAAATCATGGGTGTTTGCGAGCATCAGGGCGGAACTCCTTCGGGAGCTGCAATGCCTGAAGCCGTGCTTGAACGTCGGATTAAGCAATTGAAGGAAATGGGTTGTAATTCGATCAGGGCTGCTCATAATCCGCAGTTACCAGCCTTTTATGAAATGTGCGACCGATTGGGTATGTTGGTGATGGATGAGATTTTCGACGGCTGGCACCAAAAAGCGACCAACGATTATGGCGGACGATTCTTCAAAGAATGGTGGCAGCGCGATGTGGCCGATTGGGTTCGCCGTGACCGAAATCATCCAAGTGTGATTTTTTGGAGCATTGGCAATGAAACCGGCGAGGGTGATATAAACGGAATGACAGGATTCATTCATTCGCTCGATAATACTCGTCCGACTACAGGTGGAGCTGTGGTTAATGGTGTCGATGTGGCAGGTTTCAACGGTGGTATTGTTCCTAGAGACGCGGTATTGGAAGATTTTCATGCCAAAAACCCAAAAACTCCAATTGTTTTGACTGAAGAACCGCACACCTTCCAAACCCGTGGATTTTACAAAACGGTAAACGAGGTATTTAAAAGTATTGATTCTTTAAAAGATTACGCAAGTCCTGAAATTTTTATTGGTGGTCATACAGCCTATCGTTCTTCTTATGACAATTGTGGACGCCGCTTACAGGCACGTAATTGCTGGCAACGAACATCGTCACGTCCTTGGATTATTGGTGAATATCGGTGGACCGGATTCGATTATCAGGGCGAAGCAGGCTGGGCAGGAACGGAATCACTGGCACGCGAATTTAACTTTGGGGTACTCGATCTGGCAGGATTTCCGAAAGACCATTATTACTTCTATCAGAGTATCTGGACAGCAGCTCCAATGGTGCACCTTCTGCCTCACTGGACACATCCTGGATTGGAAGGAAAGATCATACCAATTGTGGCTTATACCAATGCCGATGAGGTTGAACTTTTTCAGGATGGCAAATCGCTTGGGCGTAAAGCTAAATCCGATCTCTTCGAATGTGTTTGGCAAGTAAACTATATGGCTGGCGAACTAAAGGCGGTAGCATACAGTAGCGGGAAACAAGTCGCCGAAACAGTGCAACGTACTGCTGGTACGCCTGCAATACTTGAGGTTAAAACCGATAATACAAATCTGAAATCTGATCGAAACGATGTCGCGCTTGTATCATTAGCAGTGCGCGATGCCAAAGGTGTGTTGGTACCAAATGCAGATCAACAAATTGCATTTGCATTCAAAGGGCAGGCAAAATGGCTGGGTGGCGAAAATGGCGATCCGGTTGACATTACTCCGCAACGCGAAACTGTGCGCAAGGTATTCAATGGATTGAGCAGAGGTTTCTTTGCAGGAAAAGATGGCGAATCGGGTGGCGTAGAAGTATATGCTCTTGGAATTCTGGGCGATTCCTATTTCAGTGAAACCACAACTGTTACTATTGCATTTGAACGTGTTGCCCTTCGTGGTTCGCTATCAGGAAAAATACCTGAAATACGCTGCACCACCGATGGATCTGCTCCAAGCCTGAAATCAATCAAATATTCAAAACCATTTTCTGTGAAGGAAACAGTTACGGTAAAAGCTGCTGCATTCCTTGATGGGAAGGAACTTGCAACAACTTTCAGTGTATTCACAAAAGGCAGTCGTCCCGTGGGAGTAGCGAAAAAAGTGGTGCGTGAAAATATGGGCACTGCCGAAGACCCTGATCAGAAAAAAACAAATACGAAGTAGAAAAGGAAATAACTTAGGTTTTAAATGAACTGAAATAAAAACTACAATGAAAACGAAAGATGCGATTTTTACTTTAGCTGGTTTAGCTGCAACGCTGCTCTCAGGAAGTATTCGGGCTCAGCAAAAAAATGTTTTGTTTATTGCTGTCGACGATTTAAAACCTTGTTTTGGCGCTTATGGCGATAAACATGCCAAAACACCAGGCATGGATCGGTTGGCCAAAGAAGGTATTCTGTTTCAGAATTGCTATTGCCAGCAGGCGGTTTGCGGGCCAACCCGGGCAAGTATGCTTACCGGAATGCGTCCCGACAGGACCAAAGTCTGGGATCTGGTGACCGATTTCAGACAGGTCAACCCAAATGTGCTGACCATTCCGCAGTATTTCAAATCGAAGGGTTATGAAACTTCAGGAATGGGTAAAATATACCACACTTCCGGTCCCGGAAATGATGCGCCATCATGGACTGTTCCCTACCGGAAACCGGAAAGCTCACATGCGAAATATGTGCTGCCATATACCCCTAACAAAATAGGGCGCGGTCCGGCCTACGAATGTGCAGATGTTCCGGACGAGACATACCGTGACGGTCAATTGGCAAACATTGCCACCAAAATGCTGGATAGCCTTAGCCAAAATAAAAAACCATTTTTTTTGGCAGTTGGTTTCATAAGGCCACATTTACCTTTTAACGCACCTAAAAAGTACTGGGATTTGTATAATCGCGATGAATTTGAGGTCGCCAGTTACCAGAAAAAAGCGTTGAATGGCCCTGACATCGCTTATCATGCATCAGGAGAGTTAAAGTTTTATTCCGATATTCCGGAATTCGACAGTTATTCTGAAAAAGAAATGGATCATTTGCCAATCGAAAAGCAAAAGGCATTGATTCATGGTTACTACGCTGCTATGTCGTATGCCGATGCCCAGATTGTAAAGCTGCTTGATGAACTTGATCGCCTCAAACTCCGTGATAATACCATCATCGTTTTGTGGGGTGACCATGGCTGGCATTTGGGCGATCATGGCTTGTGGAACAAGCATACCAACTTCGAACAGGCTACGCATGCTCCGCTTGTAATGAGCATTCCAGGAATGAAAAAAGGAATAAAAGCTACTACCACCTGTGAGTTTGTAGATATTTTCCCGACACTTTGTGAACTCACCAATTTACCTGTGCCCGGATTTTTGGATGGGAAAAGCCTTGTCCCATCCATTAAAAATCCAAATACAGTTGTCGACCAATTTGCCCTTAGCCAATTCCCCAGAGGTGGAAACATCATGGGTTATTCCATGCGAAACAGCCGATTTCGTTATACCGAATGGATGAAAGATAGCTTTACCACAGCAATCCCTTATGATAAAAAGTATGTGATCGCGCGTGAATTGTACGACTATCAGAAAGATCCGGAGGAAACCGAAAATGTGTTGAACAAGCCGGAATACCTTAAAGAACAAACGAAACTCGAAAAGATTTTCATGGAAAGAATGCAAAGCGAGTATGCCAAATATCAGATCTATTTGAAAATTGCAGACTTCCACAAACCAATAATTACCAAAGGGGAGCCACAATAAATGCTGGGATGAGTCAAACATCAGAAGATAAAAAAACAAAATAGTACAACAAAATAATTAACAATTCGATGAATCATTTCAAATCAAGCTTCGTGTTTTTGATTGCCTTAACAGGATTCTTCTTACAGACGAAGGCGCAAACCCTTGATCAAAATTTTAAAAACCCACCAGCATCGGCAAGGCCACAAACTTGGTTCCATGTCGTAAGTGGAAATATGACCAAAGAAGGGCTCACCAAAGATCTCGAGGCAATAGCCCGGGTTGGAATTGGCGGCACACTTTTTTTTAATGTGGCACAAGGCGTTCCTCTAGCCAATGTGACCTTTAACTCCGACGAACAACGACGACTGCTTAAGCATGCAGCTGCCGAATCCGAAAGGCTTGGCCTATCTTTCGGCTTTCATAACTGCGATGGATGGTCGTCCAGCGGCGGACCTTGGGTAAATGCTGAAAACTCGATGAAAATGGTGGTTTACACCGAAACTATTGCGGAAGGAAGTCGGGATTTGTCGCTTCAATTGCCGCAACCCACCGCCCGAGAAGGTTTCTACCGAGATGTTGCAGTTATTGCCTATCCGGCATTGGCTTCCGAAATAGTAGATGCCACTATTAAACCTGTTGTTACCTCTTCCAGTCCTGACTTTAATATTCAGTTGGCCACCGATGGTTTATTGGATAAATCCACCAGCTTGAAGTCTACCAACGAAAAACCCGGATTTGTGCAATTTGACTACGGTAAACCATTCATCCTAAGGTCTTTTTCTATGCTTATGGGAACCTCAGCAAAAATAACGCTTGAAAAGTCGGATGATGGCGAGAAGTTTATTACCGTAAATACGCCGCAAATGAGACGAACCGGAAAATCGGAATATGGGGTAAATGAACATTTCGATGGAATTACAGCCCGCTATTTCAGAATTGTTTCGTCGACTGTCGAAATTAAGGAGGTTCATTTAAGTGCGACCTATACCATCGAAAATATTTTGGGTAGGATATTGATGAATAAACAGGAAAACGAAAAGTTTAAGCCAATTGGAAATCCAGATCCTTCAATGGTAATCGATCAAACAAAAATGATCAACCTAACATCAGAAATGGATCAAACCGGAATGCTGAAAACCAAGCTTCCGGCAGGAAAATGGACCATCATGCGATTCGGATACACTTCAACCGGAGCAGTAAATGTTCCCGCCTCAAACGAAGGAAGAGGTCTCGAGGTTGATAAGTTCGACCGTACAGCTTTCAAAGTGCATTACGATGCCTACATCAATAAGGTGATCGGTGAAACGAAACCTGTGGCACCAAACGCACTTCAATTTGTCGAAATCGACAGTTATGAAGTTGGTAGCCAGAATTGGACAAAAGGCTTCGAAAACATTTTCAAAACAAATTACCATTACGACATTATTCCGTTTCTACCGCTTTTTGCCGGACGATTCGTCGAAAGCGCTAAATCATCGGAAGCAATTACCGACGATTTGCGCAATTTGTATAGCAAGTTGATGTGCGAAAACTATTTTGCCTACTTTCAGGAGTTGATGAACAAAGATGGCATTAAAGCCATCAACGAACCCTACGGCAATGGGCCTTTTAATGAACTCGATGCAGGAAAATATGCCGATATGCCAATGGGCGAATTTTGGCTGAGAAGAGGTATCTATGTAACAACGGCAGCTGTTTCATCGGGTCATATTTATGGCAAAAATTTAATCTCAACCGAATCATTTACTGCAGTTGATGGTGTTGCCAACTGGAACATGCACCCGGCGATGGCAAAACTAACTGGGGATAAAGTCTGGACTTATGGTGTAAATTTCTTCATGTTTCATCGCTTTGCGCATCAGGCAAATACCCATGTTGCTCCGGGAATGACCATGAACAGGTGGGGCTCGAACATCGACCGTACACAAACCTGGTGGGACAACGCCGGTGCTGCCTGGTTCAAATATCTTGCTCGTGGCCAGTATTTGTTGCGCCAGGGAAATCCTGTGTCCGACCTGCTTGTATATGGCGGCGATGTTGCTCCAATCATGGTTTTTGATAGAAATGATTTTTCAACAAAAATACCATTATCAATTAATTACGACTGTGTTAACAGCGATGTCCTGGTAAACAGACTGAAGATTGTTGAGGGTAAAATGGTGCTTCCCGAGGGAACTACCTATAAACTTCTCGCGCTGCGAAATTGCGATAAAATCACACTGAAATCACTTCGCAAAATTCAGGAATTAGCTGAAAAAGGGATAGTTATTGTCGGTAATAAACCATTAGAACTTGCTGGATATATCGTTTCCAAAGAACAAACCGATGAATTCAATCAACTTGTCAATTCAATCTGGTCAAAAAAGACAACCTATACCGATTTCAATTGGTCGAAAATATATGCTGAAAACAATATACCAACCGATTTAGCAATAGGCAATCGCAACGATATTAGCTACATCCATCGCAAAATGGCTCATGAAGATATTTATTTCTTTTATAATCCTGATTCAGTCTCTCAAACATTCACTTGCCAGTTCAATATCGGGAACAAAATTCCGGAACTTTGGAATCCAATGTCCGGCGAAACCAGGAAACTTGCGCAGTTCGCAAATTCAAACGGAATGACCACAGTACCCATCTCGCTTGATGCTGAAGGTTCTACGTTTGTGGTTTTCCGCGAATCTGCAGAAGCCATTGTACCAATCACTCCTCCAATTACGGATGAATTTCAATCACATTCCTTCCAGATTAATAAGAACAATAAGGTTGAGTTGATAGTTGCAAAAAATGGCACCTATTTAACTGCAACTTCCACGAAACCAGGCAGTAAGATTGTGGTAAGAGATATTCCTGAACCGTTGAATCTTACCAATCCGTGGAAAGTCAAATTCGTCAAACAACAAGGATACGATGGTTCGGTAGTGATGCCATCGCTCATTGACTGGAAAGATTCGCCGGTTGACGGGATTCAGCATTATTCAGGAACAGCTGTTTATCAAAATTCATTCACATTACCGTCTGAATTCCTGAAAGCTGACAATCGTGTAAAATTAGATTTAGGAAAGGTTTACATAGCTGCACGGGTTTTTATAAACAACAAAGAAATAGGTCTGCTTTGGATGGCGCCATACAGTATGGATATTACCAGCGCACTTGTTTCCGGAAAAAATGATCTTCGTATCGAGGTGACCAATTTATGGTCAAACCGCCTCATTGGTGACGAACGTTACCCTGATACAAGTGGTTTTGAAAAGGCTACGCATGTACCTACAAATAAAATGGTTGATTGGTATGTTAGAAATGAACCAATGCCTGCCGGTCAGCGCACGACATTCACAACGCAGAATTTTTACAAAGCAACCGATTCATTGGTTGCTTCCGGATTAGTTGGGCCGGTTAGCATTTCTGTTGAGAAAACTGTTCTTATTTCAAACTGATAATTATGTTTAAAATATTCTTAATCATTACTTTAAGCTTGTTTGGATTTACCTCTTCAAAGTCTACTAATCCTAAATATAAAGACAAATCTTTGGCCGTTGATGTATGCGTAGCCGATCTTTTGTCGCGCGATCCGCGCTTTGGCCGGATGAGCGAAACCTTTGGCGAAGATACCCATTTGGTAACCGAAATGATTGTTAGTGCAGTAAAAGGTTTACAAGGTGACACAAAAGAAATAAGCACACACATTGGTGCAGTGACCAAGCATTTTGCGGGCTATGCCCAAGTGGCTGGAGGAAAAAATTTCGCTTCCATCGAGATTTCTCCTCGGACATTGATTGATGAGATTCTGCCACCGTTTAAGGCAGCAGTCCAAAGGGCCAATACCTTTGGTATCATGGCCTCTCATGGCGATTTAAATGGGGTTGCAAGTCATGCTAATCCTGAAATGCTTCAATTTACCGGATTGGACATGAAAACGATGAATGAAGCCGGAAAATATGAGGTTATGGTTGGAACATCTTCTGAAGAATATCAATCGTCCGGTTTCAAACTTACGAAGTGAAAATCAACAAAAAAATAGTATCAACTAGTAAAATATCAACAAAACAGATCAAATGAACAAGCTAAATTTATTTTCCATTTTCTTCTTCTTTCTTATGGTCTTAGGATCATGCAAAACGACGTACAAGTTGAATCAGTCGAGTATTCAGGATTCGATGCTAAAGGCCATGGAATGGCAGGAGGCGAATCCGATACAAGCAAAAGCGCCAACAGACTGGACCAATGGCGCTTATTACATCGGAGTTGTTCGTGCGCATAAGGCTACATACAACAAGAAATATCAGGATGCGCTGACCAATATGGCCATCCGCAATAACTGGCAGCCCTGGAAACGTTTCTACCATGCTGATGATATGGCTATTTGCTATTCATACATTTATCTCAAATCGTTAGGGATTAAGGATGTTAATCTTCAACCTACAGATACAATCATCTATGACCATTTAAATAAACCTCACGAATGGAAAGAAGGCGTGAAAGACGGCGACCAGAAGATTCTGTGGTGGTGGTGCGATGCTTTGTTTATGGCTCCTCCGGTTTTAACCGAATACGCAAAACTTAACAGGGATAACAGTTATCTTGATCAGATGTATAAGTATTACCGTCAAACGGATAGCCTGCTTTTCGACAAAGACGAAAAACTATTTGCCCGCGATCTTCGCTTTGTTTGGAAAGGAACCGATACGGATCAGAAAGAAAAAAATGGCCATAAAATTTTCTGGTCAAGAGGCAATGGCTGGGTTTTAGGCGGCTTGGCACTTATATTGGATGATATGCCTTCCGATTATAAAAACCGAGCCTATTTTTTAAGCCTGTACAAGAAAATGGCCAATCGCATCAAAGAAATTCAGGATAATGACGGTTTGTGGAGAACAAGTATGCTATCGCCCGAAAGCTATAATCATGGTGAAGTAAGCGGAAGCGGATTTTTTACTTTCGCTTTGGCATGGGGTATAAACAATGGAATTTTAGACAAAAATGAATACAAACCTTCGGTTTTAAATGCATGGAAAGCATTGTCTGAATGTCAACAGGAAAATGGTAAAGTTGGATGGGTTCAAAACATTGGTGCTGAACCAAAACCAGCAGACAAGGACAGCTGGCAAAATTACGGAACAGGAGCTTTTTTACTTGCTGGAAGCGAAGTGCTGAAATTGAAATAAACAATTTTAGAATACTCTAAAATTCAAAAAAATGAACAAAAGAAATTTAATTCAAAGTGTAATTGTATTGCTCCTGATTTTATCGTTTGCAATTTTGGGAAATGCCCAGTCAAACCAATCAAAAGGAGGTTTTACCAAAATTTTCAATGGAAAGAATTTTGATGGTTGGCACCTTAAAATTCGCAGTGGAGATGCCGAAATGGCGAAGAAAGTATACGTCATCGAAGATGGTATGGTGCATGTTTTCAAAGATTTTCCGGCAGAATACGAATTGAATACCGGAGGAAATGCTACACATGGCCTTTTCTATACCAATAAGAAATACAGCAAGTATATTTTCCGCTTCGAATACAAATGGGGCAAAGGAAAAGCCAATAATTTTGCTCAGTTTCAATACGATGCCGGATGTTATTACCATGTTGTGGATGACAAAATCTGGCCGAGTGGAATTGAATATCAAGTTCGTTATGATGATACCAAAAACCTGAACCATACCGGCGATTTTTGGGCAAAGGGTTTAAAATGGTATTCGAAAGATGGAAAGACGTTTGCACCTCCTTCCAAAGGTGGCCAACCGGTACTCGGCCATACAGGTGAACACCTGGCTGTGCCTGATGCCAAATTCAACGCTTTAAACGGAAAGTGGAACAAATGTGAAGTGATCGTGATGGGAGATAAATACGCGATTCATAAATTAAACGGTAAAATCGTAAACATGGCAACCGATTTACCATTTAGCGAAGGAATTCTTGGACTGCAATCGGAAACTGCCGAAATCTATTACCGCAACATCGAGATCAAGGAATTTGATGAAATCATCCCCATGGAGAAATTCATGAAGAAATAATGAATTTCAACAGAAATCCCACATACTAAAAAAGTAAACCATGAAAATCAAATTGTTACTATTCTGCAGTCTTATTCTAAGCATAACAATTCAAGCTAAACCCATTAAAATAATGCTGCTTACAGGGCAAAATTCTTACCCAAATTGGAAAGAATTTTTTACCAATTCCAAGCTTAAATGGGAAGGTCGGAATGAAAAGGACGGACCATATTACTATTGGGAGGATGGGAAATCTGTAATTGATAATTCTCCCGGCTCCGCTGGAAAACATGGGAAACGTGTTCCTTTTGTAATAAATGTGCGCGACACAGAGCATCCAATAACCAAAGGCGTACCAGCAAAATGGCTGCACCAGAACGACGAACTTTATGGAAACCTTCGGGGACCGGCTGAGAATATGCATTTATTGGCAATGGCATTCTCTACCAAAGAAACCGGAGGAACCTGCAAAGAAGAACCGATTTTATTTACCATTACATACGGGAAAGGCCGGGTTTATCACTGTGTACTTGGTCATACCGGTGATGATTACATTGATTCGGTTCGGGATGTTGGCTTTCAGGTCACATTTGCGCGTGGAACAGAGTGGGCCGCAACAGGCAAAGTAAAGCAAAAAGTGCCAACCGAATTCCCAACAGAAACAACGGTTCTGCTTAGAACACTCGATCAATTGAAATAATAGAAACTGCAACATTTTTTTGACTCATCTTTCTATTTAAACCATGCAAAATGAAAATAACTAAAATTATTAAAAAAACATCGATTACCTTTTTTACCCTATTGGTAGTATCAGGATTATTTGCTCAACAACCAGCAGGGAAAATTCAGGTTGGAACGATTGCCAAAAAGCATCAGCGTGACAATGATAATTTTGACGCAACGGCCAATAAAAAGATTAAAATTTTAGAATGCTTTGAGGTTGACTCTGTTCCAGCCGATTTCCCTGTTAGTTTCAGCGCACTTTCTTCCGGCGATTGGCAATTTATAGGTTACTACAACAAGGACAGAGCCTTAACAGTGGCATCCCGGAAAATTCAGGACAAAAAATGGAGCTATACTGTTTTGCCAACGCGGGTTGGTTGGGATAGCCACAATACGATAACCATGGCCTTCGACCGCGATAACTGCATACACATATCCGGCAATATGCACAACGATTCATTGTATTATTTCAAAACCGAAAAACCTCTTGATATTTCAACTTTCTCAAAGGTTTTTCCACAGGTATTGGCCGAAGACGAATTGAGCTGTACTTATCCTCATTTTATGAAAGGTCCGGGGAAGGAACTAATTTATACTTATCGAAAGGGTGGAAGTGGTAATGGTTATTCGATTACAAACATCTACAACGAAAAAACCAAATCGTTTAGTCGATTAACGGATAAACCGCTGTTTGATGGTATTGGTGAAATGAGTGCTTACATGAGTGGGCCTGACCTGGGACCCGATGGAAATTACCATGTAATCTGGTTTTGGCGTGATACCCCAGATTGCGAAACCAACCACGATTTGTCGTATGCCCGCAGTGCCGATTTGGTTCACTGGGAATCAATGAACGGAACTAAATTTGAATTGCCAATCACTCCACGAATAAATTTGTTTACCGTCGATCCGATTCCTGCAAAAGGAGGAGCCATAAATGGAGGTGCAAGCCTGTTTTTCGACCGTGATAAGAAACCTTTTATTGCCTATATGAAATATGATAAGATGGGAAATAGTCAGTTTTATATATCGAGAATAAAAGATAATCAGTGGATTAATAATCAGATTTCTAAATGGGATTACCGTTGGAATTTTTCGGGGCCGGGTTCGATAGAATCGGAAATCAGGCTTATTGGAGCAAGATTTTTGAAAGATGGGAATATAGCTGTCGGCTATTGGCACATTAAAAAGGGAATCGGTGAATTGATCGTTAATCCTGAAAATTTGAGACTGATTGAAGATCGCCCTGTTACACAGACTGAAAACTCCGAATTTCCACGTGAGCTGATAGAACCAAGTTCAAAAATTGAAGGAATCTCGGTAAAATGGATGAAATTGCTATCGCCGAATGAGAATGAAAACGAATACTATTATCTGCGTTGGGAAACAATGGGGAAACGCCGCTTTTATGAACCGCGCGAAAAACCCGTTCCACCTTCTTCGATGAAAATGTATAAATTTTCAAAATAACTGTGATATTGTTCAAGAAAACAATTCAATTTACACTCAAAAAATCAACAATGGCACTCAAAGGGCACTCCAGATGGGCACTCCAGAAATAAAAAAGACCTCACATCGCTGTAAGGTCTTGATTATCAGGTGGAGAATATCGGAATCGAACCGATGACCTTTTGACTGCCAGTCAAACGCTCTAGCCAACTGAGCTAATCCCCCAAATGAGACGGCAAATATAAAAAATTATTTGGTCTGCAACGCTTTAACGCCGGATGAAATTTGAGCTTTGTTGGCAGAAAATCGATCTGAATTTGGAATCTGCCAGCTTTCTGCCAACAAATGAGTGGAAATGATCAAATTTCAAAAGGACTTTGAAGAACTTCGTTTATAAATAAACGGTTTTGGCCTGACAATTTTGTATCGTATAATTAAGGAGGTTCATATTTATACGAAATCTCTTAAACAAAGAAACCCAAGCCTCCCAAATAGTCTCTTAAGCATTGAGTAAGCACTTCAAAACTATTTGTAAATTGTTGCAAACTAAAATCATGAGAATAATAATCATTGAATTCCGGTCGGAGGCTGACTATGATTCCGTTTGATAGGCATTCGTTGTTTTCCTCTTATACTTTTCCATTATATTTCGGGTCAAAGTCCACCATCCATTCTATACCGAATTTGTCTCTAAACATCCCAAAATATGAACCCCAAGGACTGTTGCCAATTGGCATTTCAATATTTCCACCTGCTGAAAGTCCGCTAAATAACTTATCAGCTTCTTCCCGACTTTCAGCGCTAATAGAAATTTTAGATCTGTTTTCTTTTTCATTAACCCGACCCATACTTTCTGGGACGTCATTGGCCATTAAAACATTTTTGCCGATTGGCAAAGCAATATGCATTATTTTATTGGCATCATTTTCTACTACTGGATATTCTGGGCTCGACATATCCTTGAAACGCATAATCATTGCGAACTCTCCACCAAATACTGATTTGTAAAAATTGAATGCTTCTTCGGTATTTCCGTTGAAGTTAATGTAAGGATTGATAAGTGCCATAATTTTAGTTTTAAGTAACAAATAGTTTTTAAGCGTTTTTTAAAGTTTCAATGTCAAATTTTGTCATTTGCATAAATGCCTGAATTATTCTTGGTGCTTTTTCTTGGTCAGCCATTAGAATGTGCAAAACAGCAGGAACAATTTGCCAGGTCACACCAAATTTATCATCAAGCCAGCCGCATTGGCTATACTTTCCGTCTTTGCCCAAATTGTCCCAATAATGATCTATTTCTTCCTGTGTGTTGCACTCAATAACGTGTGAAGTTGCAGGTGAGAATTTATATTGAGGTCCGCCATTTAGTGCCATAAAGATTGTGTTGTTCAATTCAAAAATTACCACCATTGGGTTTTCTGAAATAATTTTTGAGTTCTTAAATACAGAGCAATAATAGTCTGCAGCGTCTTTGGCTTTTCCGTCAAACCAAAGGCAAGTGTAAATTTGTTTGTCCGTTGTCATACTTTTTATCTTTCTATCAATTTTTGTCAAGTTCATATTTTAAAACAACAATACCACAGTCAAATTTTGTCACTTTTATTAAGGTCAAATTTTGTTTGCTTTCAAGATCTTTAAATATTGGCATTCCGTCTCCAATGGCTGACGGATTTATAAATAAATGAAATTCGTCAATGAGTTGGTTTTTTATTAGTGTAGAAACAAATGCACCCCCACCATAAACAATTATGTCTTTGCCTTTTTGATTTTTAAGTGTTGTTATTTCGTCTACAAGATCTCCTCTTGCAATTGTGGTGTTGTCCCAAATTGATTTGTCAAGCGTTTTTGAGAAAACTATTTTTGGTGTTGTCGATAATTTAATTCCACCTTCATATTCAGGGTCTTCTGGGTTTTTAACGACATTCGTCCAGTGAGGGATAAATCCTTCTGCCAGTTTTCTGCCTAATATAATTGTGTCAACCGGTTCTGTAATTTGTCTTACATAACCGATAATATCTTCTGTCCAGGGAAATTTCATCCAGTCCATCTCTCCATTTTTACCGGAAATGTATCCGTCAACAGTCATCTGGACTTGTAATTTTATTTTTCGCATCTAATTTATTTTTTATCAACATTTACAATTTGTTTAGTTTTGTGGTCGGTTTTGGAAGGCTGCCGCTATAGGTCCGCTGTTCATTACTTATTTTAAGGCTGGCTAGGTTTATTAAACAATTTCAAAAACTCATTATATGTCCATTCATTACCTTTTTCAAAGTAAGAATAGGTTTTGTCCCAATGACTTCCTTGTCCCCAACCAACCATAGTTGAAATAATCTTTGTTTTTCCGTTTACAATATCAACAAATTGAATTATTTCCTGCAGGTTTTTATCTTCGTTTTTTGCTTCTTTTGAAAAATTGTCGTTAAGATTTACTTTAAGAGTTAGCATTTCATTTTCCAAGTAGTTAATTATGTCCAGTTGAATAGCTCTTGTGTCGTCTGTTGTTTTGGTTTTATCGTAGTTTGTTTTAATCCATCCTCCAATTTTTATATTCGTTTTTACAACAGGTGCGATCCATTTTTTAAGACCTTGGTCTGTTGTAAAGAGTTTCCAAACTTCCTCTCTATTAGTCGGTACAACTACTGAAAGTTGTAAGGCTTTCTCTCCAAATTTTGTAATGTAGGATGAGTTCGTTACTTGTGCCTGAATTCCAACAAAAGGAATAATAAACAAGCTGATTGACAGTAATAATATCTTGATTTTCATGATTTTGATTTACTTATTTCCGCTTTCAAAACTTAATATTTTTCAAGAG
The DNA here is from genome assembly GCA_038325635.1 of Bacteroidales bacterium. Lineage (GTDB taxonomy): Bacteria > Bacteroidota > Bacteroidia > Bacteroidales > Prolixibacteraceae > CAINVV01. Next base: position 18,268 of record JBBQJE010000032.1, read on the forward strand.
TTTTAAATCTAACCCCGTTGTTTTGTACAACTGCAATTGTAATATGGCCTGTTTTACTGGTGTTACAGTCTCTTGTTATACCAGAATTGCCGATATATGTTCCACAAATGAGGTGTGATTCTGACAGAACAATTCCGTTCATATTTCGTAATGCTATTTTAAAGATGATTGTTTAATTATTTTTAATTTTATACTATGAAGAAGATATTCTTACTTTCACTCGTATTTGGTTTTGCCGCGATAAGTTCATTCGGTCAGATTGCTGAAAATGCCGAACATGTTTCTCCCCTGTTAATCGGATCAACAATGCCGGATGCTGAATTGAAAGCACCAGATAAGACTGATCACAAATTTTCAGCGATAACCAGCGGGAAGCCTACAGTTGTGATTTTTTACAGGGGCGGCTGGTGCCCTTTCTGTAATGCCCACCTTGCAGGGATCCAGGCCGCCCAAAGCGAAGTGATAAGGCTTGGCTACCAGATTGTTGCAATTAGTCCTGATTCGCCGGAAAATCTTGTGAACACTGTTGAGAAAGACAAACTGCAATACAGTCTCTATTCCGACGCAGAGGGGAAATTCATCCAATCCATTGGAATTGCCTTTAAAGCACCTGAAAAATATTCGGGTATGCTGTTGAAAAATTCAGATGGGTTAAACAGCGGATTTCTGCCTGTACCATCCGTATTTATATTAAATAGCGCTGGGAAAATTAAATTTGAATACGTCAATCCCGATTACAAGGACCGGATGACAGCAGGGCTTCTGCTGGCGGTATTAAAAGAAATCGTTGAACCAGTGTTGAATAAATAAACATTAATTGTTTGCACGATTGACTTTAATCGCGTACTGGAAGAAAGACAAAATTTTGATGTTGCAGAACATTATTCCCGTCACGATGTGACCTAACTATTAATCGACAGACAGAGGCAGTCAATTTTGCGAGTTACCGACGACCCTAAGTAGTTGTAAACGCTAAAACCAAACACATATATCCGAAATATTTTTCCTTTGTAAATCCGGAATCCAACACTCTTCTGCAGGATAACCCACTGGAATCAGTAAAAAGGGCTTTTCATTTTCAGGCCGTTTTAGGATTTCGGATAGAAAATTCATTGGACTTGGCGTATGAGTTAATGCAACCAGACCGGCATCATGAATGGCTGCCAGTAAAAATCCACAGGCAATGCCACAGCTTTCTGTTACGTAATAATTAGGATGTTTGTGATTATTGCTTCCTAATTCATAGCTTTTCTTAAAAACAATAATTAGATATGGAGCTGTTTCTAAAAAAGGCTTATGCCAATCTGTCCCCAAAGGTTGCAAGTCTTTAAGCCATTCGTCCGCCATCCTGTTTTCGTAGCTTTCTTTTTCTTCCTTTTCAGCGGCAATACGGATTAGTTTTTTTATTTCAGGGTTTTTCACTACACAAAATGTCCATGGCTGTTTGTGCGCACCTGAAGGTGCTGTAGATGCTGACAGAATTATTGTTTCAATGATATCCTCCGAAATGGGCTTATCAGAAAAGTCGCGAACTGTTCTACGGCTGTTCATCCACTCAAAAAAACGTCGACAGCGAATGGTCATTTCACTGCTATTATAGGTAGTTTTTTTGTAGGATATAAAAGAAAAGTTATTGCTATTTTTTGTTTGCATATCAATTTTAAGCTTAGTAATTCGATTCTGGCATAGCATGTTATATATAAGTTATGCTGTCAACAAATGAGTGGTCATCTTCAAATTTTCACCAAACGAAAATATCTATTAGGAAGCTTACAGTTTTACTATCTTATAAAAGTAAAAATACTAAATTTCTTTTTTAATGAATGTCAAAAGAAGTTGCCAGCAATTCTGCCAGCTTTCTGCCAACAAATGAGCGGAAATGGTCAGATTTGTCATGTTTTCCAAATGCCCAATTAAAAATTGTAAAAATGAAACAAGAGGAATATTATTTATTGGCGACTATATCCATTTCTTTAAAAACCTGGATAATACCTTTTTAAAATCTGCAGAGGAGGTGATTTTGTAAAAATTTTCAGGAAGGTTCGCCTTTTCAACTTTTAACTGCCATCCGCTTAACAGCAGTGTTTTATCAGGGAAGGCCGTTTTAAGCTTTTTGATCTTTATTTTCAATGCTTCAGAACCTACAGAAGTAACGAATGAGGTGAAGATTATATGAACAGGCCTTATTGCATCCACATTTACAACATCCCGGAATGGAACTGAGGTACCGAGATAAATTACCTCAAAATCTGATTTTCTGGCCAAGTAATTGTAATAGAGCAATCCAATTTCATGAAACTCCCCTTCCGGAAGATAAAATAAAATTCGTGGTCGTTGATCAGTACCTGGAGTTTTTAAGTTAGCTATCGCAGCAATCAGCAGCTGGCGGATAAGATTCGAAATAAAGTGTTCTTGGGCAGGAATTATAGTGCCTGCTAACCACAATTCACCGATTCTTTTGAGAAAAGGAAACAGCAACTGCTC
>JBBQJE010000033.1:0-20385 GCA_038325635.1 Bacteroidales bacterium
TTACCTTGGTAGTCCCCATAATATCCATATACTCCCTGTAGGCAGGGTCTGCTGGGTAATCCCATGCACTTGTCGAACTGTTTGTTGAGAGCTGATAAGGGGGAGAAACTGTTTGAAGCAAACGAAAATCCCGATTACGGAAGGTAGTATAAGGAGTCTTATCGCCGGCGTACTGCAGACTAGATGTGATCGTTTTCCCATCCTGACATAAGTACATATCAAGAGTGCTTTTGGGCATTTCTGTAATTGCGGATGAGGTTCGCTCGTTATGGCCATGTTGACTCATGATGACGTTGGCAGCAAACTCCTTGTAAAGAATTACTCCTGGAATTACTCCTAAATCAGGACTGGTAAACATTGCCCCGTAATCGGTATGCAGTGTTGGGAAAGCAGTCATTAACAATTCAGAGGTTCTTACACATTCATTCAGATATTTGGTATGATCCCCCAATGCGTAGTACTTACGCCAGGTCCCTTCAAAAAGGCAGAAACGCGACATCAATGCCCTAACACAGTTGGTATTGATCGTATTTTTCCCATCACCGGCTGCCTTGATGTTTAATTCGGCATACTGAAGATTCGCTAAAACGCTGTCGGCAACTGCTTTTCTTGGCATCCGCGGATCCAGAATCTCCTTGTCAGTATCAGAAAGAACTTTGTTCACCCACGGAACATCGCCAAACCGTGCAATCAGTTCGGAATAATACATTGCACGGAAGAAATATCCAACCGAACGCCAGTGCGCTTTTTCAGCGCCAGTCATATTTGCTTTATCAATATTTGCCAGCATGATATTGACTGAACGCACGTATGAAAAATCCCAGCCGTTTCCGGATGATGCGTTCACGATCGTTTGAAACGCATATGGATTGTATTGACTGGTACCTTTTTGTGTAAGGTACCCTGCATTAACGTCCCCAAGGTATTGACCTCCATCGCCAGTATTTGCAACACGTCTTAATACATTAGCGTTGTTAAATACATCATACAAGGACCAAGCATATGTTTGGAAGTTGTTATAAGAACTAAATGCAGTACTTTCTGTGAGCGTTTCAATCGGTAATTTTTCCAGAAATGCGTTGTTACAGGAAACCAGCGAAGCAACCAGAAACGGTATAATTAAAATATATTTTTTCATTTTGAACGTATTTATAGTTATAGGGTAATGTTAACACCGAAGGAAGTCGTTCGGTAGAAAGGGTATCCCCACGATAGTCGTTCCGGGTCATATCCATTGGGTAATTTTGTCCAAGTAAATGGATTCTCGACACTTGAAAATAGCTTAACGCTTGAAAGTCCGATTTTTTGAATCAATTTTGCGGGTACGTTATAGCTCAGACTGATGTTTTTCAATCGAACGTAAGATGCATCCAATAAATATTTGGATTGAATTCGTCTGTTGGATCCTCCGTTTTCCATTTGATTGTATATCCTGAAATATTCAGGATTTGCATTGACGGGAGTATAGTCTCCGGCAGCCGCATTGGTAGGTTTCCAATAGTCTAACTGATCCGAAAAAAGGGTGCCGAATTCATTTGAGTTATAGGGCCATCTTCGGTCGTCACTTGTCCAGAAATCACGTTTGCCAACTCCTTGTAAGAAGATGTTCAGACTTAATCCTTTCCAATTTATGCCACCATTTATACCAAACTGGTAACGAGGTGTAGAATTGCCAATAATCTTACGGTCACCCGGATCAGAAAGGGTACTGCTTCCTGGATCAATTTGATTCGTACTGTTTGTCCCGTCGTTCAGATTTTTAAATTTGACATCTCCAGGCTTAACATTGTAACCCTGAATAGTTGTTACGCCTGTGTTTAACTTCCAGGTAGTTGTACTTGAAAAATCGCTTGCCTGGTAATAGCCGTCTGATAAATAACCCCAGATCTCGCCGATTTCCTGACCTTCATAATAACTGTTCAGTAACCCTGCTGCATTGTCATATTTGGTAATATGTGATCTTGAGTCGTAAAGGTTGAACCCGATATTGTAACCAACTGGTCCAATTTTGTCACGCCATGTCGCATTTAGTTCCCATCCTTTTGTGCCAAGGTTGGCAACGTTTTGAAGCGGAGCTGCTGCACCTACGACGGCCGGCAATTCCATCCCAGGTGCCAGCATATTTTTTGTATCGCGCTGGTACCAGTCGAATATGGTTTGAAGACGGTTGTTGAACATATTCAGATCCAATCCAAAGTCGAGTGTCTGAACTGCTTCCCAAGTGAAAGTACTGCTTACCAAGCCCGGAGAATATAACGTTGTTGGTTGAGCCCCAAGCTGAATCCAGTTAGCCAGATAAGATGCCATGGAAGGCATATACGCATAAGGGTTAATGGCTTGGTTTCCAATTTGACCCCAGGAGCCCCTCAATTTCAGGACATTTACAAACTTATTAGACCATTTCATGAAATTTTCATTGGCCATGTTCCATCCCACAGAAAAGGAAGGGAAAAAACCAAAACGACTATTTGTTGGAAATTTTGATGAACCATCGTAACGGCCATTTGCTTCAAACAGATATTTGCCTTTGTAATCGTAATTGAAACGATAGAAGCTACCCCTGACAGCATATTCTGAGTATTCGTCTGTAACCTTCGTTTCTCCGGTAGCGCTGCTAAAAGAGGGCAGATCGTTATTTATCATACTTTTCCTGTTGGCATTGAGTATTTCGTAGTAGCTTTTTTCCTGGTTGTATCCTGCCATGGCTTTTAGGTGATGATCGTTTTTCAGATCCAAAGTGTAAGTGGCATAAGCATTGATGGCATTGTAATCAGTAACAGATTTATTGTTCCAGTATTGAGAAACATTGTTGGCAGTGAATGAGTCGTCCAGCTGGATGGAAGTATATTCATAGGGTGAATTATACTGTTTATAATCTGTCGATTGAGTATTAAATGTGTATTCCAGAACAGCCTCCAATCCTTTGAAAGGTTTAATGGTGGTTCTTGATAAAATGCGCGGATTTTTATTGAGGGTCGTTGCAGGCGCAGATTTTAAAAGCATATTTTGGGGCGTATTGATAGGAAGAATCTTACCATTATTAGCTGCCATCTCTCCTTCAGGAGTCAACATACAAAGCCTCATCCCATAAAGTCCGCCAGAGCCATCGAAAGGAATAGATTTTTTGCTGCTTGCATATCGTATATCAACAGATTGATTCAGCCATTTGGTGACATCAGCCGAAATATAGGCATCTGTGGTAATACGTGAATAATTGTCTTTGTTGGTAAGCAGAGGTCCTTGCTCATCGTTGTACCCTAAGGAAAGACGGTAAGAAAGTGTACTGGTTCCTCCACTAATGGATACATTGTGCGATTGTAGGAATCCATATTTGTCCAGCATGTTGGCATAAAGATCCTTTTCATTTAGGTAGTACCTTGTATTGGTGGGATTGTTGGTAGTTGGGATATAAATACCATCACCCGTTGTGGTGAATTGACTCGGATTTTTTTGATAATCTGTCAGATATTGTATCCATTTATCAACATTCTGTCCGGCAAAATAGTTCCCGGATAAAAACCCGGCATCTTTATACCCTTGTAAAAAATTTAATGCTGATGCTTGCTGCGGGCGATTGATCGAATTTTCAAATCCGAAATTGTTGTTGTAGCTGAGTTGAAATTTCTCATTCTTGCCCCCTTTTTTAGTTGTTACCAGGATAACTCCATAAGCAGCACGGGCACCATAAATGGCAGACGAAGCTGCATCTTTTAAAACGGAGACAGATTCAATATCTTCAGGATTAATCATATCAAGATCTCCAGGTACGTTGTCAATCAATACCAAAGGACTGCCACCATTTAAAGATGTTGTTCCGCGAATATTAAAAGTCTTAGCTGTGCCGGGACTGGCGGCTCCGGTAACGATCAGACCAGGGATGGTTCCTTGTAAGGCTGAAGCGGTGCTCACAACGGGTCTGTCGCCCAAAATCTCAGTCATTTTAACCTGAGAAACGGCTCCGGTCATATTTACTTTCTTTTGCGATCCATAACCAACTACCACCACTTCATCAACTCCAATGCTTTCTTCATCCATGATCACATTGATGGTAGATTTTCCGGTAAGAATAATTTCCTGAGCCTTTAAGCCAACAAACATAAATACCAACGACTTAGCATCTGTCGGAATTTGCAAAGAAAAGGTTCCATCGTTGGTTGTGATTGTACCGATTGAAGTTCCTTTAACCACAACAGATACTCCCGGAAGTGAAGTTCCGGTCTGATCCGACACTTTTCCAGTCACCTTTCGCGCTTGCTGTTGGGCAATTTGTGCAACGAGGTTTGTCTGATCTGTTCTATTGGTCAGAACAATCTGACGGTCAATAATGGTGTAATGAATGTCAGTACCATTAAAGAGATCAACGAGTACTTCGTCAATTTTACTGCCCTTTGCCTGAATGTCAACTTTCCTTTCAGTATTAATAAGATCTTGATTGTAAAGAAAGTAGAACTCACTCTGGTGTTCTATTTCATTCAATACCTGCTCAAGTTTTGCCTGACTGAAATTTAAGTCCAGCTTGGTCTTCTGAGCATAGGATTCCGTTGCCAATGTCTGGATGATCCCCAAAAAGAAGAAGAGCAATGTCCATCTCATAATTAAAAAACTTTTTTTTAGAGCATAATATTCCAATGCCCACCATTCCCGATTTTTTTTCATAAATTTCACCGTTGTAGTGTTAATACTAAATTTGACTGTTATCGCTACTTTTTTCAGGGAGGTGGTCGCACACTTCCCTGACTTTTTTATTTTTTCATAATCTGTATCTCTCTCACTGCATAGACCCCTTGATCGTTATAAGCTCGTTTTTGAATTTTGTATTCAATTGGTAAGGTCAATGCAATCAGTCGGATAACCTCTTCTATTGGTTCGTTTTGAAATGTGGCCCTGTACTTATAGCGCTTAATTTGATCGTCTGTAATTAGGATATTTACATTGTACCATCTGCTAAGTCTTTTGAATACTTCAGATAATGGTTCGTTGCGAAAAATCAGCATCCCATCTTTCCATGCATTGTATTGTTGAGCGTTTAAAGCAGTTGTCTGGAATTTCTTGTCCTGATTATCGAAAACAAATTTTTGATTGGGTTTCATCCTTGCACTTAACCCGATTCCGGGATTGACAATTTCGACTGCCCCTTCCTCTAGTATCACTTCCGTGGTATTTTCATCTTCAAGTGCCGATACGCTGAAAATTGTACCTAATACCTTCACATCCAGATTTGGAGTAGAAACTACGAATGGAAGTTCCTTGTTTTTTGCGGCTTCGAAGTATGCTTCTCCGATTAAATTTAGATGACGATTTTGCTTAAAATTTAATGGATACTTCAATTTGGTATTGCAGTTTAACCATCCCTTTGATCCGTCGGGTAGCTGAAATTGAGTCCTTGATCCGGGAGGTGCATATATTTCTGCCCAAGCGGTTTCTTCTTTTGTGTCTTTGTTGATCAGGCTGATAGTGGTGTAGATCAATAACGGAAGCATTAAAACCGCTGCAATTTTTGAGTAAACGTTGAGCACCCGCTTTTGGAAACCGGGTGTTTTGGGTTGCTCCAGAAGAACTTGTTGGCGAAGGTGGTCGTAAATTTTACTTAGGTCTCTCTTAGATCCCTCTGATTCAATTGAAAACTCTTCCCAATTTTGATTTATAGCCGATTCAACTTCATTGCGCATACTGGAATCTTCAAACCAGGAAGCAATGAGTTTGTAATCACGAAAGGAATATTTCCCCTCTGTGAATTTCCGAAGCAATTGGTAGTCAATCTTCTCTTTCATCGTTTTGGTAACGGTTTTGAACCTTGGGATTGTTCTTGTTTAATCGTTATATCCCTAAATTTCAAAAACCCCTATCCTGCAAGAGAATTATTTTTAGGCAATAAATAGCAGGAGGAAGAGATTTCGCGCAGTAATGTCCTCGCTAAACGATTTTCGTAGCGAATGCATGGCTTCAGTAATCTGATTTTCAACTGTTTTTTCAGATATCCCCATTTCCAGGGCAATCCTTTGAATGGATTTTCCCTCTTTCTTACGTTTCAGGAAAATAGCCTTACGTCGTATGGGAAACTGCTCTATCAGCGAATCTAATTTGGCAAGCAGGATTTCAAAATTCTGTTGTTCCTCCAGGGCGGAGTTTTCAGCTGCCAGAACTTCAAATAAGTCTATCTGAAATTTTTGTTGCTGTACTTTTTTGTTGAAATTTTTCTGAATTGAATTAAAGGCAATAGTGAACAGGTAGGATTGAAAGGAGGTTTCCGATTTAAGTGACTTCTTGTTTTTCCAAATTTTCAGAAACGTTTCCTGAACGACATCCTCTGCTTCTGCTTCCGATTTGAGATAAGTAAACGAAAATCGATATAATTTCTGACTATAAATTTCAAACACATTTTCAAAAGCAGAAGCTGAACCGTTTTTGAGAGCGTCAATCAGAGCTTTTTCAGATTGGAAAATGTTGTTTTTCAAAATAATGAATCATCCAGTTAAGTATGGGAAAGATAACTGTTTTATGCCAGAATAATATCCGCATCAATACTTAATTTATAGTAAAATGAATTTCCTCGTAATGAGCAATAAGTTCTGATAACAAGTCAAGTTCAATAAAATTTTTTTCGTTTGGAGGAGTATCATTTCCAACAACAAGTACTAGCTCTTCAATGCGTTCTAAAGCTTTTCCGTATTGAGTATTGGTTTTTATTGTTGCTATAATTCATTGTTTTAATCTATTTTTACAATCAGCTCTTACATATTCTAAATGCGTTATTAGTTGCTAAGATAGTAGACCATCCACGCCTGGTTGTGCCTGTTATCAGTATTGGCTAAAATTATAAAAAATAGCAAGATAATAATCCTCAACTTTGTAGTTATTAACTTTATCAGAACAGAGATATGTCTTTATGGAAAAATGATTCCGAACTTTTCAGCCTTGCCAGGAAAGAACTTTTTACAGCATTAGTTGGCGATGTGTTGGATAAACTGGGCTATTTACACCAGTTTCTTCCGCCTGATATTAAGCCGCTTAGTCCTGAAATGGTGATTATTGGACGTGCCATGCCGGTGCTGGAAACAGATGTTTTTGGAGAGATTGCGGAAAACACCAGAAACCCTGTGATGCAAAAGCCTTTTGGAATCATGTTTGAAGCTTTGGATGACCTAAAGGAAGATGAGGTATACATTTGTACCGGCTCATCACCCAAATATGCTCTTTGGGGTGGACTGATGAGTACACGAGCCATGAAATTGAAGTCTGCCGGTGCTGTTGTCAACGGTTATTCAAGGGATACCAACCAGGTTTTAGAACTTCATTTTCCCACCTTTTCAATAGGTACTTATGCTCAGGATCAAGGCCCGCGCGGAAAAGTTATCGATTTCAGGATACCGATTGAATGGGATGGGATAAAAATAAATCCGGGCGATTTGATATTCGGAGACCGCGATGGGGTGCTGGTTGTCCCACGGGAAGTGGAGGAAGAGGCTTTTGCCGGAGCGTTGGAAAAGGCACGAGGCGAAAGACTGGTATTGAAAGCATTGCAAAATGGGATGAGTACCGTGGATGCTTTCAAGAAATATGGAATAATGTAAAAATAAAAGAATGACTAAAACTTCTTCAACCAGCAACGTAAACTACCGCTGGCGAATTCTTTCCTTGCTCTTTTTTGCCACAACAATAAATTATATCGACAGGCAGGTAATTGGGATTTTAAAACCATTTATTGCGGATGATTTGGGTTGGAGCGAAGCAGATTACGGTTATATTGTTACGGCATTTCAAATTGCTTATGCCATTGGATTAATTACCACAGGCCGCATTCTCGATAAATTTGGTACACGGATTGGATATTTGTGGGCCATTGTTGTTTGGAGTATTGCTGGAATGGCTCATGCAGCAGCACGAGGAGTAGCCAGTTTTGCAGCAGCTCGATTTGCCTTGGGAATAGGAGAATCGGCTAACTTCCCGGCTGCCGTTAAAAGTGTTGCTGAATGGTTTCCAAAAAAAGAACGTGCTTTTGCTACCGGACTATTTAATTCAGGTTCAACGGTTGGAGCCATTGTTGCGCCTGTTATTGTATCCGCAATTACTTTGGCAATGGGCTGGCAATGGGCGTTTATTATTACCGGAGCTCTTGGATTTATATGGGTTATTTTTTGGTTCGCCTGGTATCAGGCTCCCGAGAAACATCCGAAAATTTCACCAAGGGAACTTGACTATATTCTGCAGGATGAGGAAAAAGCAGAACCATCAAAAAGAATTGGATGGCTTGAACTTTTTAAATACAGACAAACATTTGCCATTTGTTCAACCCGTTTTATTTCCGATTGGGTATGGTGGTTTTTTCTGTTCTGGATTCCTGATTTCTTAAGTAAAACACATGGCGTAAATATCAAAGAAGTGGTTTTACCTTTGATTGTAATTTATTCACTATCGAGTGTTGGTGGAATTGCAGGTGGCTGGATTTCTTCCAAATTTATAAAAATGGGGAAAAGCATTGATTTCGCGCGTAAAACAACAATTCTTATTTGTGCATTACTAATTCTGCCAATAATGTTTGTTTCGCTAACTCCGAATTTGTGGATCGCTGTGGGTTTAATTGCTCTAGCTGCTGCCGGTCATCAGGGATGGGCTTCCAATATTTTTACCATAGTTTCTGATATTTATCCGAAGAATGCAGTAGGTACTATGACCGGATTAAGTGGATTTGCCGGAGCTGTTGGTGGAGCGCTTTCGGCAACTTTTGTTGGTTTATTACTGGAATCAACCGGAAGTTATTTTTTAATTTTTTTGATAGCCTCATCTGTTTACATGGTGAACTGGCTCATTCTAAAGCTTTTTATTAGACAAATTAAACCCATTGAATTCTAAAAGAAAAATAGTCAATGAAAAAAATAGTTTGCTTTCTAATCATTTTGATAGTTGCTTCTGGTCAATTCTCATTCGCACAAAATGAAATTTATTCGAAAGATTTCATTGAGTCTATCATTGAAAAGGTAAACAATTATCAATATTCCAATCCCTGGAAAGAAACGGATGACAACTGGATTCGGGGAACCTACTATACTGGCGTAATGGCCTGTTATCAATCAACAGGTAATAAAAAATTACTGCAACAGTGCGACGCTTGGGGAGAAAAACACAATTGGCAAATTCCAGCTTTAAAACCTGACCAAAAAGCCAGTGGCGTTAACCTTTTAACTTGTGGACAAACATGGCTGGAAAGCTACTTGGTTAAAAAGGGGAAATATAAAATCGTACCCATTATGGCTCATCTTAATAATCCCGAAGTCCGAAATCCGGTTTCAAATCCCTTGTATTGGTATTTTGAGGGTGGACGAAGATATGTTGATGGTTTATTTACCGGTCCGCCGGCATTGGCTATGTTGTATAAAATTACGGGCGACGAGAAGTATTTGCATTGGATGGATGCCTGTTTTTGGGATGTTTACGGAGCTCTTTACGATGTGGAAGAAGGTCTTTTTTATCGCGATATCAGATATAAAAAAGGGTATCATGGTGAAATGGACAAGAATAGTCAATTGCCGGATTCTATAAAATTTGAAGATGCCAGAAAGTCCTATGTTTATCAGGAATCCAAACTAGGTAAAAAGGTTATCTGGGCTAGAGGTAATGGTTGGGCATTTGCCGGAATTGCCAGAATTCTAAAGTATCTTCCAAAGGATAACGCCAATTATGAAAGATACAGAGCAGTATTTTTAAGAATGGCGGCGGAACTTAAAAAGAGCCAGCAACCGGATGGATTTTGGTATCCCAACCTGGCAGACCCAAAAGATTATGGAACCAAGGAAAGTAGCGGTACCGGATTTTTTAGCTATGGTTTTGCTTGGGGAATTAATAATGGAATACTGCCAAAAGAAGAATATTTACCGGTTGCAAAAAATGCCTGGATGGGATTGGTTTCCGTTGTAAGTGCTGAAGGCAAAGTTCAGTGGGGACAACTGGTGGGTTCAAGTCCATACAAAATTCTGGAAGAAGATTCGCATGAATATGTCACCGGAACATTCTTATTGGCGGCAAGTGAAATGTATAAACTTGAAGAATAAACGAGGACAGTTATATGAATATTGTCGCTCCTTCGTTCGAAAAACCGGACAAATCTTTTGGAGGACCGGTACATCATTCTTGTGGCAATTTCTCCGATAAATCCGAAATACTTCTGTAATATGAAAAACCTCTATTTTATTATTATTGCCTTTGTATTGTTTTCCTGTAACCGGAAAGAAATCCAAATCACGAATAATTCCGGAACAAAAGTTGGGAATTTCGCCGCATTGGAATTGGGAGATTATTTAAATAAAATAGTTAGAAACAGACAATTTTCCATTGTTGATTCAAATCCAGAGGCCGATATTCAATTCATTCTAAGTGAACAGGCGGAAAAATTAGGTTTTGAAAATATCCCGACAAAAAAGGAAAGTTATAAAATCATTCAAAACAAAGATAAGTTGTTCCTAATTTCTCCCGATGAAAGAGGTTTGTTAAATGCATCTTACGCACATCTGGAAAAATTGGGATATGGATTTTATATATCGGGGGATGTTGTGCCGAAACCTAAAAAGTGGTCTGGTTATGATGGCTGGGAATTGGAAGATGCTCCACTAACAGGTGACCGTTTCCTTTTTAACTGGCATAATTTTTTGAGTGGTTGCACGGGCTGGAATCTGGAAGATTGGCAAAAGTGGATTGATCAGGCCAACAAAATGCGTTACAATGGCATTATGGTTCATGCTTATGGAAACAATCCCATGTTTAGTTTTGAATATTTGGGTAAAAAGAAACTGACAGGTTATTTAAACAACACGGCTTCAGGTCGCGACTGGGGGAACCAGCATGTTAGCGATGTTCGCAGAATGGTTGGTGGTGAAATTTTCGATGAACCTGTATATGGTGCAAAAGCTTCTTTTGCTTCCGAAGAAAACAAGGAAAAGGAAGCAACAGCGCTAATGCAGCAAGTTTTTCAGTATGCCGAAGAACGAGGCACCAAAGTCATTTTTGCACTCGACTTTGACACCTGGATGTCGAATCCCCGAAACATTATTGAAAAACTTCCGAAAGAAGCTGTTTTTGAACTGATTGGTGGACATCTTACGCCCAATCCAGACCATCCGGAAGGATACAAGTATTACAAGCAGGTTGTTAAATCGCTGGTGGAAATGTACCCGCAAATCGACCAGCTTTCGGTGTGGCATCGTCGGCCTAGCGAGACTGGCTCATTGGGAACCATTTGGATGAGTTTTGATTATAAAACTTTTCCTGAATCATGGAAAACAGAATACAAGCAAAAATTAAAGGAACATCCTAAAATTCTGAATGATCAGAAAGCTTTGGGAACTTTCGCCTACGGAAAATTAATTGCAGCTATACAAAAAGCCCGGGACGAAATTAAACCAGAGCTGGCGATTTCAAGTGGTTCGTGGCGTCTCGACTATATACCTTATGCCGATGCCATGTATCCAAAAGATGTTCCCCTCTTACCACTCGACTGGGAAGTGGGTTTTGACACTCCCGAATCGAAAGAAATCCTGGCAAATGCGGGTAAAAACCGCGAAATATATCCAATTATTTGGGCACACCACGACGATCACCGCTATATTGGCCGACCTTACACTCCATGGGAAAAACTTTCGAATATGCTGGAAGAACGAAATGCAAAAGGATTTGGAATTATTCATTGGACAACTCATCCGCTCGATTTGTATTTTACAAGTTCAGCCCGGCAAGTGTGGGAAAAAACTGCAAACGAACCGCTACAAAAAACAGTGGAAAATTATGTGACAACTAACTTTGGGGGCGATACTGAAAAACTTACGGATTATTTTTATCAATGGATTACAAGTGGACCAATGTTTGGCCGCGAAACCTCGGATCACTTTGTGGATTTAGGATCACAAAATCTTGGGCATAAATTGGAAAGTTGGGAGAAGATGAAAGAGGAGGCCGATAAGAGGCTGAAAATTCTAGACGAAATTTCTTCTGTTAATGCAAATACTTATTTGCAATATCAGAAGGCGATGGAAGAATTCTACATTTCCTTTTTTGACAACCAGAATCTGTTTCAGGAAGCTTTTGAATTGGCACGAAACAGTGAAATTGAAAAGGCAAGAGGAGTTCTGGTAAAAGCAACTCCTGACGAAACGATTCAAAAATATGTAGACGCGATAAAACGTATCGGATTTACCCCAGGCGAAAAGGCCATCGTATTTTCAATGAACACGCGCTGGAAAGTGGATTTTATCAATTTAAAACAACGTTTGGGAATGGAACCCGTTCGATTTAAATTTGCTCCTACTCAGCACGATTCTCTGGCCCAGTCGCCGGGTCATTTTACTTATTTTATTGATGAAGAAAAAGAGTGGTGGTATTCGAAAGGTGAGAAAGAATTGGGAATTTCGGTGGCTACAAATGGCGTAATCCCACTAAAAAATGTCAGGGATAGTTGGATTGAAATAACTTCTCCAATAGAGATTCCGTTAAAAACGATGCATAATTTTAACTTATCAGTCGGCAAGTATAGGTTGGAACTGATTTTAGCGAATGAAAATTCAGAAATGGAAATTCAGGTTATTGAAAATGGGGTGAATATTTCAACACAATCGGGTAAAAAGATTGCTTTAGAATCGAAAGGGAATAATTTGAGTATTAAAATTATTCCGAAAAGTGGAAAATTACTATTGGCGGGATTAGTTATTCTTCCCGATGATATTACACGGTAATAAAAGATAAACGGGTTGGAATCTAATGATTTCAACCCGCTTATCTTTTATTCAAGGAGACTTAAAATTTTCTCTTAATTCTATTTCAAAATTTTTGTTGTAATATTCTTGATACTGGTTTCCAATGCTTCCCACGGTTTGCCCATTCCTTGATTGTCATCTTCCACAAATTCATATTTTGTTCCTGCGATCGCTCTTGAAGCATAAATCTTCTTGAAATCAATCACTCCTGCACCAACAGCGCATATATCATCTTTAATTACATCAAAGAATGGAGCCTGTTTTGTTTTCATATCCTTGAAATGAAGAAGTTGGAACCTGCCAGGGTATTTCTTAAACATTTCAATCGGATCTTGACCCGCTTTTGTTGCCCAGAAAAGGTCTAATTCCATAGTGATAAGGTCTTTATCCATTTCCTTCATGAAAATATCATAGTAAGGAACCATACCATTTGTATTCTTAAACTCAAAATTATGATTGTGATAGCCAAACTGAATTTCCACACTCTTCATCACCTTACCCACTTTGTTCCAGTCGCCAATCATTCTTTTGTAGGTTTCCGGATTACGGTCAACTTCTTCAATCCAAGGCTGAATACAATATTTAACTCCAAGAGCAGCATGTGCATCAGCCATTATTTTTGCAGTATCCATGGTAATTCCCTTTGATTCTACGGCTGAATGGCTGCTAATAACTTCCATGCCAAGATCGCTGACAATTTTTTTAAATTCTACTGCTGATTTGCCATAAAATTTTCCATTTGAATATCCGGCAAGCTCAAGATTTTTATAGCCTAGATCAGATAATTTTTTCAATGACCCAAGAAGATCTGCACTCATGGCATCCCGAATAGTATAAAGTTGTAATCCAACTCCAAATTTTTTACGATTGTCAGATACACTTGCGCTTGCTTCAGCAGCCCCTAACAATAGTACGCCGGCCGAACCAACAGCCGAAATTTTCAAGAAGTCTCTTCTGTTTTGCATAGTTTTCAATTATTTGTGACAAAGTTAATTTTTACTCTAGCCCATAAAGATAATACTCTCTCAGTAAGTTCTAAAATAAACCAGACAAATATCACACTATTTAACAAAGAGGGTGAAATCTACTGATTCCACCCTCTTTGTTAAATAGGATAAGTGCTTTTATCTTACACTGATTACTAAAACCTTAGAAAGGCTCCAGAACTCCGACTGGTTAAGAATGACCAATGATTCTGCTGATTTGTCTCCCTCAATTTTATAGGAACTTGCAGGGTGAGTACTAATAACAGTTGCCTTCTTCTTCATAATTGGAATTGAAGTAACGGTAGTAATGTCCACTTTTGTCAGTAATGACTTGTCTATGTTGCTGTTCACATCTTTTGACGATCCCAACAAACCTTCGCTTGTAATAACCTTCATGTCTTTCAACTCTTTATTTGTACCAATAATATAATAAGCAGTATTCAATTCGGCTGTTTTTGCTTCAATAACTGCCTGTTTTTCATTATTGTCACTACTCAAATTGGAAACGTTGGTATTCAGACCCGTCACCTCAGTATTAAGATTCTCGACTTTTATATTCAGTTTAGCCAGCTCATCTTTAAGAGTGACCATTTCGGCATCTTTTTCAGTAATTTGCCTGTTCAGATTTTCAATGACCTTGTCCATCCCGGCGATATTCCTGTTAGATTTTTTAAGTTTAGACGACAAATCAGCAACCAACAACCGGTTCTGTTGCAACAAAGCATAAATGTAATTGATGTCACTTTGGATCTGTTCTTTGCTATTACTTCTAACCTCAGGACCAGCTTTTGCGGCCTTATTGATTAACATCTCTTTTCTTTTTATAGAATCGAGATTAGTTTGAATGGCATTGAAAGCATTCACAAACTCAACCATATTTGCGTCTTTTGACCCTCCAACCATCATTAGGCTGTCATTCTTGGCTTTAAGCCTGTCAATCTCCTTTTGATTGCAACTTGTCGTAGCGAACACGGCAGCAATAAGCACCAAATAAGTAAATTTTCTCATTTTAATTGTTTAATTGTATTAATCTTAAAAAATAACATTATCGCAAAAAATCAATTCCAATTCAATGAAAAGACTCTCGGGATTTAATAGCCAAAATATTTTCTAAAAATGGGAGGTAATTCCAATACTTCGAAATTGTAATTTGCATAGAAATATTACATTTCAAAGGTGAATAACAATTGAAGGAAAATGGTTACAAATATTTGGAAATAAGTTACATAATTCACATGTCAGCGATTCAGTCGATTATCTCGACTTTCTGCGTTAGCTTGGCATTGAGGAATGCTATTAATTCTTTGATTTTTCGGGGCTGCTCTTTTCACTTGGCGGAAATCACACAACGAAAGCCCGTGTGTTCCAGACTAGTATCCCAACTGGTTTTCATACGAGCCGATACCCGAAATCCGGAACAATATTGATCATTGCATAGAAATGAACCTCCACGCACTACCCGTTTCGGAGTATATGGCTCATCCGGATCGTAGGAATTTTCAGGACCATTCGGGTCATTCATTAAGTTTTGTTTAGCACATTGTGCGTAATAATCAGGACGATACCAGTCACTGCACCATTCCCAAACATTTCCTGCCATATCATAAAGGCCGTACCCGTTTGGCGGAAATGTCATCACAGGCGCGGTTCTGTAAAAATGATCGCTTTCAATATTTTGGTTTGGAAAATTTCCTTGCCAGGTATTTGCCTTAAGTGATCCCTGATTGACAGGCTGATCACCCCAGGGATAGATTGCGGATGGAATACCTCCCCGGGCAGCGAATTCCCACTCTGCTTCAGTTGGCAGGCGCTTTCCTGCCCAGGAGCAATAGGCCATGGCATCCTCCCATGAGACCTGAACTACCGGATGATTTTCCTTTCCTTTGATATTACTTTTAGGTCCTTCGGGATGACGCCAATCAGCACCTGCCACCCATTTCCACCAAATCGTAGCATTATCAAAGGAAACGGGATGATCAGGTGGAGAAAAAACCAATGAAGCAGCAACTAAAACACTATCAGCGGGTCGCTGTGTTCCAGGAGGGACCTGTTTTTTTAACTCCTCCCAATCTGGTTTGCGTTCTGCAGTGGTAACATAACCGGTGGCCGTAATAAAAGCACTAAATTGAGCATTCGTCACCTCGTGTTCGTCCATATAGAAAGAGGAAATATGAACGAGATGTCGAGGAAACTCATCAGCTCTGCCCCATTTTGAATCTCCCCCCATCAAAAATTGACCTCCTTGAATGAAGACCATATCGCTCTTTGAGAGAACTCTATTTCGTATAACAGTGGCAACTATTGTATCTGATTTAATTCCTGAAAACCTCGAAGGAAGTGCTGCTGTACAACAGCTTAGACTGTCGTTACCTGCTTTAATATCTGATACTTGCTTTGAATTTTCGTTATTCTTTTGTGTTTTATTGTGACATCCTGAAATGAATAATGGTAACATTAAAAAAATTACAACTCTCCTTGAAATAATCAGACTCATCATTATTGGTATGCTATATTGTTCTCTGATTACTACGCAACAATGCTTCTAAAAGTTTAAAAATTCGACAATTTATCAACCATTTTGTGTCAGCACTTTCAATAGCCTCCTATTTATTCACGACATTTATCGGAGTACCGCTAATAAATGCAGCAAGGTTTCCGACTGCAATTTCCATTAGCCTCGCTCTTGCTTCTTTGGTTGCCCAAGCAATATGGGGTGTAATCAAGCAATTTTTTGCAGCGAAGAGTGGATTATCTTTTGACGGAGGTTCAACAGACAATACATCGATTCCCGCTCCGGCAATAATACCGTTGTTAAGTGCTTCAGCCAGATCCTCATCGACCACTATTGGTCCGCGGGAAGTATTTATCAAAAATGCAGACTTTTTCATCCGTTGCAGATTTGCTTTATTGATTAGTCCTTTGGTCTCCGGGAATAAAGGACAATGAATACTAACCACATCTGAATGATGCAAAAGTTCGGGAATTTCAGCCCAGCTGAAATCTTTGCGTTGAGATTGATCCGTCTTAACTTTATCATTGGCAATAACCTTCATGCCGAAGGCACTTGCAACAGTGGCCACTTGTTGACCAATATTTCCGAATCCGATGATACCGATTGTTTTGCCAGCCAACTCAACCAGAGGATAGTCCCAAAAACAAAAATCGACAGAGCCAGCCCATTTACCTTCCATCACCGAATCACTGTGGCGTTGCACGTGATGGCATAGCTCCAACAAAAAGGCGAAAGTTAACTGCACCACAGAGTCTGTTCCGTATCCGGGAATATTTGCGACCACGACCCCACACGATTTGGCTGCCTCTGTATTTACAATGTTGTAACCTGTTGCCAGAACACCTATAAACTTTAGTGAAGTAAGTTGTTTCAAAACGGCCTCATCCAAAGGAGTTTTGTTTGTGAAAACAACTTCCGCACCATTCGCTCTTTCTACAATCTTATCTATAGGCGTTCGTTCATAAATAACAACATTTCCGAATTTCTTCAATTCTTCCCAGGAAAGATCTCCGGGATTCAATGTATATCCATCTAATACAACTATCTTCATTTTTAGTTTGTAATTTTTAATTAATTAGCACCACGATCAAATCCATCACATTCGTTTGTGTCGGACCTGTAATAATTAATCCACCCACCTTTTTAAAGAAATGATAGGCATCGTTATCATTGATAAATAATTCCATACCCAGATTGCAGTTCATTGCATTCTGCGCAGTGAATGAATCGACAACAGCACCTGCAGCATCCGTTGGTCCGTCAGAACCATCCGTCCCACCGGATAAAATTGTTATTCCAGGTTGGTTTTCGATCATTTTTGCAGACAGGAGGGCAAGATGTTGGTTTCTTCCTCCCAATCCGCTTCCTGTAACTTTGACAGTAGGTTCTCCTGAGAATAATAGGCATATTTTCTTATTGGCATTTTCATTCATCACTTTTTTTGCCATTTCAACCAGGAATTGAGCTACGTCTTCAACATCTCCTTCAAGGGTATTTGTTATAATTCGGGTTTCGTATCCAAATGATTCAGCCTTTCCTTTTGCGGTGGCAAGAGCTAATTTATTCGTACCAATGATCAAATTAGTTGTTCGAAGCAAAACTTCATCTGATCCTTTCAAAGTTTCGGCGCGTTTCTGTTCAAGCCCTTCCCGGAGTACTTTGATAATTTGTTCAGGTAACTCCTTCTCGATTTTGTATTTGCCGATAATAGACAACGCCTCTGCGAAGGTACTTGGATCAGGAGCAGTTGGGCCGGAAGCGATAACATCCAAGGGATCACCAATAACATCCGATAGTATTAAACTTACGACTCTGGCCGGCGATGCTGCCTTTGCTAATTGTCCGCCTTTCACTTTGGATAAATGCTTGCGAATACAATTCATTTCCTGGATGGTTGCACCTGATTTCAACAAAACGCTATTTACAGTTTTCAAATCTTCCAGTGCGCATCTTTCGGGAACATCGGCTAAAAGCGCTGAGCCTCCACCCGAAATCAGGCAAATTACCAAATCATCTTCCCCTGCATTTTCAACAATAGATACTATTTTTTTGGTTCCTTCGACTCCATTCTCATCGGGAACCGGATGGCCGGCTTCTGTTATTCTAATGAATTTTAGCAGGACAGAATGATTGTATTTCGTGACAATATGACCTGCTGTAATTCTGGATCCCAAGATTTTTTCGGTAGTCTGAGCCATTAATGCGCTTGCCTTGCCTGCACCCACCACATAAATATTCGCAATCTCCTTAAGATCGAAAGTGTGTTCGTCAATATGGAGAGCCTCATTTTCTACCGAAACATAACGATTGATAAGACTGTCCGGTTTCACGCTTTCGACGCCCGACAAAAATATTTCGATGGCTGTTTGACGATGACTCATAGAGACTGCATTATAAAAAATTCTTATCAAGGTATTCCTGAAATTTATCTTTATACTGATCGCTTACAGGGATGTAAATCTTACCAAAAATGATTCGGCTTCGCTCGATGGTTTCAATTTTCTCCAAATTGACAATAAATGAACGGTGTACCCGCATAAACTTATCTTCCGGAAGTTTTTGTTCGAGCGATTTGATGGAATTGAGTGACAATACAGGCTTATCTTCGCCCGTAGTGAAAACTTTGATATAGTCCTTTAATCCTTCAATATAAAGAATGTCATTAAAATTGATACGTCTGATTTTGTATTCAGACTTTAAAAATAAGAACTGACTATTTGCCTCGATTGAGGGTGATGAATTAGCCTGTAGATCAGATAATTTATGAGCTTTTCCGGCAGCTTTCAAAAATTCCTCATAACTGAATGGCTTTAGTAAATAATCCACGGCATTTAATTTAAAACCTTCCAGCGCATATTTTTCATAAGCTGTCGTAAAGATAATCTTATGCTCCTGCTCCAAAGTCCGAATAAATTCTATTCCGGTCAAGTCTGGCATTTGAATATCAACAAAGATGAGTTCAGCCTCTTGGTTAGAAAGAAACTCAATGGCATCCAATGGATTATCAAATGCACCAATCAGCTCAAGGTAAGGAGTTTTTCGAATGTATTCACTTACCAACTTCAGTGCGAGAGGTTCATCATCAATTGCAATAGTCTTTATCTTCATGCCAATTGCTTTTCCTTCCGGATTGAAAGTTCAATTTTAAAGGAGGATTCTCCTTTTTCTATTTTTAGCTCGTATTTTTCCGGAAATAATAAGGCGAGCCGTTTTTTTACATTATCCAGACCAATCCCCGAATGCTGCATGTCTCCTGTTTGAGTGCTTCTTCCCAGACTATTTTCTGAAATAAAACGAATTGTCTCTTGGTCAATTTCCATCTTGATTTTAATAAATGAAGGATCGCGATGGCTAATTCCGTGTTTGAAGGAATTCTCGATAAAAGGGATGAAGAGTAATGGTGGAATTTCAAAATCGGAAAATTCTTTTGGGAAGTTGATTTGTAAATCAACTTTTGGACTCAGCCTCAGCTTCATCAGATCGATATAATTATTCATGAAATCAATTTCATGGCTCATTAGGGTTGCTCCATTTTCTGACTCGTAGAGAAGGTACCGCATCATCTTTGACAATTTCAGCACTGATTCTTGGGCGGTTGGTCCGTCAATTCCAATAAGGGAGTAAATATTGTTCAGTGTATTAAAGAAAAAATGAGGACTTACCTGATTCTTAAGAAACGCGAGTTCAGAATGCAGCTTCTCTTTTTCCATTTCCTTTTGCTTCTTCTCATTTGATTTCAACTTTTCCATGACCCCAAGTCCCATGGCAAAACCGGAAATTAGCAAGGAGGCCATTACATGACTAACAAAGCGGAAGGCCTCCATGGGGGGGCGCACTCTGTCACTGTTTTCAAGCTTCTTGAATGCTTCGTGAAATTTGGCTTCTTGAATTGGATCGTACAAAACTGTGTCGTTCATGAACCTAACAAACAAATAGGATGCCACGACTAATCCGATCAGGCTGCAAACATAAGCCACTTTTTTATCCTGGAGGAATAATCGGGGTACCAGCCATAAATATCCAACATAAAAAATGACCGCTGCAGAAAAAAGATGCATATATGATTGGTAGAGGCGATGCAGATTTCCTCCTTCAAATGTGCTGTTCCAATAATAGGGGATACTAAAAAAAATGACCCACACTATTATAT
>JBBQJE010000034.1:0-20095 GCA_038325635.1 Bacteroidales bacterium
TCTGCTATTCGTTGCTCAATTCTGCCAACCGGTCTAATTTCACCGGTTAATCCAACCTCCCCTGAAAAGGCTCTCCCCTTGTCAATAGCTACATCAAAATTTGAGGAAAGGATGGCACATATTACTGCCAGATCCATGGCAGGATCATCAACTCGCAATCCACCTGCAATGTTGAGAAAAACATCTTTCACCATCAGTTTAAAACCTGCTCTTTTTTCCAGAACGGCTAGAAGCATATTCATCCTTCTAAGATCGAATCCAGTAGCAGAACGCTGTGGTGTACCATAAGCTGCCGATCCAACTAACGCCTGCACCTCAATAAGGAATGATCGCATACCTTCGATTGCAGCAGCCGTGGAAGTACCACTTAGTCCTTCGTTGTGCGAGGAGAGTAACATTTCAGACGGGTTACTGACCTCCCTTAATCCGGATTGCTGCATCTCGTATATCCCCAGTTCGGAGGTAGAACCAAATCGGTTTTTAACCGAACGAACGATTCTGTAAAGATGATTTCGGTCGCCTTCAAATTGCAGAACTGTGTCAACAATATGCTCCAATACTTTAGGCCCTGCCAGGCTTCCTTCTTTGTTAATATGCCCAATCAGGATGACTGCAATATTTCGGGTCTTAGCCAACTTCATGATGGCGATCGTACATTCTCTGATCTGGGTTACACTGCCTGCCGTCGATTCAATAGCTTCGCTATTCACCGTTTGAATTGAATCAACGATCACTAAATCAGGCGACTCCCGATCAATGTGTATTAGAATCGATTCAAGAAGCGTTTCGCATAAGAAAAGGCAGGAAGGATTATTCCCTTCTAATCGCTCCGCCCGCATTTTCAGCTGTTGTAAACTTTCTTCACCAGAAATATAAAGGACTTTTCTATTTCTAAGTTGTAAAGCAATCTGGAGTACTAAGGTTGACTTGCCAATCCCGGGTTCTCCTCCAAGCAAAATCAGTCCGCCGGGTACCATACCGCCCCCCAAAACGCGGTTAAACTCCGTATTTGAAGTGTCAATCCTTGGTAACTCCAAAAGATCAATCTCATCCAAAGTAACTGGTTTTGCATTTGATTGAGAAGTAGTATAGGAAGGTTGACTCTTTGCCGGGAGTGAAACCTCCTCCTGAAAGGTATTCCATTCTCCGCAAGACGAACAATGACCGATCCACTTGGGAGAAGCATATCCGCAGTTCTGACAGACAAAAGAAGTTTTTAGCTTTGCCAATGTATTTATACCAACCTGTTAGTTTCTGTATCGGGAAAAATGATTGCGGGTCTAAAAGATTTTGCTTCCTCGAAATCGATGGTAGCGTATGAAACAATAATGATGATATCTCCAACAACGACTTTTCTTGCAGCAGGACCATTCAATATGATATGACCCGATTTTCTTTTGCCGCGAATCACATAGGTTTCGAAACGTTCTCCGTTGTTGATATTGATAATCTGTACCTTTTCGTTTTCAATCAGGTTGGCAGCATCCATCAAATCCTCGTCGATAGTAATACTGCCAATATATTGAAGATCAGCACCTGTGACGGTTACCCGATGGATTTTTGATTTGCAAATTTCTATAAACATCTGGAATATTGTTATTAATCAAAAATTATATTGTCAATAAGACGAACCGAGCCGGCAAAAACCGCAATGCAGCCAACCTTTTTACCCGTTTGCTCCCAGCTGGAAATAGGCTGAAGCGTTAGTTCATCTACAATTTCAAAATATTCGACCTTCAGCAATGAGATTGAATTGATTCTTTCAATGACATTTCTACAAACTTCGTCAGGAGATAAATGACGTGCTTCATCCTTGGCTTCCAATAATACCTGGTGAATTAGAGGGGCGGCGTCACGATGGTTAGTGGTGAGAAGGGCATTCCTGGAACTCATTGCCAGACCGTCATCTTCCCGCACAATGTCACAGGCAATGATTGAAACTGGCTGCTTAAGCATTTCCACCATGTTTTTTATGATAGCGTATTGCTGAAAATCCTTTAGCCCAAAGTACGCCTTAACTGGATGGATAATATCAAATAATTTACTAACCACTTGGGCAACTCCATTGAAATGACCTGGTCTGAAACGACCTTCCATCACGGTTTCTAAAATACCAAAATTAAACTTTCTGTTGTCAGGTTCCGGATAGATCTCGTCCACTTCAGGCAAAAAAACGTAATTACAGCGCAGAGTTGAAAGGAGTAAGAGGTCATTTTCTAACGTCCGAGGGTAATTTTTCAGATCATTTGAATCATTAAACTGGTTCGGATTAACAAAAATAGAGACAACTACACGATCATTCTCGGAAGCGGCCCGCTTAACCAAGGAGAGATGTCCCTTGTGCAAGGCTCCCATGGTTGGTACAAATCCAATAGAAAGACCGTTTGTCCGATCCAAATTAAGTGCTAATTGTAACTCCTTTACTTTCCTTAAAAGTTTCATTTTTATGCTGAAATCAATACACAAAGGAACAAAATAAAAGTTACTAAAGTTAACTAACGCGGCTAAAGTAAAATTATCAAAAGTAAATTTATCAACAGTAAAATTTTCAGGAAATCAAGTGTCTAAAAGTACTTTAGTCACCCTAGTCACTTTAGTTCACTTTAGTCACTTTAGCTTTGTTTAACTTTTGAGCAATTGGAAATGGTTGAAAGTTGTGGAAATTTTATATATTTTTGCAAAATATTTAAGTTAAAGGAATGGAAAAAAAGAGGGTTCTATTTATCTCACAGGAAATCACGCCTTATTTGCCCGGATCAGAGATTGCCGAAATTGGACGGCATCTGCCTCAGGGGATACAGGAACGGGGGAAAGAGATCCGTACTTTCATGCCTCGTTTCGGAAATGTTAATGAGCGTAGGAACCAACTCCATGAAGTGATTCGCTTATCAGGAATGAACTTAATCATTAATGATAACGATCATCCGCTGATTATTAAAGTTGCGTCTATTCAGGCAGCGCGAATGCAAGTTTACTTTATCGACAACGAAGATTACTTTCAGCGGAAATATTCACTTAGAGATGAAAATGACCTTGAATTCGATGATAATGACGAACGCGCCATATTTTTTGCCAGGGGAGTTCTTGAAACTGTCATTAAGCTTCGGTGGTCGCCTGACATAATCCATTGCCATGGCTGGTTTACAGGTATGGTTCCTCTTTTTGTTAAGAAGACTTATAAAGATAATCCGTTGTTCGCTCATACCAAGATAGTGTATTCGGTTTATAACGATCAATTCGAAAACCCACTCAATAGCGAGATGGCGAGAAAAATTGCAGAAGATGGTATTGACATGAGTGATATTTCAGTCCTTAAAGAACCTACCTTCGAAAATTACACAAAGCTTGCCCTTACCTATTCTGACGCTGCTATCAAAGGAAGTGAAGTGATTAATTCGAATATTGAGCAGCATATTAAATCATCAGGAATACAATATCTGGACTTTCAACCAAAAGAAAGCTACATCGATTCCTATTTCGATTTTTACAATAAAATTTTATAATTTGCGCCGATTTTACTAAAAAGTTGATCCCATTGAAAAATCGAAATTTTGAAGTTATCTCCCTTATTGGGGCTTTATTCATACTATCTCTCTTATTCACCGGATGCAAAAAAGGGGATGAAGGACTGGGTAAAAATCTTTTACCTGGAAGCTCTGCTGTCTACAACAGAAATTTTCAGGAAGTTGGAACTATTAAATCCTACACTTACACTGATGAGAAAATACGGGTTGATAGACCTGGATTTAATTATGTTGGTAGTTTTAATGATCCACTTTTCGGTCGAACAGATGGAAATTTCGCGGCACAGTTAAGGCTCACCTCCAATCCCGATTTTGATGCAACAGCGACTTTAGACTCGTTAATTTTGCGGCTAACCTACAAGCATATTTATGGAGATACCGCCACAACGCAGACACTTAAAGTCTATGAGCTCACCGGAAATCTGGAGTTTGATGCGAAGTATTTGTCATCCTTCAACTTAAAATCACTCGCCTCTCCTGTCTCTGTCGGAACTGTAAGTTTTATTCCCAGGTTTAAAACGGATTCTACTAAAACGGATACAACGACTCAATATGTCCGCGTAAAATTAGATCCTTCCTTTGGAAACCGATTGCTGAGAATGGATTCTCTGAAAATGATCTCAAACGAAGAATTCCTCAAATATTTTAAAGGGATTTATGTTGAAGCAACTCCCGTTAGCAGAAAAGGAACCTTGATCGGTCTTTCCACAACAGGCACAGGCTTAGGTCTTTATTATCATACTGCAACAAAAGATTCGCTCTTTTTCTCCTACAATGCAACCTCTAACTCTGCCAATGTATCTGCCTTCTCGCACGACTATCAAAAAAGCCTTTTTGCTTCAAATCTAAATAAAGACATCAGTCAGGACACTTTAACTTACTTGCAACCATTAGGTGGAACGAAAGTGAAAATTGATATCCCTTCTTTGAATAAATGGAAGGATTCCACGCAATATGTCATTAGCAAGGCATCCATTGTCTTTTATGTTGACACCTTGGCCACAGACTCTCGACGATACAATATGCCATATCGTTTGTATCTGAAGTATATGGATAGTACTGGAACAGAGGTTTTTCCGAAAGATAGCGAATTATCAAGCAGTTATTATGGTGGTATCTACGACCCAATAACAGCAAGTTATACATTTAATATCACAAGGCACTTGGAACAAATCATCAAAAAGGAGATTACAAGTACTAGTTTCTATCTTGTGCACTCCGATCGTAGTGGTTCTGCAAGCAGAGTTGTGCTTAAAGGAGGAAACAGTTCCAGGCCAATTCAGTTGCAGGTAAAATATACACGGTACGAATAATTGAAAGGAAAAATTTTCCGACTACCGGCGGTCACCTTAATGATCGGCTTGTTTCAGGATAGAAGTATAACTAATTAATGAGACGAACTGTGATAAAGAGGATTTTATATAATATATTTTCAGTATTGATCCTGGCGGTTCTGATTTATTCTTGTGCCAATATGGGCATGCCAAAAGGTGGCCCAAAAGACAAGGTCCCTCCTGTAGTAGTAAAAAGTGTACCAGCGTTCAATCAACGTAATTTTAAGGATACCAAAGTTAGAATTACTTTTAATGAATTTGTAGTTCCGGATGCTTTAAACGATAAATTTATCATATCACCACCAACTACCAAAAAGCCGATATTTAGAACAAAGGGGAAGACTTTTATTGTTGATCTAAATGAGAAATTGAAGCCAAATACTACTTATTCGCTTGATTTCAAAGATGGAATTGTAGACAACAACGAGCAAAACAAATTCAAAAATCTTCGCATGGCCTTCTCAACAGGTCCGGATTTGGATACCTTACGCATTGTTGGCTTTGTTCGGGATGCCTTCACACTTGAACCATCAAGAAGTTGCTACATTTTGCTTTACAAAGGCACCTCTGATACATTGATTCACAAGACGCGCCCGGATTATGTTGGAAAAACAAATTTCCAAGGATTTTTTGCTATTTCAAACTTGCCGGCAACCAGTTATCAGGTATTTGCGATGAGCGATATCGATAACAACTTAAAATATACTGCAGGTGTCGACTCCATCTCATTCCTTGAAAGTCGGATTATTCCATCTGCTGTTTTTGAACCCCAAAGGGATACTGTAGTCACCGGTGCAGATACGTTGGTGGTTTTGGGGAAGACCCGCTTTTATCCTGATCCCGTCAATTTTTCACTTTTCTTTGAAAAAGGCTTCGAACTATCCTTGGATAAGTATACCAGGCCTAACCGCCAAACGATTGATCTTACTTTCATCGGCTCTACAGCAGATACGTTTAATATAGAACCAATAAATATTCAACCAAAAGGGGAATGGAATCTGATTGAAAAGTCCAGACATTCTGACACCTTAAAAATTTGGATAACCGATTCCTTGGTATACAAAAGAGATACTTTAGCCTTGAAGTTGTCCTACCTGCAACAAGATAGTCTTGGCGCTTTTTATACTAAAAAGGACACGATCAAGCTTTATCTTCCAGATGATCAGTCTTTCAAAGCGGAAAAAAATAAACGAAAGGAAAGAAGAAAAATAATAACTGAAGCTAAAAGTGTTTTACTTGCATCAAATTTGGGAGCCGCTTTTGACACGTATAGGGATATTCGGGTTGAATCTCCGGAACCAATACTTTCGTTCGACACTTCTAAGGTGAAACTATTCGAAAAGAAAGATACTACGTTTATTCCCATTGCTCCGAAAATCAAGACGGACACATTAAATCATCGTGTATTTCTGATTTCCTATCCATGGGAATTTGAAACTTCCTATCGACTCACCATCGACTCAACCGCCTTGTACACTATTTATGGGCTATACGGCCAACAATTTAAAAATGATTTCAAAACGCAGGCCGAAGAGCACTATGGGAAAATTATAGTTTCCATGAAAAATGTGACGGGTCCAACCATTATTCAGGTTCTGGAAAATACCGCAGAAGAACATGTTTTGAAGGATTTTAGAATTGACAAAGATCAAGAGATCACTGTTCCCTTTCTGGAACCTAAAAAATATTTGTTGAAAGCTATTTTTGACAAAAACAACAATGGTGTTTGGGATTCAGGGAAATTAAAAGAGAAAATTGAACCGGAGGAGGTTTGTTATTATCAAAGCGTGATTAAAATCCGCGGGAATTGGGATAATAAGCCTACCTGGATTCTTCCTGATCCTTTGGTTTATA
Source organism: Bacteroidales bacterium (assembly GCA_038325635.1). Classification (GTDB taxonomy): domain Bacteria; phylum Bacteroidota; class Bacteroidia; order Bacteroidales; family Prolixibacteraceae; genus CAINVV01. The sequence goes on from JBBQJE010000034.1 coordinate 6,713, forward strand.
GGAAAAAGATAGTAGATGAAGAAGTTGAAGCTGAAAAGCTGAACAAAAAGAAGAAAAAAGGTGCACCAAAACAAACTAAACTTTTTTAATTAATTCAATTATAAGTTATGGCAAGTATTAGACAACTTAAGAAGGAGATAGAATTCTTATCTTCCCAACTAATCGGTGACAGCATCGATTTTGTACAGACCTTTAATGGTAAAGAGCTAGAAGCAATGGCGGTTATTGACCAAGTCGTAGCCTTGCATAATAGTACGGTGGATAAAATTAACAATCCTGACGGGAAAGATAATCCCAAACTTGTTAAAGCCTATTATCAGCAGCTAAAGAAAGAGTACATCGCCGGAGTGAACGATGCATACAAAAAGCTCGAAGATCTGGTTAAATAGAAAAAGAAAAAGATGGGCTTGCCCATCTTTTTCTTTTTCTATTTAACGCTAACCAACTTGTCTTTACTGTTTATGGTTTTTATAGCCTCCAGCAAGGTGTTATCTATTCTGCTGATAATACTGTAGAATCCCTCCTCGCCAATGATATTTCGGGCTATATAGGCCATTAATTGAGTCTCAATGATTCTTCCGGAGGATTTAATTCCAGCTTCATTTCTGATTATACCGTTTTTGGTGGCATATTGGAGAAACTCATTTAAGATTGACCGCTTCATGAGGAACTCAGTAAATTCTAATCCCGATTTTAAATGCGACAGTTCTTCTCTATGTTTATCGGCATAGTCAAATGAAAATTGATATACCAATCCCTTTTGAAGAAGTTTGAATAAGTAAGTTGAATTCCCGGTAGTGTCGGCAGGGACAAAAATATCCGGCATAATTCCTCCTCCTCCGTAAACAACTCGTTTTAGGCGTGTAAAATACTTTACGGTATCCGCGTTATGGATGCTGTCCTTTTGCTCAAATTCGCCATGAACAAATCTCCTTGAAATATCGGCATAATAATCGTCAGTACCTTTCGAGTATGGTTTCTGAATACAGCGCCCGGAAGGAGTATAATATCTGGCTACGGTAAGGCGAATAGCCGATCCATCGTAGAACGGAATCTGTTCCTGAACCAATCCCTTACCGAAAGTTCGCCTGCCAATAATCGTTCCTCGGTCATTATCCTGAATAGCACCGGCAAAAATTTCACTTGCTGATGCAGAGTACTCATCAACTAAGACCACCACCTTCTTCCCAAAGTACCTGCCTCTTTCTTCTGCAGTAAATTCTTTTTTAGGTTGTGTTCGTCCGGCTGTGTAAACAATAAGCTCACCTTTATCAAGCACCTCATTCACCATTCGGATTACGGAACTCATATAACCACCCGGATTACCCCGAAGATCAATAATCATCTGTTCTGCACCGCCATTATCCAGCTTAGCCATGGCTGCCATAAATTCTTCATACGTCTTGTCTGCAAAACGTCCGACTTTCAGATAGCCCGTTTTGTCGTCAATCATATAGGAGACATCAACACTATAGATCGGAATGTCACCTCGGGTAATATTAAAACTCAAAAGTTCCGGAAGACCTTTTCGCCAAATACCAATTTTGACTTTAGTCCCTTTGGGACCGCGAAGTTTCTTAAATACCAACTCATTTTTGACAGTTTTTCCAACAAGTGAAGAATCCGCAACTTTTACAATCCTGTCACCGGCACGGATACCCAATTTTTGGGAAGGTCCGCCGGATATCACATCAATAACCATAACTGTGTCATTCTGAATCGAAAACTGAACACCGATTCCACCAAAATTACCTGACATCTCCTCAGATACACCAACCATCTCTTTTGCAGGGATGTACATGGTATGGGGATCTAACTGCTTCAATACCTCAGGAATTGCGTCCTCGATGATCTTCTTTGAATTGACTGTATCCACATAATTACCTTCAACCAAATTAATGACCATATCCAATTTACTCCGGCTATTAAGCTGAGCCGGTAACATTGTTGCGAGCTTCCGATTTTGTAATTTTATACCCAGCCATACTCCGAAAATCAGTGTAATCGCCAGTATAACAGGCATCCATGTTGAAATTTTTCTGTTGCTATTTTCCATCTATTAAATTATATACGCTTTTGTTACTTTAGCCTTTATCCTTTATCCTTTAACCTTTATTTTGCTATTTGTACTATCTCAATTTTGGCTCTCTCCAACAATTCAATCCCATCGTTTAAATGATAGGCCTCCGAAAAGACCACTCGCACAATTCCGGCCTGAATGATCAATTTCGCACATTCAATACATGGAGAAGAAGTGACATATAATGTTGCTCCTTCGCTACTGTTGTGTGATTTTGCGATTTTTGTTATTGCATTAGCCTCAGCATGAAGCACATACGGCTTAGTTTTGCTGTTGTCATCTTCGCAAATATTCTCAAATCCGGAAGGCGTTCCATTATAACCATCTGAGATGATCATCTTATTCTTGATCAGCAATGCACCAACTTGCCGCCTTATGCAATATGAATTTTCGGCCCAGACAGCTGCCATCCGGAGGTAGCGCTCATCGAGCTTCAATTGCTTTTCGTTTGTAGGTTTAACCATTCGTTGTTAGTATCAGAAATTTTGGATTTTGGATTTTAGATTTTGGATTTTGGAGTGAAAGGGACTTTCGGCTTTCGATTCATCTATTCAATATTCATTTATGGGTTGTTGCTCGTTGTGATAAATGTTGTCGGCGCATTCCAAAATCCAAAATCGAAAATCCAAAATCGAAAATTACTTTGTTCTTCTCAAAACCTTTTGAGGATCAATATACATATCAAAAGCATAAGGTCTTTGATTCTTAGAATCAATGACAAGTTTCGAATTAGCCAGACTAGTCTGAAGACCAATATTCAAAGATTTTAGTCCTTTAATATCCGTTAATGCAAGTTTCAACAACGCTTCATTTTCATCCCCTAAAGGTAACATATTACCGGCATCTTCTTTGTAGTAAATGTCTGGGGTAAGCCCGCTTACGAAATCAGAGACACCAAGCGAATTAGCATATTTGGCAACAATGGGCTGCATGGCATATTTGTGTGTGGAAACTTTTACATAATCACCCTTTCCGTCAGAAATTAACTGACCTTTACTATCTAAGGCATAGTCATATATGGTAACAGAGGCAACATATTTCCCATAGGTGTTTGTACCAATTGTTTTAACATTCATATACGGCTTAAGTCCGTTAATTAATAGTTCGCTGGCAGATGCGCTTCCTCGGGAAACCAGGAAATAAATATCAGATAAATTTAGCGAATTGATTGGGGTAGAGCTTGTTGCTGAACGAACAATCTTGTCTGTAAAATTATCATTGCTGTTATAAGACGAGTATGAACTATTCCAAACACTTTTCGTGAATACTTTTGATGTATTCGTCGAATAAATCATGCTGGCCAGATAAATGGCTGTTTGAACCGATCCTCCTCCATTGTAACGAAGGTCCAGAATCAACTTAGTTATGCCTGCCGTTTTGAACTGTTGAAATGCGGTATTCAATTCCAGATCAAAGTCTGATTGAAAACCATTGTACACCAAATAGCCAACTTTCGTTCCGTTAACAGTGAATACTTTTGTCAGGAAAACAGGATCTTCCTGCAATTGAACTGCTGTTATAAGGGGAGATGTCGTTGTTTGAACCAATGTACCGTTTGTTAACTGAGCCAAAGTCAGCGTAGCTGTAGCCTGATTATTGAGTAAAGTGCCATAATTAGCATCTGTTATCTGCGTCCCGTTAATCTTAATAATAATATCACCCCTTTTAATCCCGGCTTTTTCCGCCGGTGATCCAGGTAAAATATAATTTACTACAGCAAAAACATTGGTTGAAGTAGAATTGTAATAATAGGGGGTATAATCATATCCCAAGGTCTTGGAAATGCCGGCAATCCAATTCTCTATTACCGTGTAATCACTCTCGATAAAAGACCACTTATCGACTGTGCCATATTGATAAGTCAGGTTATCAAAGAGTAAGCTGGGATCCTTAAACTTATTTAAGTAGGTGTTCAGACTATCCAAATTCCTTTTGTAATTTGGACTTGTACTTGTTAATGGCTGATAATAGGTATTGCTTAGGTTGGGCACCAATGTATTCCAAAGATATATATCGTGCATTCCTTCCCAGACAAACATATTTACCTCTGATGCGCTAGGAATCGGGAGTGGCCTCCCCGGTATTCCACCAGTATCGTTTGGAATAGGCGCTAAGGCCTCTTTTCTACATTGCGTGAAAGTGAATGAAATCACTATCATCCAGAATATTAATGAACTTAATTTATTCTTAATCATGGTGTACCTATTTAACTAAAAAGACAAAAATACGATATAAAAGAAACGTCTGATGTTAAAGATGGAGTTTTTAATCCCATTTAAAGCAATTTCAGGATATTTAACGCTTGAATAACTTCAAGCTATTCGCTTTTAGCCTATAGCAATTCTCTACAAACTTCATACCAAAAATTGATTCAAAAGCTGTCATCTGTAACTATCTGTACGAAAGATTCAAGTTAATGTTGCTCTAATTGTAACTTTTGATTAGGTTGATCGTCTTATTGCCAAATGCGGATTTCCACTTATGACCATTGCTGAATACAACCAAGCCGTTGATGAATGGGCCGATGCCCTTTACCGCTATTGCCTGAAAAATTTGGGCTTAGTTATGACGGCGCAGGATATCGTTCAGGATTGTTATGAAAAACTATGGGTTCATCGCGATGCGGTAGATGCGGGAAAGGTTAAATCATGGCTGTTTACAACGGCGCATCATACCATGATTGATGGAATTAGAAAGTTAAAGAACGAAAGCTTAAAAGAGTCCGGAAAACTACCGGAAAAACCGTTCGTCCATGGTTATAGCGATTTACAGGAAATACTAAATCGTGCTGTTGACAGGTTGCCAAATATACAAAAGTCAGTGGTTCTATTGCGTGATTATGAGGGATATTCCTACCGTGAAATCGGTGAAATAACGGGCCTCTCTGAGGCTCAAGTTAAAGTTTACATCTACCGTTCCAGAATTTTTCTTAAAAATTACATTGGCACAATTGATGCAGTATTATGAAAATTACCAGAGACAATTACGAAATATGGTTTCTTGATTATCAGGAAGGAAGACTCGACAAGGAGGGACGGGAAGAAGTACGTCTCTTTTTGAACCAATATCCTGATCTTTCCGGTGAATTGGATGCATTTTCACCAGCACTGAAAATTGATTCAAATCTCAAATTTCCTGATAAAGATCGATTGAAAAGAGAAATTTTCGATGATCCAAAGTATTTTGAGACAACTGCTACCGCGGCTATGGAGTGCGATTTGACTCCGGATGAACTCGCTCATTTTGAAGAATGGCTGACGAAAAATCCGGCGAAACAGGAATTTATAAGCCAATTGAAAACTACGAAGCTGCAGCCAGACTCGACGATCAGCTTTCCCCGAAAGGCGAATTTAAAGAAAAAGACTACCGTGATGCCATTTTGGGTAAGGATCGCGGCTGTAGCGGCGGCTCTTATACTCGCATTATTACTTTTCAAGCCTGAAAAAATAGATAGTCCGACTTTTTTATCAACAGAGTCGATAGTTACTCACCGACCAATCGTCACTCCTGATTCTGGTTCTTATGCTAAACCAACAAGGATACTTCCAAAACCATCCAAACAACTGACTTCCAAAATTAACTCGTTTCCCAAACTCAAAAAGCAAGTTAAAGAATCTGTTACTAAAAGGCAGTTTGTTGTCATTCAACCCATTCATCCCAAAACAGTGGAGGTATATTGCGATGTACCAAATTGCGTTGACCTTGCGATGGTCAATTTTAAAGAACCTGCTATTAAGGGTACGAATGAAATATCATTAGCAGAGTTTCTTAAAAGCAAGCTTCAGGCATTGAAAAAGAACGGACCGAGCGTATTTTTCTCTCGTGAAGAGATTGCCATTGCCGGATTACACCTCTTTGCTCGGTTACCCGGAAATCACTTAACAGGCACTAAAGGCAATGACGGCCGACTGCAATCAATATCCTTCGACACAAAAATTTTGGCATTTTCTATTCCGGTTAACCGGTAGGTGTAACTTATGAATGCATCAAACCGTCTCATGTTCAAATAAACAGTAGATATGAAAACAAAACTCTTCCTTCTAATTCTCTTATTAGTTTCTCCAATTATTTTTATTCATGCACAGGATACGGTGCGTGTGAGTGTGTTGGGTAAAAACATGGTTACCGTGGTGGAAAATGGTGCTAAGACGGATGTGAAAATTGGCGACGGCTCTATTGATATCAACGACAATAACAAAGACACCGTGAAAATCAGGGTTGGACGCAAAACGCTGGTCATAGCCGAAGGACACCATGGATCTTCAATTAAGTACGATAAGCTGGATGACGAAGAATTTAAACACTGGACTGGACATGCTCCTAAATTTAAAGGCCATTGGTCATTATTGGAGATAGGCGTTAATACCCTTTCGATTCCCGATTATTCGAATTACCCATCAACTCCCAATTTCCTGGATCTGAACCATAACAAGTCGTATGAGGTAAACATCAACCTGCTTAAATACAGCATTAGTTTGCAGAAAAAAAATAATGACATCGGTCTGGTAACAGGACTTGGCCTAAACTTTAACGACTACCGTTTTTCAAACAATTACAGTCTGGACGGAAATGACAATGGGTATATTATCCCGGTACAGTACCCATCTCAAGATTTGCAAAAATCAAAATTGTCGACAGGCTTTCTTACCGTCCCTCTTTTGCTGGAGTTTCAGTTACCCAGAGAATCAGGATTATGGCTATCCTTGGGGGTAATCGGCGGACTCAAAATGGGCTCCCACACCAAAGTAATATACAATGGTATTAAAACAAAAGATCACGACGATTTCAATATTAATCCTTTCCGTGGCGGAACAACTGTTCGAATGGGCTATAAAGGAATCAATATTTATGGAACATACTATTTTACTCCATTCTTCCGGGATGACAGGGGCCCTGTAATGCATCCTTTTACGATCGGTATAGGGCTATTGAATTGGTAACTCTCGTTGTAAAAAAGAGGCCTTCTCAATTTTTTGAGAAGGCCTCTTTTTTACAACGGGATGTTACCGTGCTTCTTCAACGGATTAGTTTTGTGTTTGTTATGAGTCATTTCCAACGCCTGAATCAATTTTGAGCGTGTGTGCCGTGGATAGATTATCTCATCAATATATCCTAATTCGGCAGCTTTATAGGGATTAGAGAACGCGTCGCGGTAATTTTCAACAGCTTCCGCTTTTTGTTCCGGATTTAATTTATCACGATGGATGATACGAACAGCACCATCGGCTCCCATCACGGCTATCTCGGCAGATGGATACGCAAAATTGATGTCAGCACCAATATGCTTGCTGCTCATCACATCATAGGCTCCGCCATAGGCTTTACGGGTGATCAAGGTAATTTTTGGGACAGTAGCTTCCGCGAATGCGTATAGAAGTTTTGCTCCATGACGGATAATACCGCCAAATTCCTGAACGGTTCCTGGCAAGAATCCTGGAACATCGACTAATGTGATCAGTGGAATATTGAATGCATCGCAAAATCGAACGAAGCGAGCTGCTTTGGTAGAAGAGTTGATGTCGAGTACCCCCGCCAGGTATGCAGGTTGATTGGCAACGATTCCCACGCTATGGCCACCCAAGTGAGCAAAACCAATTAAAATATTTGGCGCATAGGCTGGTTGAATCTCAAGGAATTTCCGATCATCGACTACTTTGTCAATTAACTCCCGCATATCGTAAGGCTTATTTGGATCGGTGGGGATTAATTGATCTAATTCGGGTTCTTCGCGATAGCTTTCATCCAATGTTGGAACGAATGGAGGATCTTCCATGTTATTAGATGGCAGATATCCAATCAGTTCGCGTATCATCAACATAGCATGTTCGTCGTCGTCAGCTGTTAGGTGTGTTACGCCACTCTTGCTTCCATGCGTTACAGATCCGCCAAGTTCTTCCTTGGTAACCTCTTCGTGGGTTACTTCTTTTACGACATCAGGTCCGGTGACGAACATATAGCTGGATTCTTTCACCATGATAATGAAGTCGGTAATGGCCGGCGAATAGACGGCTCCACCTGCGCAGGGCCCTAGAATAGCAGAGATTTGAGGAATCACACCAGAGCTCATTACATTTCGGTAAAAAATATCTGCATATCCGGCAAGACTTTGAACACCTTCCTGAATGCGAGCGCCACCAGAGTCGTTTAGCCCAATTACCGGAGCCCCCATATTCATGGCAAGATCCATTATTTTGATGATTTTATCCGCATTGGTACGACTCATCGTTCCACCAAAGACTGTAAAATCCTGAGCAAAAGCATAAACCAAACGACCTTCAATTTTGCCATAACCAGTCACTACTCCATCGCCTGGAATGATTGATTTTTCCATGTCAAAATCGTGCGATCTGTGTATGACAAATTTGTCAAATTCCACAAAAGTACCCGGATCCAGCAGATCATTAAGCCTTTCTCTTGCAGTTTTTCTGCCGGCAGCATGTTGTTTGGAAATACGATCCTTCCCTCCGCCAACTTCTGCCTCCAGATTTCTTCTTTCCAGTTCAGTGTATTTGTCAATCATCTTTATCCGATTTATCCTTTTTTCTTTGTGTCTTTTCCAATCACTAGTAACAGCTGATTTCCATCTACGGTATCACCTTCTTTTACTGCTACTTTTGATACGATTCCGTTGATACTTGCTTTGTATTCGCTCTCCATTTTCATGGCTGAAAGAATCACGACTGTCTGGCCTTTTTCAACATGATCGCCCTTTTTTACCAAAACCTTCATCACCTTGCCTGGCATAGGAGATTTAATCGTATCAGTAGTGCCATCTTTTTCTTTACTCTTTCTTTTTTGATTATAACGAGTCTCAGCATCATTAACCGTCACGTCAAAACCAAAAAAGATGGTGTTTACTCGGTAAGTCTTGGGATCATCCGTAGGGATAACCTCAATATTGTAGGATTTTCCCTCTGAGAGTATAGAATATTCTTCTCCGCTCACTTTTTCAATATCAATTTCATACACTTTATCGTCGACCGAAATTGTTACCAAATTGCCATCGCGCATGATCTCTTTGACAATAGCATTTCGATCATTCACCTTAAATTCAAGTTGATTCATAATTTTAAAGTCTTTGAATTCCGGCCCTTCTGCCACTCTGTTTCCATCCTTTTGCACTGAACGATCGTTCGTGAGAAATAACTTGTTTGGCTCGTTTTAGATGAGAAGTATATTCGACAAAAGCTGCAATTAGTGCGATATCTTCACAATGAATATCACATTTCACTTTACTTTTTAGGAACTCTTCATTTTTCTCAATGAAGTGAGTGTTGTAGGTACCATTCCTAAAGTCTGGCGTCTCCATTATTTTCAGTAAATATTTAATGGAAGTTTTCACCCCGGATATTTTATATTCATACAATGCACGGCGCATCCGTTCTATTACCTCCACTCTGGTACGTCCCCAAATGATCAACTTACTGATCATCGGATCGTAGTAGATCGGTATTGTATAACCTTCGTGGATGTATCCATCGCACCGAACACCTAATCCCATCGGCTCGGTGATATGGGTAATCTTTCCCGGATTAGGCATAAAGTTGTTTTCGGTATCTTCGGCGTAGATTCGGCACTCCATGGAATGCCCGTTCATTTTTAAATCCCTTTGTTTGAATGGGAGAGGATTCCCTTCTGCAACTCGAATTTGTTCCCGTACCAAGTCGACTCCAACCACCCTTTCGGTAATCGGATGTTCAACCTGCAGGCGGGTATTCATCTCAAGAAAATAAAAATTTAGCTGGTCGTCCACAATGAATTCGATCGTTCCTGCTCCTTCGTAGTTGGCAGCTTTTGTGGCTGCTACGGCACATGCACCCATTTTTTCCCTAACTTCAGGCGTCATTATTGGAGAAGGAGTCTCTTCGATCACTTTCTGATGACGACGTTGAACGGAACATTCTCGTTCAAAAAGATGCACGGCATCGCCATATCTGTCGGCCAATACTTGAAATTCAATGTGGTGAGGTGATTCAATGTATTTTTCAATGTACAGTGCATCATCGCCAAAAGCTGCTTGTGATTCGGATTTTGCACCACGAATGGCTGCCCTGATGTCTTCTTCCTTTCTGACCAGGCGCATCCCTTTTCCACCACCTCCGGCAGAAGCCTTTATCATGACTGGCAGTCCTATACCCATAATCACTTTTATGGCGTCGTCTTCATCCACGATTTTCTCAGTAGTACCTGGAACCACAGGCACACCGGCGGCAATCATCCTCTTTCTTGCGCTAATTTTATCACCCATGGCTTCAATGGACTCGGCTGACGGTCCGATAAATATCACTCCTGCCTCTTTGCATTTTCGGGCGAACTGCGAATTTTCTGAAAGAAAGCCATAACCGGGATGGATAGCATCTGCTCCGGATATACGGGCAACTTCCAAAATTTTATCCATCCGGAGATAGCTCTCAGAAGAAGCACTTGGCCCAATATGATAGGCTTCAGTAGCATATCGAACGTGCAACGACGAGCGATCTGCATCACTGTAAACAGCCACTGTTTCTATTCCCATTTCCCGACAGGAGCGCATAATCCTTACTGCAATTTCACCCCTGTTGGCGATCAGTATTTTTTTAATGGTGACTGAACTATTCGTTTTTCCCATATATCTCATTGAAAAAATTAAGCGGGGTAAAAATATTTATTTATACAGATGATTAGATAAAAGACCAATTTCAAAATCCCATTTTCAACCTCATTATACGAGAAAACAGGGAATTAAGTTCTTTTCTAACATTTTTTTGACTCAGATGTATAAAAATTCGGAGAAAACTAGGAGAACGGAGAACTGTTTATTGGGTTGGAGGAACCGGGGGGGCCAGGAGATTATTGCCGATTGTAGTTTTGGGAGCCGGATCCCATGTGATTATTACCGCTGTTATTTTCAAGGGAATTGTTGCCGTTAGGGTCATTCGGGTCTACCTCATCAGGATCCTGAAGAGATTTACCTCCCATTTTTAAAGGGCTAGGCATTATTTTTGTTCTGATTAATGGAATTCGGTAGGAAACAGTGATTGAAAAATCGAAGGGTACTTCGGAGGCAGTATATCCCAAACCGGGGATAACATAAGGGATAACATTTGGATCCTTGGATGTAAAAATCGGGATTTTCGCACGAACCGTCCAGCCAAAAAAGATATTTGGCAGAAGCTCCCCTTTTAATCCAAATACCAATTCCCCCCAGTGAGCACTCAGGTTTTTTTTGGGGAACGATGTTTGCAATGTTCCCCAGTAATTGGTGTAATTTGCAGATGTAGTTTCCTGAGTAAACCGGCTAAATCCATACCTTACTCCAACAAATACAAGATCACCATCCGTTAAAGATTCAAATTTATTGATGTTGAGATCTGCTCCTATTCTCGCATAAGGACCTTTGTTGGTGTAATGGAAGGCATCTTTATTATCGTCAACACTAAGATAACCAGCTTCCACGGTAGGGAACCAATTGCCTTTGTACGGATAATCTGCTTGTATTTCAAATCCAGCCTTTGTTGCCTTTTGGATGGATGGCAACAGGAAACGCGACAAATCTATTCCAATGCGGGGTCCTTCGTACCTCCACACCTCTTTCTTTTTTTGCCCGAAGCCCGAAATCGGACTAATAAGCAGTAAGATGAAGATATATTGTAATATTTTGCCCATTGGTAGAAAAAGTTTCTGTAGATTTTGGATCAACAATTGGTTGAGAAACCCGTAATGAATCAATCAGCCCGAGGTACTTGGTCGCATTTATAAGGTAATAGGGCGCAAAGCCGCAACTTTGTGATATAAACTTAATATCCATGGAATGCCGAACCCAAAAAATAGTGGATTTATTATTGAAAAAGGCAATAAAACCTGTTGAATCGGATGTCAGTGACAGCGGTAATGTGACTCTTTTTAGGAGGGCAGAATCTTTAAGGTTAAATAATGTATCACCGACCGCATTTTTCCCGTATCCTGTTATGACGAGCGGACCGATTTTAGTAGATTGGTTGCCAATAAAAGTGGTAACCATCAGTGTCTCGTTCGACTCATAGCAGTTTGTTCCGCTGTTACAAGATAGCAGTAGCAGTGTCGTAAAAAAGATGGTTGTGATCCGAAAGCGCATTCAAAAAATAGTTTGTTGTGATGATCCGGCAAATATAGTCAAATTGGCCGGATGGGATTTATACCCAAAAAATAATTGATAGTTTTGGACAACTAAAATTTCTGAAATGAGAGCACTCACATTTATATTATTTTTCAGCATCGTCCTGCTGATATACTCATCCATTAATTACTTTGTGTTCTCACGAGGGTTGATGGTATTTTCATGTAATCCTACCATAAAGAGATGGTTTACGATAATTTTCTGGACGGTTGCCTCCTCTTTTTTGGTTGGAATGTTCTGGGAACGTGCTGCTTCGTCAATTGTAAGCGAATGGATTTATCGAGTAGGTGCTTTTTGGCTGGCTTTTATGTTTTACTTTCTTTTAGCGCTGCTGCTAATAGATTTGATCCGAGCTGCCGATTATTTTTTCCACTTTCTGCCGGTATTTTCACCTACCGGGAAGCTCAATTTGGGGTATTCCGTCATTGGGGTTGTTACCATACTTGTTATTGGTGGGTATATTAACGCGCTAACAACCAGGGTTAGGGAGATTCCTCTAACGATACATAAAAAGGTAACAGGAACTACCAACCTGAAAATTCTGATGGCTTCTGACATCCATTTGGGGGCATTGATTGGAGAGCGGCAGGAGTTGAAGCTGGTTCGGATTATCAAGGAGGCAAAGCCGGATTTGGTGCTTCTTTGTGGGGACCTTGTTGACGGGGATATTGGTCCGGCCTTGCGAAAAAATCTCGGGAAACACATTCAGGAGATACGCACTCCGCTTGGAGTTTATGCCATCCCCGGAAATCACGAATACATTGGTGGCATCCAGCATACCTTGCCCTATCTACAAAGCATCAACATTAAAGTGCTTCGTGACGAGGTGGTTACGCTTGGCGACGGAATACAGCTGGTGGGTCGTGACGACCGTGATAGTCGCAGGATGGGTGAAGCCACCGGTCCGCACGAATTGAAAGAACTGACCAAAGGTCTGGATCATTCCAAGCCCATCATCGTGATGAACCATCAGCCTTTCCATCTGGATGAGGCCGTGGAGGTCGGAGCCGATTTACATCTCTCAGGCCATACCCACCACGGACAAATGTGGCCGTTCAACTTCATTACCAAAGCCATTTTTGAAGTTAGCTGGGGATTGAAACAAAAGGGCAACACCACATTTTACGTCTCCTCCGGATTTGGCTCCTGGGGTCCGCCGGTACGGATT